>NZ_AP022590.1:2783493-3092770 GCF_010731775.1 Mycobacterium mantenii | reverse complement strand
TTGACCTCGATGACGGCGGTCCCGCGGGACAGCGCCAGCTCGGCCAGCCCGGCCGCCGGATAGACGATCGCCGAGGTGCCCACCACCACCATCACGTCGGCGGCCTCGGTCGCTTCGACGGCGCGTTGCCACGGTTCGTCGGGCAGCTGTTCGCCGAACCACACGATGTCGGGTCGGATCAGCCCCCCGCAGTGACATAGCGGCGGCTCCACCTCCAGCGCCGGTTCGGACATCGCGGGCAGTGCGCCGGAATAGTGCGTACCGCAACGCGCACAACAGAATTCGAACAGGCTGCCGTGCAGATGGTGAACCGACTGGCTGCCCGCGCGCTCGTGCAGGTCGTCGACGTTCTGGGTGATGACGCTGACCTGGGCATCGTCTTGCCAGGCCGCGATGGCGCGATGACCCGCATTCGGTTGGACATCGGCGACCAGATAATGGCGCCACAAATACCAGCCCCACACCCGCTGCGGGTTGTCGCGCCATCCCTGGGTGCTGGACAACTCGTATGGATCGAAGCGGGCCCACAATCCGTTCTTGTCGTCGCGGAAGGTCGGCACACCGCTCTCCGCGGAGATCCCCGCGCCGCTGAGCACCGCTACTCGCATCTCACCAAGATAGCCGCGGGTGGGGGATACTGGACGGGTGGAGCTCGGTGACTGGTTGAAGGTCGACATGAAGGCGGGAAAGCCGTTGTTCGACCAGCTCAGGACGCAGGTCATCGACGGAGTCCGGGAGGGCGCGTTGCCGCCCGGCACCCGCCTGCCCACCGTGCGGGATCTGGCCGGTCAGCTCGGCGTCGCCGTCAACACGGTGGCACGCGCCTACCGTGAGCTCGAGACCTCCGCGATCATCGAAACCCGGGGCCGCTTCGGCACTTTCATCGCCCGCTACGACCCGACCGACGCCGCCATGGCGGCCGCGGCACGGGAGTACGTCCGGGTTGCGCGCGGACTGGGCTTGGACAAGGCCGATGCCGCGCGCTACATCGAAGCCGTTCCCGACGACTGAGCCGGCCGTCGAAAACTCTTGGTGCACAGACGGTCTGGCAGCCCGACGGCTCAGCGCAGCACCTTGTCCAGGGTGCGCAGGTTGCGGGTCGTGGTCGACGACTTGTACCGCGGCTTACCCATTGTCTTGCCGATGCTGCTGTCCAGCGTGCTGCCCTTGGGGACCTGCCAATAGATCACGCCGTCCCCGCGGCGGATCTTCTCGTCGGGGCCCGCGTCCTTGTCCAGCGCGGCCAACTCGTCGAGCACGGCCGCGTCGGCGACGAACGTGACGTAAGACTGATAGCCGTCGACCTCGCGCTCGAAGGGATAGGCATCGACGACGGCGCGCACGGTGTCGATGTCATAGGCCAGCACCCACGCGTCGTAACCGAACCGGTCACGCAACGCGGCCTCGGCTTTTTTGCGCACCGACGCCACGCCGGCAGACGACTCCAGCAGCACGTTGCCGGTGGCCAGGATGGTCCGTACCTGGGTGAAGCCCGCGTCGGTCAGCGCGGCCGCGACCTGGGTCATTTTGAGGTTGACGCCCCCGACGTTGACGCCACGCAGAAACGCCGCGTACTTCGTCATGCCCCGATTCCACCAGGTCGGCCGGACAACCACGATCCCGGGCCGTCCGACGTAGGCTTTCGTCATGGGACGCCAAGTCTTCGACGACAAGCTGCTGGCCTTGATCAGTGGGCATTCCCTAGGGGTGCTGGCCACCATCAAGCGCGACGGGCGGCCGCAGCTGTCGAACGTGAGCTATCACTTCGACCCGCGCAGCTTGGCGATCCAGGTGTCGATCACCGAGCCGCGCGCCAAGACCCGCAACCTGCGCCGCGACCCGCGGGCCTCGATCCTGGTCGACGCCGACGACGGTTGGTCGTACGCCGTCGCCGAGGGCACCGCCGAGTTGACGCCCCCGGCGGCTTCGCCCGACGACGACACGGTGGAGGCGCTGATTGCGTTGTATCGCAACATCGCCGGTGAGCACCCGGACTGGGAAGAATACCGGCAGGCCATGGTCACCGACCGGCGGGTGCTGCTGACGCTGCCGATCTCGCATCTGTACGGCATGCCGCCGGGGATGCGGTAGCCGCGCCGCATTCCGGACCGTTTCGGCAAACCCGGGCTAGGCTGCCCCGTATGGCTGAATCGAATGCCCGGCAGGGTTCCAAGTCGTCGGAGCCTTCGGGGGCTGCTGGACCTTCCGGGTCGGACGACGACACCAAGCGCAAATTCCGCGAAGCCCTGGACCGCAAGATGGCGAAATCCTCGAGCGGGTCCGACCATAAGGACGGCGCCGGCAAGCAGGCGCGGGCGCACGGCGCGGCGGGAAGCCGCCGCGAATTCCGCCGCAAGAGCGGCTGATTGACCAGATTCAGTCGCGGGGCGGTGTGAACAGGCCGATCGACGGGTCGGCTTGGCCCGGTTGGCCGCGCAGGCTTCCCCGGGTGCTCGGGTGCCCGAAGTTCACTTGGGATGGGTCGTTCTGGTACGCCCAGTCGGCCACGATGGTGCGTTGACTGAATTTCCAGCGGCCGTCGTGTCGAGCGTACGTGTCGAGGTAGCGCCCGCCGATGATGACGTCGATGTCGTGCTCGGGGCCGGCGAAGGTGTGGAACACCAGGCAGTAGATCTCGCCGCGCGCCGTGTCGCCGTCGACCACGAAGTTCGTCGTGGTGATGTTGTGTTGGGAGACACGCACATACGGCTCCGCGGCCCGTAATTGTGCGATGAATTGTTCGACGCCCCCCGTCGAGAACGAGCCGTGCGAGTCGGTCGCGTCGGGGTGGTACAGGTCGCGGAGGCCTTCATAATCGGCGCGGTCGACGGCCCGGCAGTAGGAGGTGACGAGCGCATGCAGTTCATCGCGGTCCAGCATCAGCGCCAACCGGGCCTCATCCAGCACCACGTCACGATAACTCGGTGGTTAGGTGAGTAGTCTCCCAACAACGGCTCATCGGTCTTAGGGTGTTCAGCGGAAGGAAGGTCGTTGACGGATGAAACTTTGGCTGGCTCAAGATCCCGAGGCCGACGCGCTGCTGGATGAGGATCCGTTGGCCCTGGTCATCGGGATGGTGCTGGATCAGCAGGTGCCCTTCGAAACCGCGTTCGCGGGCCCGAAGAAGATCGCCGACCGGATGGGCAGCTTCGGCGCTCATGAAATCGCCGAGTACGACCCCGACAAGTTCGCCGCGCTGTGCTCGGAAAAGCCTGCGATACACCGGTTCCCGGGATCGATGGCCAAACGTATCCAGACCCTGGCCCAGATCATCGTGGATCGTTATGACGGCGATGCCGCCGGATTGTGGACCGCGGGCGACCCCGACGGCGAGGAGCTGCTGCGGCGAATCAAGGGCCTGCCCGGTTTCGGCGAAGTCAAGGCGCAAATCTTCCTGGCGCTGCTGGGCAAGCAGTACGGCGTCGACGTCAAAGGCTGGCGCGCGGCGGCCGGGCAATTCGGCAAACCCGGCACGCACATCTCCGTCGCCGACATCGTCGACGCCCAATCGATGGGCGCGGTGCGTTCTTACAAGAAGCAGATGAAAGCGGCAGCCAAAGCCGCGAAGTAGTGGGTCCAAAGTGGGTCAAAGAAGGAAGGGCGGCAACGTGAAGACACACATAACGTGTCCGTGCGGGGAAGCAATCGTCGGCAAGGACGAGGACGAACTGGTCGAGCTGACCCAGGCTCACCTTGCCAGCGATCATCCTGGCCTCGAGTACGACCGCGACGCTATCCTGTTCATGGCGTACTAGCAGCGAACGCGCGTGCCCCGGTCGGGGACACGCGCGTTCGCGGGAGATGGTGGCGGCGCCGGTCTCTTACGGCACCACCGTCGATCCGATCGTCGGCATGAACTGGCACTGCTTTTCTTTGGTGGTGACCTGCCCGAAGATCGTCGACATGATGCTGCCCGAACCCGTGTCGGCGATCGCGGTCAGCGTCGTGGGCCCGTCGCCATTGATATCGGTGCGCGGCTTGAGCGCGACCGTCCCCGACTTGCCCGTGGTCAGGTTCACCCACGTGACGTTGAGGGGCAGCTTCTGCACCTCGGCGGGACCGGGTGTGCCGACCGCGGTGAACACGTAGGCGGTCTGCCCGGGGCCGGGCCCGGGAGTCGGAATCTTCGCCGGCCCCGCCACCGAGAGCGCGGTGGCGATCGCGCTGGTGCCGTCGGCCAGGCAATTGGTGCCGATCGAGGGGTACATGAAGTCCTGCGTGGGCGGAGCGTCAGGCCCGAACCCCGGGGCCGCCGCCGCGGGGGCGGCGTCTGGCGCCGGTGCGGGTGCCGGTGCGGGCGCCGGTGCGGCTTCCGGTGCGGGAGGGGCCGCCGGTGGTGCCGCGGCGGGTGCCGGTGGTGCCGGGACGGGCGCCGCGACGGGCACGCTGGCCGGTTGGGCAGGCCCCGGTGCGACGGGTGCCGCAGCGGGTGCCGGACCGGCCGCGTGCGCCGGGTCGATGCCGGCCGGCAGGTGCGCCTCGGGCGCCGGGGCCGCCGCGGGTGCTGGTGCCGCGGCTGGCGCGGGCGCCGGGGCCGCAGCGGGTGCGGGAGCGGCCGCGGGTGCTGGTGCCGCAGCGGGTGCTGGTGCCGCCTCGGGTGCCGGGCCGGCCGCGTGCGCCGGGTCGATGCCGGCCGGCAGGTGAGCCTGCAAACCGGGTTCTACCCCCGCCGCGGGCACGTGTTGCACCGGCGCAGCGGGCTCCGCGACGAACTGATTGACCGCCGCCGCAACGTTTTTCGACTCGTTGGGCGTGCTCGGGTTGTGGGCGAAGGCTTGTGCCGCGGCCATCAGCAGCTGGGTCGCTTGCTGTGGGTCGGTGGCCGCCTGCTGGATGAGCGGGCTCAGCTGCGACAAGGCAGGCAGACCCGGCAGCCCTTGGGCCGCATTCGGTTGCGGTATCGGCTGCGGCGCCGCCGGGTCGGCTGTCGCGTTCGGGCAGAGCCCGAACGCGACAGCCGATGCCGTGACGACTGCGGCCAAACCTTTGGACAGATTCCAAGTGGTTGCCACGGTGTCCTCCGGTTCTCAGAAGTGGTTTAGCCGTTTACGAGACTGATCAGGGCAGGGCGGCCAGCAGCGGTGCTGCCGGTCCGGCGGGGCTGGCCGCCGGTGCGGGTGCCGCCGGTGCCGCGGGTGCGGCCGGAGCCTGCCCCGAAGCGAGCGCCGGCAGATCCTGCGGGAGCGTCACTTTCGGAGGCACACTGACCGGCAGGCCGGCCGGCATCGCCGGCATGTTGACCTGCGCCTGCGGAATCTGCGGAGCGGGCGGCGTGGCCGGTGCCGCCGGTGTGGACAGCCCCGGGATCGGCAGACCCGGGATCGACGGAGCGGCCGGAGCGGCGGGACCCGCAGCCGCCGGCTGCGCACCCGTCAGGCCCTGGATCATCGCCGGAATGCCGCCGGTCGCCGTCGACGGCGCGGCGGGGGTCGCCGACTGTGCCAGCCCCGGAACGAAGGGGTTGGCCGCCGCCGGGGCCCCGGGGGTGGTCGGCGCGGTCAGGCCGGGAATCGACGGAAGACCCGCCGCCGGAGCTGCCGCGGTCGCCGGCGAGGTGGCCGCCGGAACACCCGGGAAGCTGATCCCGGGAGTGGCCGGAGCCGCCGGCGGCGTGGCGCCGAGCGCGGTCGCGAGGTTCTGCAGGATTTGCGGTGCGTTGGCCGCCGAACTGATCAGCTGCTGCGGGATGTTCGGCACGGCCGGGGCCGGCACGGGGTCGGCGTGGGCGATTCCGCCCGTCAATAGCGCTGCGGACGAACCGACCACGACGGCGGCTGCACGCATGTAAGTCCAGATGGTTGGCATGACTCTCCCTGTTTGATCGATTGCAGGTCCGGCGCTGAAGTTACTTTGATGCAGATGGGACTCAAGTGACACGTGTGGCATTTATGAAGTCGTTACTGATACGAGTGAGAGCAGTGACCGAACGGCTGAAAACAGCGCTCCAAGTAGTGATGTGGCCACCCGACGGCACCGACGGCACGGCCACGCACGTCGCGCTCGCTAAAGTCGGGCGGATAGACACCACCTCGGCCGCTCCGGCGGCATCCACTTCTCAGCGGTTGGCGAGCCTCCTTCAGGCGGCCGCGCCGATGCTGCTCATCGCGAGCATCGCCGCGCGGCTGGCCTGGACGTATCTGGTTCCCAACGGCGCCAACTTCGTCGATCTGCACGTGTACCTCGGTGGGTCCGCCGCGATCGACCACCCCGGCACCTTGTACAGCTACGTCTACGCCGACCAGACGCCGGACTTCCCGCTGCCGTTCACCTATCCGCCGTTCGCGGCCGTGGTCTTTTACCCGCTGCACCTGTTGCCGTTCGGCCTCGTCGCTTTCCTGTGGCAGGTCGCCACCATGGCCGCGCTGTACGGCGCGATCCGGCTCAGCCAGCACCTGATGAACGCAGGCCCCGCCGGCCGGCGTCCGGCGATGTTGTGGACGGCGATCGCCATCTGGATCGAACCGCTGCGCAGCACCTTCGATTACGGACAGGTCAACGTGTTGCTGATGACCGCGGTGCTGTGGGCGGTGTACACCACGCGGTGGTGGCTGTCGGGGCTGCTGGTCGGCGTGGCGGCGGGAATCAAGTTGACCCCCGCGATCTCCGGTCTCTACCTGGCCGGCGCCCGCCGGTGGGGCGCCGTGGTGTTCTCAGCGGTGGTTTTCGTTGCCACCATTGGGATTTCGGTCTTGGTCGTCGGTGATCAGACGCACTACTACTTCACCCGCCTGCTGGGCGACGCCCATCGGGTGGGCCCCATCGCCACCTCGTTCAATCAGTCCTGGCGCGGCGGCCTTTCGCGCATCCTGGGCCACGATGTGGGCCTCGGCCCGCTGCTGGTGGCCGCCGTCGCCGTGACCGCGGTGCTGGCGGTGCTGGCCTGGCGGGCCCTGGACTCCGCCGACCAACTGGGCAGGCTCGTGGTGGTGGAGCTGTTCGGGTTGCTGCTCTCACCGATTTCCTGGACCCATCACTGGGTGTGGCTGGTACCGCTGATGATCTGGGCGATCCACGGCCCGGTGCGCGCGCGGCGTGGAGCGCGAATCGTCGGCTGGGGCTGGCTGGTTCTCACCCTGATCGGCGTGCCGTGGTTGCTCAGCTTCGCCCAACCCACCATCTGGCAGATAAGCAGGCCCTGGTACCTGGCCTGGGCAGGGCTGATCTACATCGTGGCGGCGGTGGCGACGCTGATCTGGATCGCGGCCACCGGGAGAACCGAGGCGAAGGACGCGGTCGCGGTCTAGTTGTCGACGATGCCGTTGATGTCGCGGGCCATGTCGATGTCGTTTTTGGTGATGCCGCCCTCGGAGTGCGTGACGAGAGCGAAAGTCACTGTCCGCCAACGAATATCGATGTCCGGGTGGTGATCCTTGCTTTCCGCGTGCTCGCCCACCCGCCGCACGGCATCGATGCCGGCCAGGAAGCTCGGAAATTTGATCGAGCGGCGCAGGGCGCCGTCGGCGCGCTCCCATCCGACCAGATCGGGCAGTGCGGCATCTACTTGCTCATCCGTTAACACAGCCATATACCCGACCGTATACCCTCGCCGGCCAAGCCGTAGGAGACGAATGCACGGTGGCCGGCCCCGGCCCAGCGGTCACTCACGAGGCAACGGCGGGACCCGGTGCTTGGTTCTTCTGATCCAACGACACCACGACGCTTTGCTCCGGCGGGTTCGTTCGTTCTTGGTATGCCGACTCGAGGATCGCCGGAACCCCTTGCAGGTCGCGGGCCACGCCCACCAGTTCTTCCAGGATCAGGATTCGTTGCTGATTCGCCTCGCCCAACGCCCTGCGGCCCTGCTCATCGAAATAACGAACTCTCTGTTTTGCGTCGGCGAGGAGTCGTTCACGCTCCTGCTGGGCTTCCTGGAACGCCTCATCGATCAACGATTGGGCCTCGGCACGCATCCCGGCGAGCTCGGCGTCGAACTCCTTCCTGGTTGCCGCACACTCGGTCTCCAGCGCTTTGCGCTGCGCGGCGATGTCCGCCAACAACTCCCGGTGCTCTCGCTGGGCGGCCTCGGTCTCGGCCTCAGCCTCGGCGACCAGCGCTTCTACCTCAACCCGCGCCTCGTCCTGCATCCGAGAAATCTCCTCGAGCGCACGCCGCAGCAACCTCGCCATCCGATGCTGCATCGCATAGGGCGACGGCGAGGTGTCCGAGAGGAGGGCGACCTCATCCCTGAGGCAGGCGACTTCGATCCGCAGCGCGACCGCTTCGTCGCCGAATTCGTTTCGCTGGGCCCGTAGGTTCTGAACTTCATCGGTCAGGAACTTCTGCTTGGCGAGCAACACCTCGATGTAGGCATCGACCGCGGCCGTGTCATAGCCCCTGAAGGTGCGGGAGAACGTCCTTATGGTTTCGGTGGTCATTGCCATCCTCCATTTCTGGAAGTGCCCGGTAGAGATAGTGACCGACTGGGGTCGAGTATCCCACGGTGACGCCAAAACTGTAAGGGACCCGTTGTGCTGCAAGGGAATTCGATCCACATCGCGAGGGCTCGATGCCATTCCGTGAAATTGATCGTCGCCAGCGCAGGACGTCGCGCCCGGCCGGCGGGCCCGACGGTATACCGTCACTGGCCATGCCGACCCAGATCGTCGTTGCCGGCGCGCTGATCTCCGAATCCAAGGTCTTGGTGGCACAACGCGCCCGTCCGCCGGAGCTGGCCGGCCGCTGGGAGCTGCCCGGCGGCAAGGTCGCGCCCGGCGAAACAGAGCGCGACGCGCTGGCTCGCGAGTTGGCCGAGGAGCTGGGCCTGGCGATCGGCGACGTAGCGGTGGGCGACCGGCTCGGCGACGACATCGCGGTCGATGGCGGGCTCACGCTGCGCGCCTATCGCGTGCGGCTGATCCGGGGCGAACCCGATGCCCGCGATCATCGCGCGTTGCGCTGGATTACCGCGGCTGAGCTGCACGATCTCGACTGGGTGCCAGCCGACCGGGCCTGGCTGGGGGACCTGAGCCGGGCGCTTTGAGAGCAACCTCGTAACAAGTCCACAGACTTCCGGCAGCTTATGTACAGCCGCGTTGCAGGTCCTCGCAGTGAACTGAATAGAACAATATGACTTGTAATAACGACGCCACACGAAGCTGCCCTGGATGTGCGTGCCGATAGCGAGCCGAATGCTTGTCCAGACCCTGCCCCCACGGCCTCGGTGCCGGGCCGGGACATTTACAGGTGCGCAAAAACCGATGCTCATGACACCTTTTTTCGCAAGTTGCCCACACGCGACGGACCTGAATTCGCCCCCGATCGAGACCTATGCTGGTGCTGTATCGCCTCCCAGCCCGCGGGCCTGAAATGCCGAGCGCTGAGCCGATCCGAGCTGGTGCGGGCGGGTGGATCACCGGGCTGATTGCCGAACGCAACGCACTTGGGGTCGAAAGAACGGCCCGCTCACATGGCACGACGCGACCGAATTGGAGGAGTACTTCTTGACTGTCACACCCCACATTGGCGGAGTGCTCGAGGAACTCTTGGAGCGCAGCGGGCGGTTCTTCACGCCCGGCGAGATCTCGGCCGACCTGCGCACGGTCACGCGGGAGGGCGGCCGCGAGGCCGACGTGTTCTACCGCGACCGGTGGAGCCACGACAAGGTGGTTCGCTCCACGCACGGGGTGAACTGCACCGGATCGTGCTCGTGGAAGATCTACGTCAAAGACGGGATCATCACCTGGGAGACCCAGCAGACCGACTACCCGTCAGTGGGTCCGGACCGGCCCGAGTACGAGCCTCGCGGCTGCCCCCGCGGTGCGTCGTTTTCGTGGTACAGCTACTCGCCAACCCGCGTGCGCTACCCGTACGCCCGGGGGGTGCTGGTCGAGATGTATCGGGAAGCCAAGGCGCGGTTGGGCGACCCCGTGCTGGCATGGGCGGACATCCAGGCCGATCCCGAGCGCCGTCGTCGCTATCAGCAGGCCCGCGGCAAGGGCGGACTGATTCGGGTCACCTGGGCCGAGGCCACCGAGCTGATCGCCGCCGCCCACGTGCACACCATCAAGACCTACGGACCGGACCGCGTCGCCGGATTCTCTCCGATTCCGGCGATGTCGATGGTGTCCTACACCGCCGGCTCGCGGTTCTTCGAGTTGATCGGCGCCCCCATGACGTCGTTCTATGACTGGTACGCCGATCTTCCGGTGGCCTCCCCGCAGGTCTTCGGCGACCAGACCGATGTGCCCGAATCCGGGGACTGGTGGGACGCGGCGTATTTGATGATGTGGGGCTCCAACGTCCCGATCACCCGCACGCCCGACGCGCACTGGATGGCCGAGGCGCGCTACCGCGGCACCAAGGTGGTGACCGTCAGCCCGGACTATGCCGACAACACCAAGTTCGCCGACGAGTGGATGCCGTGTGCGGCCGGCACCGACGGGGCGCTGGCCATGGCGATGGGCCACGTCATCCTCTCGGAATACTATGTGCAAAAGCAGGTTCCGTTCTTCACCGACTATTCCCGCCGCTACACCGACCTGCCCTTCCTGATCAAGCTGGAAGAGCGCGGCGACATGCTGGTGCCGGGCAAGAACCTCACGGCGGCGGATTTGGGGGAGGCCTTTAAAAGCTCGGAGAACGCCGCACTCAAGCCCGCCGTGCTGGACGAGATCACCGATTCGGTTGTGGTGCCCCACGGCTCGCTGGGATTCCGGTACGGCGAGTCGGGCGTGGGCAAGTGGAACCTCGATCTCGGCGACCTGACGCCCGCACTCAGCGTCCGCCGCAATCAAGACGGCAGCACCGCGCTCGTCCACCTGCCCAGCTTCGACACGGTCGACGGCGAGGGCACAACCGTGGCCCGCGGCGTCCCGGTTCGCCGCATCGGTAAGCACCTGGTGTGCACCGTATTCGACCTGATACTCGCCCAATACGGTGTGGCGCGACCGGGCTTGCCCGGCGAATGGCCCACCGGCTACGACGACGCGACCCAGCAGAACACCCCGGCCTGGCAGGAGGCGATCACCGGCGTATCGGCCGCCCAGGCCATCCGGGTGGCAAGGGAATTCGCGCACAGCGCCGAGGAATCCGGTGGTCGCTCGATGATCATCATGGGCGGCGGCATCTGCCACTGGTTCCACAGCGACGCGATCTACCGTTCGGTGCTGGCGCTGCTGATGCTGACCGGCTCGATGGGCCGCAACGGAGGTGGCTGGGCCCACTACGTAGGCCAGGAAAAGGTGCGCCCGCTCACCGGATTTCAGACGATGGCGATGGCAACTGACTGGGTGCGCCCGCCACGACAGGTGCCCGGCGCCTCGTATTGGTACGCACACACCGATCAATGGCGCTACGACGGGTACGGCGCCGACAAACTGGCCAGCCCGGTCGGGCGGGGCAGGTTCGCGGGCAAGCACACCATGGACCTGCTGGCGTCCTCGGTGGCCATGGGGTGGAGCCCGTATTACCCCCAGTTCGACCGATCCAGCCTGGACGTCGCCGACGAAGCGCGTGCCGCCGACCGCGACGTTGCCGACTACGTCGCCGAGCAGCTCGGCCAACGCAAGCTCAAACTCGCCGTGACCGATCCCGACAATCCGGTGAATTGGCCACGGGTGCTTACCGTTTGGCGCGCCAACCTGATCGGCTCGTCGGGCAAGGGTGGCGAGTACTTCCTGCGCCATCTGCTGGGGACCGATTCCAACGCGTCGGCGCTGCCGCCGGAAGACGGGGTCCGGCCCACCAGTGTCACCTGCGAGGGGGACATCCCCGAGGGCAAGCTCGACTTGATGATGTCGATCGACTTCCGGATGACCTCGACGACGCTGGTGTCCGACATCGTGCTGCCGGCGGCGACCTGGTATGAGAAGGCCGACATCGCCAGCACCGACATGCACCCCTACGTGCATGCGTTCAGTGCCGCGACCGATCCGCCGTGGGAAACGCGGTCGGACTTCGACGCTTTCGGTGCGATCGCCCGCGCCTTCAGCGCCATGGCCAAGGATCATCTGGGCACCCGCACCGATGTCGTGCTCAGCGCGCTGCAGCACGACACGCCGGACGCGATGGCCTATCCCGATGGCACCGAACAGGATTGGCTGCATTCCGGTGCGACGCCGGTGCCGGGCCGGACGATGGGCAAGCTCACCGTGGTGGAGCGCGACTACACCGCGATCTACGACAAGTGGCGGACGCTGGGTCCGCTGGTCGACAAGTTCGGCCTCACCACCAAGGGCGTCACGGTGCACCCCTTCCGGGAGGTCGAGGAGCTCGCCGCCAAGTTCGGAGTGCTGAGATCCGGTGTGGCGGGCGGCCGCCCGGCCATCACCACCGCCTCGCGGATGGCCGACGTGTTGCTGCTGCTCTCGGGAACGACCAACGGGCGCCTGGCGGTCGAGGGTTTTCACGAACTGGAAAAGCGCACCGGTCAGCGGCTGGTGCATCTGGCCGAGGGCAGCGAGGACAAGCGCATCAGCTACGCCGATACCCAGGCTCGGCCCGTTCCCGTGGTCACCAGCCCGGAATGGTCGGGCAGCGAGACCGGTGGCCGTCGCTACGCGCCGTTCACCATCAACATCGAAAATCTCAAACCGTTTCACACCCTGACCGGGCGGATGCATTTCTATCTCGCGCACGACTGGGTCGAGGAGCTCGGCGAGCACCTGCCGGTGTTCCGGCCGCCGCTGGACATGGCGCGTCTGTTCGGTCAGCCCACGCTCGGCCCCACCGAGGACGGCATCGGGCTTACGGTGCGCTACCTGACGCCGCACTCGAAGTGGTCGTTCCACTCCACCTATCAGGACAACCTGTACATGCTGTCGTTGTCCCGCGGTGGCCCGACGATGTGGATGAGCCCGGGCGACGCAGCGAAAATTCAAGTGCACGACAATGATTGGGTCGAGGCGGTGAACGTCAACGGCATCTACGTGTGCCGAGCGATCGTCTCGCACCGGATGCCCGACGGCGTCGTGTTCGTCTACCACGTCCAGGAGCGCACCGTGGACACGCCGCGCACCGAAACCAACAACAAGCGTGGCGGTAACCACAACGCGCTGACCCGGGTGCGCATCAAGCCGAGCCACCTGGCCGGCGGCTACGGACAACACGCGTTCGCGTTCAACTACCTGGGCCCGACCGGCAACCAGCGCGACGAAGTGACCGTCGTGCGCCGTCGCAGCCAGGAGGTGCAGTACTGATGAGCACCGAAGCGACGCGGGAGGGGAGACCGCGATGAAGGTCATGGCGCAGTTGGCGATGGTGATGAACCTCGACAAATGCATCGGGTGCCACACCTGCTCGGTCACGTGCAAGCAGGCGTGGACTAACCGGTCCGGCACCGAATACGTGTGGTTCAACAACGTCGAAACCCGGCCCGGCCAAGGCTATCCGCGCACCTACGAGGATCAGGAGCGGTGGCGCGGTGGCTGGATTCGCGACAAGAAGGGTCGGCTGCGGTTGCGGGACGGTGGCCGCCTGCAAAAGCTGCTGCGGATCTTCGCCAATCCGAAGTTGCCCCTCATCGGCGACTACTACGAGCCTTGGACCTACGACTACGAGAACCTCACCACGGCGCCCGCGGGTGACACGTTCCCCACGGCCGCGCCCAAAAGCCTGATCAGCGGTGAGCCGATGAAGATTTCGTGGGGCCCGAACTGGGACGACAACCTGGCCGGCTCGCCGGAGATTCTGGCCGAGGACCCGATCCTGAAGAAGGTCAGCGAAGAGATCAAACTCTCGCTCGAAGAAACCTTCATGTTCTACCTGCCCCGGATCTGCGAGCACTGCCTGAACCCGTCCTGTGTGGCGTCGTGCCCGTCGGGCGCGATGTACAAGCGCAGCGAGGACGGCATCGTGCTGGTGGACCAGGACCGCTGCCGGGGCTGGCGGATGTGTGTGTCCGGATGTCCTTACAAGAAGGTCTATTTCAACCACAAGACGGGCAAGGCCGAGAAGTGCACGCTGTGCTATCCGCGGATGGAGGTCGGACTGCCGACCATCTGCTCGGAGACCTGCGTGGGCCGGCTGCGCTATCTGGGCGTGGTGTTCTACGACGTCGACAAGGTGCTCGAAGCGGCGTCGGTGGAAAAGGACACCGACCTCTATCCGGCGCAGTGCGAGATCCTGCTGGATCCCAACGATCCGAACGTCATCGCCGGAGCGCGGGCCGAGGGAATCCCGGACGAGTGGATCGAGGCCGCGCAGCGTTCCCCGGTGTACGCGCTGATCCACACCTACAAGGTGGCGCTGCCGCTGCACCCGGAATACCGGACTATGCCGATGGTTTGGTACATCCCGCCGCTCTCGCCGGTGGTCGACGCGGTCAGCCGCGACGGGCATGACGGGGAAGACCTCGGCAACCTGTTCGGTGCGCTGGACGCGCTGCGAATCCCGATGCAGTACCTGGCCGAACTGTTCACCGCCGGCGACACGGCCGTGGTCGAAGGCGTGCTGCGCAAGCTGGCGGCGATGCGCTCCTACATGCGCGACATCAACCTCGGCCGCGAAACCCAGCCGCACATTCCGCATTCGGTCGGCCTGACCGAGGAAGAGATCTACGAGATGTACCGGCTGCTCGCCATCGCGAAATACGAAGAGCGCTACGTCATTCCGACCGCGTT
The DNA here is from genome assembly GCF_010731775.1 of Mycobacterium mantenii. Classification (NCBI taxonomy): domain Bacteria; kingdom Bacillati; phylum Actinomycetota; class Actinomycetes; order Mycobacteriales; family Mycobacteriaceae; genus Mycobacterium; species Mycobacterium mantenii. Next base: position 3,078,212 of record NZ_AP022590.1, on the reverse strand, counting down.
CGCTCCGCAGGCCCGCGATCTGGAGGAGATGGGCTGCTCGCTGACGGGGGACGGTGGTCCGGGCATGTACGAGTCGGATCAGGTGCCGGTGTCCGTGGAGACCTTCCACACGCTCAAGCAGCGCGGCGACGATCCCGGCAACGCGCGGCGGTCGACCCGGGTGAACCTGCTCAACTGGGACGGCGGTCAGGTGCCCACCGGCATGTTTCCCGAAGAGCGGCAGCGATGAAGCTGCTTTCGGCGCTGCGGGAGCGTTCCACCAATCGGGCGATGCAGGATCGCCTGGTGTGGCAGGCTGCATCGCTGCTGCTGGCCTACCCGGACGACGGGTTGACCGGGCGCCTGAACGCCGTCGACGAGTTGCTGGGCCATATGAGCGGTCCGCCGGCGGCGCTGCTGCAGCAGACGGTGGTGGCGCTGCGGGCGCTCGAGCCGATGGCCGCCGCGATGGACTACGTCGCCACCTTCGACATGCGCCGGCGCTGCACCATGTACCTGACGTACTGGACCGCGGGGGACACCCGCAACCGCGGCCGGGAGATGCTGGCGTTCGCCACCGCCTACCGGGAGGCGGGTGTGCAGCCGCCGGGCGGTGAGGCGCCCGACCATCTGACCGTGGTGCTCGAATTCGCCGCCACCGTCGATCCCGAGGCCGGACGGCGCCTGCTGGAGCAGCATCGGGTGCCGATCGACGTGCTGCGCGGCGCCCTGGCCGACGCCAAATCGGCGTACGAGCCGGCCGTGGCGGCGGTCTGCGAAACCCTGCCCGCCGCAACCGATCAGGAAGTGCGCCGCGCCGAGCGGCTGGCGAAGGCCGGGCCACCAGCGGAAGCCGTTGGGCTGCAACCGTTTACCTTGACCGTGCCACCGAAGTAAAGGAACGCCAAGTGTTCAGCAACGTCCTGTTCTGGGACATCGCGCCCTACGTCACGCTGTCGGTCCTGATCGTGGGAACCTGGTGGCGCTACCGCTACGACAAGTTCGGCTGGACGTCGCGGTCCTCACAGATCTACGAGTCGCGGCTGTTGAGCATCGGCAGCCCCATTTTCCATTTCGGCATCCTGGCGGTTTTCGCCGGCCACGTGATGGGGCTGTTCGTCCCGCCGCGCGTCACGCAGATGCTGAAGATGAGCGACCACGTCTACCACCTGCAGGCGGTCATCGCCGGGTCGATGGCCGGCATCGCGACGCTGATCGGCATCGGGCTGCTGATCTACCGCCGGTTCACCCGCCCGGCGGTGTCCATGGCCACCACCCGCAGCGACAAGGTGATGTATCTGGTGCTGGTGCTGGCGATCGTCGTCGGCCTGTACTGCGACCTGATCGGTACCGGCCCGCACGGCGGCGAGTTCCACTATCGCTACACCGTCGGTTTATGGTTCCGGCGGATCTGGATATTTCAGCCGCACGGCGAGGTGATGGTCAACGCGCCGCTGGACTACCAGCTACACGCCCTGATCGGCATGGTGTTGTTCACGCTGTGGCCGTTCACCCGGCTGGTGCACGTGTTCAGCGCCCCGGTCGTCTACCTGTTCCGGCCCTACATCGTCTACCGCAACCGCGAGACGGCGGCCAAGGGTGAACTCGTCGGTACGGCGCCGCGCCGGCGGGGCTGGTAGCGGACCGACCAGCGGGCGCCCGGTTACCAGCCGGTTCGCTATCCGGGGCCCCCGCTGCCACAATCACCGACGTGCTATTTCGCAACGTCGCCATCGTCGCCCACGTCGACCACGGGAAGACCACCCTGGTCGACGCGATGCTGCGGCAGTCGGGCGCGCTGCACCACCGTGGTGACGACACGGTCGAGCGCCTCATGGACTCCGGGGACCTGGAGAAGGAAAAGGGCATCACGATCCTGGCCAAGAACACGGCCGTGCATCGCAGGCATGCGGACGGGACGACGACCGTCATCAATGTCATCGACACCCCAGGCCACGCCGACTTCGGCGGTGAGGTGGAGCGCGGGCTGTCCATGGTGGACGGGGTGCTGCTGCTGGTCGACGCCTCCGAGGGCCCGCTGCCGCAGACCCGTTTCGTGCTGCGCAAGGCCCTGGCCGCCCACCTGCCGGTGATCCTGGTCGTCAACAAGACGGACCGGCCGGACGCCCGGATTTCCGAGGTCGTCTCGGAGAGCCACGACCTGCTGCTCGACGTCGCATCAGACCTCGACGAGGAAGCGCAGAAGGCCGCCGAGGATGCCCTCGGCCTGCCGACGCTGTACGCCTCGGGGCGGGCGGGCATCGCCAGCACGACGGAACCGGCCAACGGCGAGAATCCCGAGGGCGACAACCTCGATCCGCTGTTCGACGTTCTGCTCGAGCACATCCCCCCACCGCAGGGCGATCCCGAGGCGCCGTTGCAGGCGCTGGTCACCAACCTCGACGCCTCGGCCTTCCTCGGACGGCTCGCGCTGATCCGCATCTACAAGGGCCGGATCCGCAAAGGCCAGCAGGTGTCCTGGATGCGCGAGGTGGACGGGCATCCCGTCATCACGAACGCGAAGATCACCGAACTGCTGGTGACCGAGGGCGTGGAACGGACGCCCACCGACGAGGCCATCGCCGGGGACATCGTCGCCGTCGCGGGCATTCCGGAGATCATGATCGGCGACACGCTGGCCGATCCGGACCACGCGCACGCGCTGCCGCGCATCACGGTCGACGAGCCCGCCATCTCGGTGACCATCGGCACCAACACCTCGCCGCTGGCGGGCAAGGTGAAGGGTCACAAGTTGACCGCGCGCATGGTGAAGTCGCGGCTGGACGCCGAACTCGTCGGCAACGTTTCCATCAAGGTCGTCGACATCGACCGGCCCGACGCCTGGGAGGTGCAGGGCCGTGGCGAGCTCGCGCTGGCGGTGCTCGTCGAGCAGATGCGCCGCGAGGGCTTCGAGCTCACGGTCGGCAAGCCGCAGGTCGTCACGCAGACGATCGACGGCAAGCTGCATGAGCCCTTCGAGGCGATGACCATCGACTGCCCCGACGAGTTCGTCGGCGCGATCACTCAGCTGATGGCCGCACGCAAGGGCCGCATGGAGGAGATGACCAACCACGCGGCCGGCTGGGTCCGGATGGACTTCATCGTGCCCAGCCGCGGGCTGATCGGCTTCCGCACCGACTTCCTCACCCTGACCCGCGGCACCGGCATCGCCAACGCCGTGTTCGACGGCTACCGGCCGTGGGCGGGGGAGATCCGGGCCCGCCACACCGGGTCGCTGGTGTCTGACCGCGCCGGCACCATCACGCCGTTCGCCATGATCCAGCTCGCCGACCGGGGCCAGTTCTTCGTCGAGCCCGGCCAGGACACATACGAGGGCATGGTCGTCGGAATCAACCCGCGCGCAGAGGATCTCGACATCAACGTCACCCGTGAGAAGAAGCTGACCAACATGCGGTCCTCGACCGCCGATGTCATCGAAACGTTGGCCAGGCCGCTCGAGCTCGACCTCGAGCAGGCGATGGAATTCTGCGCGTCCGACGAATGCGTCGAGGTGACCCCGGAGATCGTGCGGGTGCGCAAGGTCGAGCTGGACGCCACGGTCCGGGCCCGCAGCCGGTCGCGCGCCAAGGCGCGGGGTTGACACCGGGTGGTCGAACGGGCTGCTGAGCAGCTGCTCGATACCCTGATCAGCGTGCCGAGACGAGTCCGCCGTTGGTTCATGGTGCTGGGCGGCCTGGTTTCGCTGGTCGGACTCGTGCTCTCGGCCTGTACCGTCAACCCGCCGCCGGCGCCGCAGAGCACCGACACACCGCACAACTCGGTGCCACCGCCGCCGCGGGTCAGCGAGATCATCATGGGCATCGACTCGATCGGCGCCGGCTTCAACCCGCACCTGCTGTCCGACCTGTCCCCGGTGAACGCGGCGATCAGCGCGCTGGTGCTGCCCAGCGCCTTTCGGCCGGTCCCCGACCCCAACATGCCGACCGGCTCACGCTGGGAGATGGACCCGACCCTGCTGGTTTCGGCGGAGGTGACCAGCCAGAACCCGTTCACGGTGACCTACAAGATCCGGCCGGAGGCGCAGTGGACCGACAACGCGCCGATCGCCGCCGACGACTTCTGGTACCTCTGGCACCAGATGGTCAGCCAGCCGGGGGTGGTCGACCCGGCCGGGTATGACCTCATCACCGGCGTGCAGTCCCTGGAGGGCGGCAAGCAGGCGGTGGTCACCTTCGCCGAACCGTATCCGGCGTGGAAAGAGTTGTTCAGCAACATCCTTCCGGCGCACATCGTCAAGGACGTGCCCGGAGGTTTCGCGGCGGGCCTGGCGCGGACGCTTCCGGTCACGGGTGGGCAGTTCCGCGTGGAAAGCATCGACCCGCAGCGCGACGAGATCCTGGTGGCCCGCAACGACCGCTACTGGGGACCCCCGGCCAAACCCGCGCTCATCCTTTTCCGGCGCGCCGGGGCGCCGGCCGCGCTGGCCGACTCCGTGCGCAACGGCGACACCCAGGTGGCGCAGGTGCACGGCGGCTCGGCGGCCTTCGCGCAGCTGTCCGCCATTCCCGACGTCCGCACCGCCCGGATCGTGACGCCGCGCGTCATGCAGCTCACGCTTCGGGCCACCCAGCCCAAACTGTCTGACACGCAAGTCCGTAAAGCGATCTTGGGGCTGCTCGATGTCGACCTGCTCGCCGCCGTGGGCGCGGGCAGCGACAACACGGTGACCCTGGACCAGGCGCAGATCCGCGCGCCGAGCGACCCGGGCTACGAGCCGACCGCGCCACCGGCGATGACGACACCGGCGGCGCTGGCGTTGCTGGAGGGGGCCGGCTACAAGGTCGAACCCAACTCCTCGGCATCGCCGGCGCCGACCCCGCCCAACACCGGGCCGCCGGAGGCCATCCGCGGCCGAATCAGCAAGGACGGCCAACAGCTTTCGCTGGTCATCGGGGTGGCGGCGAACGACCCGACCGCGGTCGCGGTGGCCAACACCGCCGCCGACCGATTGCGCGACGTCGGCATCGCCGCGACCGTGCTGGCGCTGGACCCGGTCACCCTCTACCACGATGCGCTGAACGACAACCGGGTGGACGCGATCGTCGGCTGGCATCAGGCGGGCGGAAACCTGGCGACCCGGCTCGCCTCCCGGTACGGCTGTCCCGCCCTGCAATCGACCCAGGTCTCGATTTCCAACGGGCCGGTGCCCGCAACGACCACCCCCGCCGGTCCCACGCCGTCCACCGGGCCGGCCGCCACGACCCCGACCCCGACTACGACCCCGACCACGCCGCCGCCGCCCAGCCGCCCGGCCGATCCCAACGCACTGGTGCAGGCGCCGTCGAACCTGACCGGGATCTGCGATCGCAGCATCCAGTCGAATATCGACGCCGCCCTCAACGGCACCAAGAACATCAACGACGTCGTCACCGCGGTCGAACCGCGTCTGTGGAACATGTCCACCGTGCTGCCGATCCTGCAGGACACCACGATCGTGGGGGCCGGCCCGAGCGTGCAGAACGTCAGCTTGTCCGGTGCGGTTCCGGTCGGCATCGTCGGCGACGCCGGCCAATGGGTCAAAACCGGTCCGTAGCCGCGTCGTCAGTCGGCGGACGGGCGCGCTGCCCGGGGCGGGATCACGGTGTCGACGATCAGCGCCAGCTCGCGCCGGTTCGGCGGCGACCCGTTCAGCAGGAAGTGCTGGTTGATCAACGCCGACCCGATGCGAGCGGTAAGAGGCGTCACCGTCGTCGGGTCGAGATCACCGTCGTCCATGGCGGCCTGCAGGATCGATTCCACGATTCTCACGCGCGGCCGCACCACGGCGTCGGCGAAGATGGCCCGCATCTCGGGTTCGTGCAACAGCTGATGGATGACGTCCAGACCCGGAAAGCCGGTCTTTCCGGCCAGCAGGTCGCGCTGGGCGGTGAACATCGCCAGCAAGTTTTCTCGGGTCGAACGGCCGGAACGCAGCTCGGGCAGCGGCGGCAGCGCGAAAACCAAAGCGGCGTGCACCAGTTCGCACTTGGTGTCCCAGCGCCGGTAGAGCGCGGCCTTGCCGGTGTGGGCGCGCGCCGCGATCCCCTCCATGGTCAGGCCGCCGTAGCCGACCTCGGTCAGCTCGACCAGGGTGGCCTCGTAGAGAGCACGTTCGAGGACCTCACCTCGCCGGCGGCTTCGGCTGACGGTGTGGTCAGCGTCCGTGAGCTGGGGCATTCATTGATAGTAGCCGTGCGCGTTCCTATCCGCTGCGGTCCCGGCGATCCCGGCGCCCGGCGACCAACATAAGAAACGGCACCGGGCACTAATCCTGAGTGCCGATTTCCGCCGCTGCCGGTAGGGTGCCGTCCATGCCTGAGACGCCGCGGCTGCTGTTCGTCCACGCGCACCCCGACGACGAAAGCCTGGGCACCGGCGCCACCATCGCCCACTACGCCGCCCGCGGGGCCGACGTCCGCGTCGTCACGTGCACGCTGGGAGAGGAGGGCGAGGTGATCGGCGATCGCTGGGCCGAACTCGCCGTCGACCGCGCGGACCAACTGGGCGGGTACCGGATCGGCGAATTGACCGCCGCGCTGCGGGCGCTGGGCGTCCACGAACCCCACTACCTGGGCGGCGCCGGCCGGTGGCGCGATTCGGGCATGGAGGGCACTCCCCAGCGGAACCGGCCACGATTCATCGACGCCGACGAGAGCGAGACCGTCGGCGCGTTGGTGGCCGTGATTCGCGAGCAGCGCCCACACGTCGTCGTGACCTACGATCCGGACGGCGGCTACGGCCATCCCGATCACGTCCACGCGCACCGGGTGACGGTGGCGGCCGTGGCGGCAGCCCGGGCCGGCGACGTCGACTTCCCCGGCGAGCCCTGGGCCGTGCCGAAGTTCTACTGGTCGGTCTTCGCGACGAGCACCTTCGAGGCGGCCATGGATGCGCTTACCCCCGAGGATCTGCGGCCCGAATGGGCAATCCCGCCGAAGGAGGAGTTCACCTTCGGCTATGCCGACGACGACATCGACGCCGTCGTCGAGACCGCCCCGGAGGCCTGGGCGGCCAAGCGGGCGGCGCTGGCCGCACACGCCACCCAGGTGGTGGTCGGACCGACCGGGCGGGCCTGCGCGCTGTCCAACAACGCGGCGATCCCGATACTGGGGCACGAGCATTACGTGCTGGCCGGCGGCGCCGCGGGAGAGCGCGACGAGCGCGGTTGGGAAACGGATCTGCTCGCGGGGCTTGGTTTCCCCGCGACCCAGACGCGGTAGGCTGCCAATCAGGCAGCCACGGAAGGAATTCGCATGGACCCCGACCTGGACCCTAACCTGCAGCACTGGCAGGACCGGCTGGACAGCCTGCAGTGGGTCATCGGCTCGATCATGTCCAACGTCGACAGCGTCCCGACCTGACCGAAACCAAGCCACGCGTCGCGCCGGTCGACGAGAGCGGCGCGACCGACCCCGCGATTCGTTTCGTCGTGTTGGCCCTCTTGGCGGTCGACGGGGTGCTCTCCGCGCTTGCCGGGGCTCTGCTGCTGCCTCTCTACATCGGGACGGTTCCATTCCCCGTCAGCGGGCTGATTTCCGGACTGGTCAACGCCGCGCTGGTGTGGGCCGCCGGGCGCTGGACCCGCTCGCCCCGGCTGTCCGCGCTGCCGTTGTGGACGTGGCTGCTGACCGTGGCCGGGATCAGCATGGGCGGGCCGGCCGACGACATCATTTTGGGGGGCCGCGGCCTGATGGCCTACGGAGCGCTATTGCTGCTGGTCCTGGGGGTCGTACCGCCGGTGTGGGTGGTCTGGCGGCGCGGCCGGCACGGCTGACGTCCGGCCGGGATGTCGCCCGCTTGCCGACGCGGGGGTGCCGCTACTGTTGACTGTTGCCCAGACGGGACCCGCCAACGGGTGCCACGATTTCACATGTTGGGACGCACGGATGAAACTCGATCGTCGGGAAGTTACACCAAGGTGCTGTTGACTCCGAGCGAGGAGCCTGTCGCTCTGCCCAACCCTGCGGTTCCGGCCAAGCTTTCCTCGGAAGCCTCGACGAAGGCCTCCCGGGAGGTCAGCGCGTCGGCGCTGCGGCGGGTGTTGCGACGGGCTCGAGATGGCGTTGCGCTGAACATCGACGAGGCGGCGATCGCCATGACCGCGCGCGGTGCCGACCTGGCGGATCTGTGCACCAGCGCGGCGCGGGTACGCGACGCGGGCCTGGAATCGGCCGGACGGCGCGGCCCCGGCGGCGGGCTGCCGATCACCTACTCCCGCAAGGTTTTCATCCCGGTCACCCACCTGTGCCGGGACAGCTGTCACTACTGCACCTTCGTCACCGTTCCGGGCAAGCTGCGCGCCCGGGGCGACGGCATGTACCTCGAGCCAGACGAGATTCTCGACATCGCCCGTCGCGGCGCCGAACTCGGTTGCAAGGAAGCATTATTCACCCTCGGTGACCGGCCCGAGGATCGCTGGCCGGAGGCGCGTGAATGGCTCAGCCAACGCGGTTACGACTCGACGCTGTCCTACGTGCGGGCGATGGCGATCCGGGTGCTCGAAGAAACCGGGCTGCTGCCGCACCTGAATCCCGGTGTGATGAGTTGGTCGGAGATGGCGCGGCTCAAGCCGGTGGCGCCGTCGATGGGCATGATGCTCGAGACGACATCACGTCGGCTGTTTGAGACCAAAGGGCTTGCGCACTATGGCAGCCCGGACAAAGACCCGGCCGTCCGCCTGCGCGCCCTGACCGACGCGGGCCGGTTGTCGATCCCCTTCACCACCGGGCTGCTCGTCGGCATCGGCGAGACCCTGACCGAACGTGCCGACACCTTGCATGCGATTCGCAAGTCGCACAAGGAGTTCGGGCATGTGCAAGAAGTGATCGTGCAGAACTTCCGGGCCAAGGAACACACCGCGATGGCCGCCGTTCCCGACGCCGGCATCGAGGATTACCTGGCGACGGTGGCGGTGGCGCGGTTGGTGCTCGGTCCCGGGATGCGTATTCAGGCGCCGCCCAACCTGGTGTCGCGCGACGAGTGCCTGGCGCTGTTGGGGGCCGGGGTCGACGACTGGGGCGGGGTCTCACCGCTGACGCCCGACCACGTCAACCCGGAACGGCCGTGGCCGGCCCTGGACGAACTGGCCGGCGTCACCGCCGAAGCCGGTTACGAGCTGATCCAGCGGCTGACCGCGCAGCCCAAATACGTGCAGGCGGGCGCGGCCTGGATCGACCCGCGGGTGTCCGGACACGTGATGGCGCTCGCCGATCCGGCGACCGGTCTGGCCCGCGACGTCAACCCGGTGGGGCTGCCCTGGCAGGAGCCGGACGACGTCGGCTCCTCGGGGCGGGTCGACCTCAACGCGGCGATCGACAGCGAGGGCCGCAACACCGAAACCCGCAGCGATATCGACAGCGCCTTTGGCGACTGGGAATCGATCCGTGCGCACGTCCACGAGCTGGCGGCGCGCGCCCCCGAGCGTATCGACACCGATGTGCTTGCCGCGCTGCGCTCCGCCGAGCGCGACCCCGCCGGCTGCTCCGACAGCGAGTACCTGTCGCTGGCGACCGCCGACGGTCCGGCGCTGGAAGCGGTTGCCGCCCTTGCGGATACGCTGCGCCGCGAGACCGTCGGCGACGACGTGACCTTCGTGGTGAACCGCAACATCAACTTCACCAACATCTGCTACACCGGCTGCCGGTTCTGTGCGTTCGCGCAGCGCAAGGGCGACGCCGACGCGTACTCGCTGTCCACCGACGAAGTCGCCGACCGCGCATGGGAGGCGCACGTCGAAGGCGCCACCGAGGTGTGCATGCAGGGCGGCATCGACCCCGAACTGCCGGTCACCGGCTACGCCGACCTGGTCCGCGCCGTCAAGGCGCGGGTGCCGTCGATGCACGTGCACGCGTTCTCACCGATGGAGATCGCCAACGGAGTGACCAAGAGCGGGTTGAGCATTCGCGAGTGGCTGACCGGCCTGCGGGAGGCCGGCCTGGACACCATCCCCGGCACCGCCGCCGAGATTCTCGACGACGAAGTGCGCTGGGTGCTGACCAAGGGCAAGTTGCCGACGTCGCTGTGGATCGAGATCGTGACCACCGCCCACGAGGTGGGGCTGCGGTCGTCGTCGACCATGATGTACGGCCACGTCGACAGCCCGCGCCACTGGGTCGGCCACCTCAACGTGCTGCGTGACATCCAGGACCGCACCGGCGGTTTCACCGAGTTCGTGCCGCTGCCATTCGTGCACCAGAGTTCGCCGTTGTATCTGGCCGGTGCGTCCCGCCCCGGACCCACCCATCGGGACAACCGGGCGGTACACGCGCTGGCGCGAATCATGTTGCACGGCCGGATTTCTCAGATCCAGACCAGTTGGGTCAAGCTCGGTGTCGAGCGCACGCAGGTGATGCTCAACGGCGGCGCCAACGACCTGGGCGGCACGCTGATGGAGGAGACCATCTCCCGGATGGCCGGTTCGGAACACGGCTCGGCCAAGACTGTGGCGGAACTGACCGCGATCGCCGAAGGCATCGGCCGGCCGGCGCGGCAACGCACCACCGACTACTCGACGCTGGCCGCGTAGTTCGCTTCCTTGTCATGGGCGGCGGGTATACGCCGGCACCTGGTGTGAAGCCTGGACGGTGCGCGACATCGTTGTCCATCAAGCCGGAAACGCCGAAGAACTCGCGCGGGTGCTCGGCGCCCACCTGGCAGGTCAACCGGTCGCCACCCGCGGCTTCGAGGAACGCGAGGGCCCGCTGCGCTCACTCAACGACGCGGACCTGTGGGACGCGTTGCTGGACCGGATGGCCACCCTCGACGATGTCGCGGCGGCAGCCGAGGCGGTTCCCGCGGACACCGATGTCGCCTGGACGGGCCGCACCATGAAGGTGCCGTGTTTCGCCGAGCACATGCGCGAAGGGCTCGTCTTGCACGGCTGGGACATCACCGGAGACGAGGCGGCGGCCCAGGCCCGGCTGGCCGAGCCATGGATGACCTCGCACAGCGTGCTCGCGGTCGGCAGGCCGCTGTTGGTGAAGGGGGCCACGCAACTCGGACCCGGCGAGCGAATCGAAGCCCGCCTGCGAGCGGACGGCGTCGACGACGTCGTCCTGGCCGCCGACCCGGACCGGATCACCATCGACCTTGCCGCTCCGGAAGGCCCGGCCACGCTCGAAACCGACGCGGCCGCGTCGCGTGCTGCTGCTGTGGGGGCGCAGGCCCGCCGATCCGTCACGCATTCGCAGCCGCGTCGGACCGCAGACTCTGGGACGCGTGCGCCGCCTACTCGGCGGTTGCTGAGCCGCTTCGTGCGAAGCGTTCGGCTCAGAAGTTGTTACAGGTGACCGCGACCTGGTTGATGTCGGCGTAGTACTTCTGCGCCGACGGCATGGCCTGGATCTGCTGGGCCATTTGCTGACGCTTCGCCGGCGGCGACGCCAGGAAGTTGCGGATGTACGACTGCGCCACCGGCGAGGAGTTCAGCTGCTGGGCAGCCGCCGGGTCGGTCGCGTTCAGCGCCGCGATGACCTGCCCGTAGTTGCAGGTGGTGTTGATGATCGCGTCGGCGGGATCAGCGGACGCGATCCCGGCCGCGGCGGTCAGCGCCACCGCTGCGCTGCCAACAGCGACACCCAATTTGCTCAACGACAGCCTCATAGTGGACACCTTCCCCAGTTAATGCACCGCTATTGGGGCGAACACATCTGCCCAGCGGTTGCCGTCTTTCGGTTGAGATTACCAGGCCCCCCGAGTGAGCCGGCAACGCAACGGATATCGGAGGCTGCCGCCGGGGTGTTACTCTTCGCAGGTCAGCGGCCTGTTAGCGATGTTCGCCCTCGGCGAAATGGGACCCGGTGGCAGGCTCCGAGACTGTCGGTCTTAAATCTGTATTTGGACAGGCGCGCCAAGTGGTTGACCTGTATCTGCAACGTCTAGTATCAGTAACCGAAAGCTTCACCGGAAGCGGTCGAACCGCCGGTGCGAGCTGAACAGCAGCCCACGTTCAAGCCGGAGTACATGGAGGAGACGTCTGTGACGTACACGATCGCCGAACCCTGTGTCGACATCAAGGACAAAGCCTGTATCGAGGAGTGCCCGGTCGACTGCATCTACGAGGGAGCTCGGATGCTCTACATCCACCCCGACGAATGCGTTGACTGCGGGGCGTGCGAGCCGGTGTGCCCCGTCGAAGCGATCTACTACGAAGACGATGTGCCGGACCAGTGGAGCCAGTACACACAGATCAACGCCGACTTCTTCGCCGAGCTGGGATCGCCGGGCGGTGCCGCCAAGGTCGGCATGACCGAGAACGACCCGCAGGTGGTCAAGGACCTGCCGCCGCAGGGCGAGGGCGACTGAGCGGCCCGGTGCCACACCAGCTCAAAAAACGCCGGCCCGCGGTGTCGGCATCCCTGCCGGAGTTCCCCTGGGACACCCTCGCCGACGCGAAAGCGCTGGCCAGTGGCCATCGGGACGGCATCGTCGACCTCTCCGTCGGCACTCCGGTCGACCCGGTCGCGCCGGTGATCCAGGAGGCGCTGGCCGCCGCCGCCGCGGCGTCGGGGTATCCCGCCACCGCCGGCACGGCCCGGCTGCGCGAATCGGCGGTCGCCGCGCTGGATCGCCGGTTCGGCATCACCGGGCTGACGGAGGCCGCGATCCTGCCGGTGATCGGCAGCAAGGAGCTCATCGCCTGGCTGCCCACGCTGCTGGGCCTGGGCCCCGCGGATGTGATCGTGGTGCCCGAGCTGGCGTATCCGACGTATGACGTCGGGGCCCGGCTGGCCGGGGCGCGGGTGCTGCGTGCGGATTCGCTGACCCAGCTGGGTCCGCAATCGCCGTCGCTTTACTACCTGAATTCGCCGAGCAATCCGACCGGGCGCGTCCTGGGCGTCGATCACCTGCGCAAAGTGGTCGGCTGGGCCCACGACCGGGGCTGCGTGGTGGCCTCGGACGAGTGCTATCTGGGGTTGGGCTGGGACGACCAGCCGCTGTCGATCCTGCACCCCTCGGTATGCGACGGCGACCATGTCGGCCTGATCGCGATCCACTCCCTGTCAAAGAGCTCGTCGCTGGCGGGGTATCGGGCGGGTTTTGTCGCCGGGGACGCCGAGCTCGTCGCCGAGCTGCTGGCCGTGCGCAAGCACGCCGGGATGATCGTGCCGACGCCGGTGCAGGCCGCCATGGTGGCCGCCCTGGACGACGACGCCCACGAGCTGGCGCAGCGTGAACGCTACGAACGACGCCGCGCGGCCCTGCTGCCCGCGCTGCGTTCGGCCGGCTTCGCCATCGACCATTCCGAAGCCGGCCTCTACCTGTGGGCCACCCGCGGCGAGCCGTGCCACGACAGCGTCGCCTGGCTGGCGCAGCGCGGCATCCTGGTGGCGCCGGGTGATTTCTACGGCCCCCGGGGTATCCAGCACGTGCGGGTTGCGCTGACCGCCAGCGACGAGCGGATCGCCGCCGCCGTCCAGCGGCTGGGCTAGTCCGCCCGCAGCTCCCGGGCATCCGAGGCCGGCGGTCGTGCACAATCCATCGGAGGCGTTTCCCGTTGTCGACCTCGGCTAAGGACGGTGCTCGTGACCAGTTCGACCGGCAAGATGCGCATCCCGCTCTCGCTTGGGGACATCGCCAGGCGGGTGTTCCTGGGAAAGCCCCTGGTCACCGAGGACATCGCCTCCGAGAAGTTGTCCAATCCGGTTGCCCTGGGAGCGCTTTCGCCGGACGCGGTCTCATCGGTCGCCTATGGTCCCGAGCAGATCCTGATCGAACTGCTACCGCATGCCGGGCTGGCCGCCTTCCTGCTCCTGCTGCCCATCACCGGCGTCATCCTGTTCATCCTGATACTGGTCGCCGCCTCATACCGGCAGGTGGTCATGGCCTACACCCGGGCCGGCGGCTCGTACATCGTCGCGCGGGACAATTTCGGGCCCCGGGTGGCGCAGATCGCCGCGGCGGCGCTGTTGATCGACTACGTGGTCACGGTCGCGGTGCAGTCGGCGGCCGGGACCGTTGCGGTGGTCTCGGCGATCCCCGCGCTGGGCCCGTACAGCCTCGAGCTCACGGTCGCCGTGGTGCTCGCCATCTGCTACGCCAACCTGCGCGGCCTCAAGGAAGCGGGCCTGCCGTTCGCGGTGGCGACCTATTCCTTCATCGTCATGGTCGGCCTGACCATCGTGGTCGGCGTCATCCGCGCACTCGTCGGCAATCTACCGATTTACGATCCCGCGCACATGGCCGGAACGGTGCCGGTCCACCAGGGCAACGGGTTGGTGCTCGGCGCCACGATTCTGGTGCTGCTGCGTGCGTTCGCCAACGGCGGCTCGTCGCTGACCGGGGTCGAGGCCATCTCCAACACGGTGGACTACTTCCGAAAGCCGCAGGGCCGCAACGCGCGCCGAGTGCTGACCGCGATGGCCACCATCCTCGGCCTGCTGCTGGCCGGCGTCGCCTACCTGGCCCACGTCACCCACGCCACGCCGTACCTGACCGAGTACCCCTCGGTCTTGTCGCAGATCGGCCGGGCCGTCTTCGGCAACGGCACGATCGGGGACGTCTTCTACGTTCTGGTTCAGGCGGCCACGGCCGCCATCTTGTTCACCGGCGCGAACACCAGCTTCAACGGTTTCCCGGCGCTGGCCAGTTTCGTCGCCGAGGACCGCTTCCTGCCCAGGCAACTCACGAAACGTGGCCACCGCCTGGTGTTCTCGAACGGCATCATCACCCTGACGGCGCTGTCGGTCGCGTTGCTGGTGACCACCGGCGGCTCGGTGAACGCACTGGTGCCGTTCTACGCGATCGGGGTGTTCACCGGCTTCTCGATGGCCGGCTACGGGATGACCAAACACCATCTGACGCATCGGGAGCCGGGCTGGCGGCGCCGGCTGGCGATCAACCTGTCCGCGGCGATCCTGTCGACGATTGTGGTGGGCATCTTCGCGGTGGCGAAATTCACCGAGGGCGCCTGGCTGGTGGTCATCGTGTTCCCGTTGCTGGTGTTCATGCTGACCCGGCTCAACCGCGAATATCGCGCCGAGGCAGCCATTCTCGAGACGTTCCGCACCGATCGCCCGGAGTTGGTGAAGTACGCGCGGCACCGGGTGTTCGTGTTCGTCGACTCGGTCGACCTCGCGGTGATCGAGGCGTTGCGGTACGGCCGGGGATTGCGGGCCGACGAGCTGATCGCGGTGCATTTCATGGTCGACCCGGCCCACGCGGCGCTACTGCGAAAGCGTTGGGACCACTTCGAACTCGACACTCCGCTGCGGATCGTGGATTGCCCGGACCGCCGGATCAGCCGGGCCGCCCAGCTGCTGGTCGCCAAGGCGCTTGACGAGCACGCGCGCACCAATGTGACGGTGCTCCTGCCGCGCCGGACATTCGCGCGGCTGCTGGGCCGGGTGTTGCACGACCGCACCGCCGATAAGATCTCGCGCGCCGTCAGCCTCATTCCCGACGCCGCGGCGACGATCGTGCCCTACGACGTCGAGTCGCGGATCAGGGAGGCCTACCCCGACACCTTGGAGCAGCGGATCGGGGAGGGGATCGACAAGATCGAGGCGTGGGTGTCCCAGGACGAGGACCGGAAGGTCGACGCCTACGAACACCCGGAGCGGCCGCGGTCGGTGATCATGGTGGCCGGGCTGATCTCCGGGCAGCGTGCCAGCGTCGAGGGGCGGGTCAGCGAGGTCGAAGACGTCACGACCCGCGGCCGGACCCACCGGCAAATCGTCCTCGGGGACAGCACCGGCGAAATGACCGTCACCTTCCGCCCAGGCCACGGTGGCGCCGACATCCAGCCCGGTCAGGTGCTGCGGATCACCGGGAAGGCCCGCCAGACCGGCACGCGGGCCATATCCATGCTCGATCCGGTATATCACGTCATCGAGGATCCGGCGAAGGACGCCGAGTCCGACGACGCCGAGCAAACCAGCGATACGTAGCTCGCGCGCCCGCTCGCCGGGCGAAGACGAATCGCCCTGCAAGCAAACGGATTTCGATTGACATTGCGGACTGGCGCACGCGTCCGTGCCGCCGCATCGCGGTGAAACCGGGGACAGGGCGACCGTCGGTATCCGTTCGCACCCGGGATGGGGGCTGCCGGCTGGGTGTCGTGGGTCCCCGGCGGAGCCGAGATCCACGCAATTGCGTAGCCGCGACGCAAGTTTCGCGACATCCTGCCCGTTTTTTCGTACGCCGAGCCGAAATTGTTTACTCCCGCTAAGCTGACGTCGTTTGAATGTAAACTGACGTGTGCATAATTACGCCTGGACACGTGAGAAGAGATGGTGCGCGCGGATGCTCAGAGCCTCGTCGCGCACCCGCACGGCTATCGAACGTCCAAGGTAGTCGGGCGAGGATAGGGGACCCGCACGTTGCGTGCCGCAAACGCCACACCCGTTGCCGTGATCGGAATGGCCTGCCGACTCCCCGGTGGCATCGATTCCCCGCAACGCCTATGGGAGGCGCTACTGCGCGGTGACGACTTCGTCGGCGAAATCCCCGCCGATCGGTGGGATGCGGATCTGTTCTACGACCCCGAGCCGGGCGTACCCGGCCGGTCGGTAACCCGCTGGGGCGCGTTCCTTGACGACGTCGGCGGCTTTGACTGCGACTTCTTCGGGATGACCGAGCGCGAGGCCACCGCGATCGACCCGCAACACCGCCTACTGCTGGAAACGTCGTGGGATGCCATCGAGCAAGCCGGCCTGGACCCCGCGTCCCTGGTTGAATCGCAGACCGGCGTGTTCGTCGGCCTGACCCACGGCGACTACGAACTGCTGTCCGCCGACTGCGGCGCGGCCGAAGGTCCGTACGGGTTCACCGGCACCAGCAACAGCTTCGCCTCCGGGCGAGTCGCCTACACGCTCGGACTGCACGGCCCGGCGGTCACCGTCGACACGGCGTGCTCGTCGGGGTTGATGGCCGTTCACCAGGCGTGCGGCAGCCTGGGCAGCGGCGAATCCGACCTCGCCCTGGCCGGCGGCGTCGTGGTCACCCTGGAACCACGCAAGTCCGTTTCGGGTTCGCTGCAAGGCATGTTGTCGCCGACCGGCCGCTGCCACGCGTTCGACGTGCACGCTGACGGCTTCGTGTCCGGCGAGGGTTGTGTCATGCTGCTGCTCAAGCGGCTCGACGACGCGCAACGCGACGGCGATCGCATCCTGGCGGTGCTGCGCGGCACCGCGGCCAATCAGGACGGCCGCACCGTGAACATCGCGGCGCCCTCCGAAACTGCTCAGGTCGCCGTCTACCAAAAGGCCCTGGAGGTCGCGGATGTCGACGCGGCCACGGTCGGCCTCGTCGAGGCGCACGGCACCGGAACCCCGGTGGGCGATCCGATCGAATTCGCCAGCCTGGCCACCGTTTACGGCACGGCCGGCCCCTGCGCCCTGGGGTCGGTGAAGACGAACTTCGGTCACATGCAGTCGACGTCCGGGCCACTGGGGCTGCTGAAGGCGATCCTCGCGCTGCAGCACGCCGTGGTACCGCAGAACCTGCACTTCACCCGGTTCCCCGACGAGATGGCCCGGATCAAGACGGATCTCTTTGTGCCGCAGACTAATACACCGTGGCCCACCAACGGCCACCACCCGCGACGGGCGGCGGTGTCGTCGTACGGGATGTCCGGCACCAATGTGCACGCCATCCTGGAACAGGCCCCCGAACAAGCGCCGGTGCGGGCGCCCGATGGACCGGCGGGGCCGCTGCTCTTCCCCCTGTCGGCCACGTCCGCCGAGCAGCTGCGAGTCACGGCCGCCAGGCTGGCGGCCTGGCTCGACGAGCACGGAAGCGCCGCCCTTGACAGTGAAAGTTCTGCCGGCCTAAGGGATCTGGGTTACACGCTGTCGCGTCGGCGTGCGCACCGGCCGGTGCGGACCGTGGTCTCGGCGAGCACCCTCGACGAACTGGCCACCGAACTGCGCGCGGTCGCCGACGGCGACATCCCCTATGAGCCGGCGGTGGGACAAGACGACCGCGGACCGGTGTGGGTGTTCTCCGGGCAGGGCTCGCAATGGTCGAAGATGGGCGCCGAACTGCTGGCCAGGGAGCCGGTTTTCGCCGCGACGATCGCCGCCATCGAGCCGTTGATCGCTGCGGAATCGGGCTTTTCGGTGACCGAGGCCGTGTCGGCGCCGGAGCCGGTGACCGGCATCGACAGGGTGCAGCCGACGATCTTCGCGATGCAGGTCGCGCTCGCCGAGACGATGAAGTCCTACGGGGCGCGTCCCGGCGCCGTCATCGGGCATTCGCTCGGCGAATCCGCGGCCGCCGTCGTCGCCGGGGGATTGTCGGTCGCCGACGGTGTGCGCGTCATCTGCCGTCGCTCGAAGCTGATGGCGCGGATCGCGGGCAGCGGCGCGATGGCGTCGGTGGAACTGCCGGGACAGCAAGTGCTCTCGGAACTTTCGATCCGCGGCATCTCCGACGTCGTGCTGTCTGTGGTCGCGTCGCCGACATCCACCGTCGTCGGCGGTGACACCCAGACCATCCGCGACCTGGTCGCGGCCTGGCAGGAGCAGGACGTGATGGCGCGCGAGGTGGCGGTGGACGTCGCCTCGCATTCACCGCAGGTGGAGCCGATCCTCGACGAGCTGGTCGAGGCCCTCGCCGACCTGCAACCGATGGCGCCCGAGGTCCCGTACTATTCCGCGACATTGTGGAACCCGCGCGAGCGACCGTCGTTCAGCGGTGACTACTGGGCCGAAAACCTGCGCTTCACCGTGCGATTCGCGGCCGCGGTGCAGGCTGCCCTCAAGGACGGGTTCCGCGTTTTCGGTGAGCTGGCGCCGCATCCGCTGCTCACGCACGCCGTCGAGCAGAACGCCGGCAGCCTCGACATGCCGATCGCCGCCCTGCCGGCCATGCGCCGCGAGCAGGAGCTGCCGTACGGCTTGCGCGGCTTCGTCGCCGACGTGCACAGCGCCGGCGCCCGGGTCGACTTCTCCGTCCAGTACCCGAGCGGCCGACTGGTGGAGGCCCCGCTACCGACGTGGACGCACCGCAGGTTGATGCTCAGCCGCGAGGCGAAGGAGCAGGTGCACGGCGCCTCGGTCCAGGCCGTCCACCCCCTGCTGGGCGCGCATGTGCACCTGCACGAGGAACCCGAGCGTTACGTCTGGCAGGGCGAGGTGGGCACCGAGGCCCACCCATGGCTTGCTGATCACCAAATCCACAGTGTCGCAGCATTTCCCGGTGCCGCCTATTGCGAGATGGCGCTCGCCGCCGCCCGCGTCACCCTAGGGGAGGGCGTTGAGGTCCGCGACGTCAAGTTCGAGCAGACGCTGCTGTTGGATGGCGAGACGCTGGCGTCCTCGGTGGCGACGGTCGCCGCGCCCGGGATCCTCGACTTCACGGTGGACACCCACGGGGAGGGCGAACGCATCCGCCGGGCGAGCGCGGTCCTGCATGCCGTGGCCGCCGACCACGCCGACGCAGCCGAGCCGACGCGGCCCGCGCACGACCTGGCAACGCTCATCGCCGCCCACCCGTCCCGCATAGACGGGGGGGAACTGCGAAAAGCATTCGACACCATGGGAATTCAGTATGGTCCCGCGTTTTCGGGCCTGGCGGCGGTGTCGGTCGCCGACGGCGAGGTCACCACGGTGCTGGCCGAAGTCGCACTGCCGGGCGCGATCCGCTCCCAGCAGTCGGCCTACGTCGCGCACCCGGCGTTGCTCGACGCGTGTTTCCAGTCGGTCGTCGTTTCACCCGAGGTGCAAAAGGCCGGGGGTCTGCTGTTGCCGGTCGGGGTGCGCAGGCTGCGCAACTCTCACTCGACCCGCAACGCGCAATACTGCCTCACCCGGGTCACGTCCTCGCGGCCCGGCGAATGCGAGGCCGACTTCGACGTGTTGGACCAATCCGGAACGGTGCTGTTGAGCGTCGAGGGCCTGCAGCTGGCCGCCGGCGCCTCCGAACACGAACGCGCCCACCGGCTGCTCAACGAGCGGTTGTTGACCATCGACTGGCTGCCCCGGGAACTGCCCGACGCGGCGCAGGGCGAGCCCGGCTCCTGGGTGCTGCTCAGCGCGTCCGAGAGTCACGACCCGCTGACGACGCGGCTTGCGGACGTGCTGAATTCCGATGGCGCGCACTGCAGCACGGTGTCTGTGCCCCTCGGGGCCGCGGATACCGCACCACTGCGGTCGTTGCTGTCCGGCGGTGACCAGCCCACCACCAACGGTCACGGGCCGCTGAAGGCGCTGACCGGTGTCGTCGTGGTGACGGCCCCCGGGGGCGCGGACGACCCGCAGGCGCAGCGGCGCGGCCGAGATCACGTGTCGCACGTCGCGGCCATCGCGCGGGAGCTCTCGGAGCTGCCCGGGGAATCGCCGCGGCTGTACGTGGTGACCCGAAACGCCGCAAGCGTGACCGCCGGTGACGTGGCCAACCTGGCGCAGGCCGGGCTGCGCGGCCTGCTGCGCGTGATCGACTCCGAGCATCCGCATCTGAGCGCCACTCAGATCGACGTGGACGACGCGACCGACCCCGAACGGGTCGCGCTGCAACTGAAGAGCGGCTCCGAAGAAGACGAGACCGCCTGGCGCGGCGGCCAGTGGTACACCGCACGCCTGCAGCCCGGTCCGCTTCGCCCGTCCGAGCGGCGCACCACCGTCGTCGATCACGGGCGTGACGGCATGCGCCTACAGATCCGCACCCCCGGGGACCTCGAATCGCTGGAGTTCACCGCGTTCGACCGGGTGCCGCCGGGCCCGGGGGAGATCGAGGTGGCGGTGACCTCGACGACCATCAATTTCGCGGATGTCCTTGTCGCCTTTGGTCGCTATCCCACCTTCGAGGGCTACCAGCAGCAGCTGGGCGGCGACTTCGCCGGCGTGGTGACCGCCGTCGGACCGGGCGTCACCGAGCATAAGGTCGGCGACCACGTCGGCGGGATGTCGCGCAACGGATGCTGGGGCACCTTCGTCATCGCCGACGCCCGGCACGCGGTCACGCTGCCGCCCGAGGTGCCGGCCGACGTTGCCGCCGCGGTCCCGACCGCGTCCGCGACGGCGTGGTACGGCCTGCACGATCTGGCCCGCATCTCACCGGCCGACAAGGTGCTGATCCATTCCGGGACGGGCGGCGTCGGCCAGGCGGCCATCGCGATCGCCCGGGCGGTGGGTTGTGAGATCTTCGCGACCGCGGGCAGCCCGCAGCGCCGGCAACTGCTGCGCGACATGGGTATCGAGCATGTCTACGATTCGCGCAGCACGGAGTTCGCCGACCAAATCCGTTGCGACACAGATGGATACGGCGTCGACGTGGTGCTCAACTCGCTGCCCGGCGCTGCGCAACGCGCGGGAATCGAACTGCTGGCGGTGGGTGGACGGTTCATCGAGCTGGGCAAGCGTGACATTTACGGCGACACCCACCTCGGGCTGTTCCCGTTCCGTCGCAACCTGTCGCTGTTTGCCGTCGACCTCGCGCTGCTGACTTTCAGCTACCCCCAAACGGTTCGGCGCCTGCTGACCACCGTGTACCAGCGCACCGCCGCCGGCGAGCTGCCCTTGCCCCACACCACGCACTACCCGATTCACGACGCGACCGCCGCGGTGCGTCTGGTCGCCGGCGCGGGGCACACCGGCAAGGTGGTGCTGGACGTGCCGCGGGCGGGAAGCAGCGTGGTGGCGGTGCCGCCGGACAAGGTGCGGCCGTTCCGCCCCGATGGCGCGTACATCATCACCGGTGGAATCGGCGGCCTGGGCCTATTCCTGGCCGGCCAGATGGCCTCGCGAGACGGCCAGGAGGGTTGCGGGCGGATCGTGCTCAACTCTCGCTCTCAACCCAACGAGCAAGCGCGCGACGCCATCGAAAGACTTCGCGCCGCGGGGGCCGACATCGCGGTCGAGTGCGGCGACATCGCCGACCCGCGGACGGCCGAACGGCTGGTGGCGTGCGCCACCGCCACCGGACTACCGGTCCGAGGGGTCCTGCACGCGGCGGCGGTCGTCGAGGACGCCACCTTGGCGAACGCCACCGATGAAATCATCGAACGATGCTGGGCGCCAAAGGTTTACGGCGCGTGCAACCTCCATCAAGCCCTGCGAGAAGAAAAAACCGGGCAGCCGCTGGACTGGTTCTGCTGCTTTTCATCTGCCGCCGCGCTGGTGGGATCGCCGGGCCAGGGCGCCTACGCCGCGGCCAACAGCTGGCTGGACGCGTTCGCTCACTGGCGTCGCGCCCACGGTCTGCCGACCACCTCGATCGGGTGGGGGGCGTGGTCCGAGGTTGGCCGCGCCACGGCCCTGGCCGAAGACGCCGGCATCGCGATCACGCCGGCCGAGGGTTTTCGCGCATTCGACACGCTGCTGCGTTACGACCGCGCGTACTCCGGCTACGCGCCGATCATGGGCACGCCATGGTTGACGTCCTTCGCGCAACGCAGCCGCTTCGCCGAGGCGTTCGGATCGATGGATCAAGGCAAACCGGACACCGGCAAGTTCCTCGCCGAGCTGCAGACGTTGCCGCGCGAGGAGTGGCCGTCGGCCATTCGCCGGCTGGTATCCGGTCAAATCAGTCTGTTGCTGCGGCGCACAATCGATCCGGACCGGCCCTTGTCCGACTACGGTTTGGATTCACTGGGGAACTTGGAGCTGCGCACCCGCATCGAAACCGAAACGGGTGTGCGCATCAGCCCCACCAAGATCACCACCGTCCGCGGTTTGGCGGACCATCTGTGCGACGAGTTGGCCGACCTGGAAGCCGCCCCGTCAGCCCCCTGACCCGCACGCGCCGTTCAAGTGGCCGGATGCGACAGGGCCGCTGTCGAACAAAAACTCCCGTAAGTTGACCATCTTTACTTGTGGACTGGTTCTGATCCGGATTGATTGATAAACAATATGGTGAAGGTATGTGGCCAGGTCGGCGCGCTCATGCGCGGCTGAACGGTGTGAACAGGAGCTGGAATTGGCGAACAACATCACCTGGCACGACCATCAGATTTCTCGCGTGGCACGTGAAGAACTCAATGGTCACAAAGGCTGCGTCATCTGGTTCACCGGCCTGAGCGGCAGCGGCAAGAGCACGGTGGCCAACGCCGTCGAGCAAAAGCTCTACGAGCGGGGCATCCGCAGCTTCCTGCTGGACGGGGACAACGTCCGCTATGGGCTCAACGCCGGCCCGGAACTGCTCGAAGAGCGGCACGGAACCGAGTTCGCCAAACGGTTCGGGCTGGGGTTTTCCGCCCAGGATCGTGAGGAGAACATCCGCCGCATCGGCGCGGTCGCGAAGCTGTTCTGCGAGTCCGGTGTCATCGCGCTGACAGCGTTCATCAGCCCGTACGTTCGCGATCGTGACGCCATTCGGGCCACCCTGCATGACGGCGATTTCCAAGAGATCTTCATCGACACCCCAATTGAGATTTGCGAGCAGCGTGATCCCAAAGGGCTCTACAAGAAAGCCCGGGCCGGCGAGATCAAGGGATTCACCGGAATCGACGACCCCTACGAGGCCCCGGCGCGGCCCGAGCTGCGGCTCGAAGGCGGCAATAAGGACGCGGACACGCTGGCCGAGGAGGTGATCACCCATCTCGAGCGGGTGGGTGTCATCTCACGCGAAACGAGGTCACTTTCATGAGCTACCAAGGTCATAACGGGAAACCGATCGCGGAACGAGTGTCCACGGAAAATGCGGCGAGTCAGATCGAGGGACTGCCGCGCATCCCGATCTCGAAAGCCGCCGCGCACGAGGTGATCAGCCTCTCCTACGGCTTCTTCACCCCGCTGACGGGGTTCATGGGCCGGCGCGAAGTGGATGGCACGCTGGACAAATTCCAGTTGCCCGACGGCACGCTGTGGAGCATTCCGATCGTCTTCGATCTGTCCGCGGCGGACGTCGAGAAGTTCGGGGTGCAGGAGGGCCACAGCGTCGTTCTCGAGTATCTCGACGCCCCGATGGCGTTGTTCGAGGTTTCCGAGATCTACGAGTACGACTTGCAGCATATGGCTGGAAAGACCTATGGCACAACTGATCCCCGGCACCCGGGCGTCAAGAAGACGCTGGCGTACGCGGATCGTTTCATCGGCGGCGACATCACGCTCATCAACGAGCCGGTGTTCAACGAACCCTTCAAAAGCTTCTGGCTGACTCCGAAGCAGCACAAGGACGCGCTAGCGAAAAAAGAGTGGAAGCGCGCCGTCGCCCATCAGACCCGCAACGTCCCGCACACCGGTCACGAGGCCCTGATGAAGCAGGCCTGGCTGGCGGCGAACGAGGACCAGCCCGTCGACAACCTGCACACCGGCATTCTGGTCAATGCCATCATCGGCCAGAAGCGCGTCGGGGACTACATCGACGAGGCAATCCTGTTGGCGCAGAACGAATTGAGGACCAGTGGGTATTTCCGCGAGGACATCCACCTGGTGTCGTTCACACTGTGGGACATGCGCTATGCCGGGCCCCGGGAGGCCATCTTCCACGCCATCCTGCGGACGAACCTCGGCTGCACGCATCACATGTTCGGACGGGACCATGCCGGCGTAGGCGACTTTTACCACCCCTACGATTCCCAGAACATCCTCAAGCAATACCGCAGCGAGCTCGGGATCAAACCGGTTTTCCTGCGCGAGAACTGGTACTGCCCGGTGTGCCAGGAGGTCACCAACTCGGCCCTGTGCGGCCACGACGATCAAGCACAAAGCTTCAGCGGCAGCCTGATTCGGAGCATCCTGACCGACGAGGTCAAGCCGACCCAAAAGGTGATGCGGCACGAGGTGTTCGAAGTCGTGATGGACAGCGCCGCCAAGTACGGCCAGGGTTCGCCCTTCGTCACCGAGGAGTACCTGAAGGACCGGTTGCCGGTCTTTACGCTGAACCAATTGGAGAACTGATGACCAGCGGCGAGAAGAAGATCAAGGTCAACGTCTGGATCAACGAGGAACGGTTGGAAGCGCTGGCGAACGCCGGAATGGCGGACAAGGCGATCGAGGCGTTCGCAGGCATGAAGCTACTCGAGATTTACACCACGGAAGAGCAGAAAGACGTTCTCCTGCAGCGCTTTCCCGGGGCGAAGTACGACTCGGCCACCACTCGCTCGATCGAGCTGCTCCCGAAGCAGACCAAGGACAGGCTGCTCGAGCTGTCCATCAAGATGCACTCCACCGGCCCCGACGTGGTGGGGCACTTTCTCGAGGAAGCCCAGACGGCGAACAGCCAATAGGGTACGCCGTCCCCCGGGTTGCGGCCGCGCAGGAAAGCTCAGCCGTCCAACCGGACGAACCCTTGGCGGCGGTACTGTTCCACGCATGCCGCCCGCCGGATCTTGCCGCTCGTCGTGGTGGGAATCGATCCCGGTAACACCAGGACCAGGTCGGCGACGTTGAGCCCGTGCGAGTTCGATATCGCCGCGGTGACATCGTTCTTGACGATGTCGAGCATGCGCAGCGCGTCCTCGTCGGAATCGCCGCGCTTCTTGAGTTCGATGATGGTCACCAGCTTTTCGATCTCGTCCACCGCAACCGAGATCGCCGCGACCCGGCCGCCGGTGATCCGCTGCACCGTCGACTCGATGTCCTCGGGATAGTGGTTGCGGCCGTAGACGATCAGCAGATCTTTCATCCGGCCCACGATGAACATCTCGTCCTCGGAGATGAAGCCGAGGTCGCCGGTGCGCAGCCAGGGGTCCTCGGGGTCGCCGGGTGACGGGTCGGCCAGAATGCCGCCGAAGGTGCGCTGGGTCTCCTCGGGCTTCTGCCAGTAACCGTCGGCGACGTTCTCGCCGTTGACCCAGATTTCGCCGACCGTTCCGGCCGGGCACGGTGCGCTGGTACCGGGGTCAACGATTTGCACCGTCGGCGACGTCGGCGTGCCGTAGCTCAGCAGCGGCGTACCGGTCTCCGCCGAGCATCGCTGCGCGCTGCCCTCCGACAGTTTTTCCGGTTCGAAGTGGACGACCACCGGGGCGCCGGCCCTGGCGCGGCTGGCGACATAGACCGTCGCTTCGGCCAGACCGTAGGAGGGCTGCATCATGTCTTCGCGAAAGTTGTACGGGGCGAACCGTTTGCAGAACCGGTCGAGCGTGGCGGGATGGATCCGTTCGGCACCGCTGACGATGCTGATGATGTTGCCCAGGTCGACTCCGGTCAGGTCGTCCTCCGATGTCTTGCGGACCGCGAGTTCGAAGGCGAAGTTCGGCGCGGCGGAGAAGACCGGATTGGGTTGGGACATCGCGTGGATCCAGCGTGCCGGGCGTTGCAGGAACGCGACCGGGCTCGTCAGATCGCCGCGGTAGCCGCCGAGGATCGGTGCGATGACGCCCTGAACCAAACCCATGTCGTGATAGAAAGGCAGCCACGACACGCAGACGGTGTCGCGCGGGGCCACCCCGTTGAAGTCGGGAAAGTACGCGGCCATCAGTTGCTGGAAGTTCACCGCAAGGTTGCGGTGCGAGACCATCACCCCGGCCGGAAGACGCGTAGAGCCCGACGTGTACTGCAGGTATGCGATGTCCGGAGCTCCGCTGATCCGGATGCTCGACGAATTCGGTCGGTCCAGGTCCAGCGCGTCGACGGCGATGACGGTGGGGCCGGGGCCTTCGGTGCCCGAGTCCGGGCGGTGCAGGTAGGCGTTGACGGTCGCGGCCGACGCCGACGTGGTGAGAACGACGGCGGCTGTGGTGTCCGCCAGGACGGCGGCCACCCGCTCATCGTGCGCGCCCGGCTGCGGGACCGAGAGCGGGACCGCGATCAGCCCGGCCTGTATCGCGCCCAGGAACGCCACGATGTACGCGAGACCCTGGGGGGCAAAGATCACGGCCCGGTCCCCGGTGGTGCCGTGCCGCCTGACCTCGTGCGCAACGTTCAGGCTTCGCTGATACAGCTGTGCCCACGTCAGCGTCTCGGTGACGCCCGCCCAGTCCTGCTCGTAATCGGTATACCGGAACGCCACGTCGTCAGGCTGCAGACCTGCGCGTTCCCGCAGCAAGGACACGACGGACGAACTGCGCATGCGGGTTAGGGTACCGCTTCTGGAGTTTCGCGCATGGCGACCGCCAAGCCGGCGGACGGGAGCGCGTCAACGACTTTCCAGTACCCGCAATCCCAGCGAAAACAGCAGCCGCACCTCGGGATCGGCCAGCGACGTCGACAACAATTTCTCGATCCGGCGCACCCGGTAGCGAACCGTATTCGGATGCACGCGCAGCGATCGGGCGGCAGCGGCGATGTCGCCGAAGGCATCCAGATAGGTCCGCAACGTCTCGGCCAGCACCGGATCGTCGTTGCGCAGCCCCACGATCCGCGGATCGATCAAGCGCTCGTCGCCCCCGACCAGGGTCACGATTTCGTCGAGCAGGACGGCGGTACGGGCTTCCGCCAGCGACGTCACCTGCCCGAACGAAATCGGGTGCCGCTCAGCGCTGTCCAGTACGCGGTCCACCTCGATGCGCGCGGCGGCCACCGCGGCAAGGCCCGCGACCGGCGCGGCGATAGCCGCCCGCAGCTGCACCCCGAGTTCGGCGCGCATGGCGCCGATGGTGCCGCGCACCCACGAGGTGACCGACCGATTGTGGGTCTGGGGAAGCAGCACGTACGTTCGCGAGCCGGCCGAGGCGACCTGGGCATCGTGACGAAAGGCGCTGGCGCTCAGAGCAATAACGTCGGCGAGCCGGGCGTGACGGGGTGAACTCTCCGCCGCGTCCCAACCGATCAGGGCCGCGTCGCCGTCGGCGGCGAGACCGAGTTCGCGGGCGACTGCGGCCACGTCGACGTGCGCAACGGCTTCCGCGTCACCGAGGCCGAGAAGTTGCTGCACCCGCCGCGCGTGGGTGGATGGCCGGGCCGCCAAGCGCGACATGATGCGGGCGGCGAGCACGGCGGCGCCGCGCAACATCTCCTCGGCGTCGTCGGCCAGCGGTTGCGAGCCTTGCTGCACCCAGATGGTTCCGGCGAACACCGGCGGTCGCCGCGCATCGGGCGCGGGCCGGTAGACGCCGACGGCCAGTCGCGGACGCAGCCCCAACTCGGGTCGCTCGGCGACGCGGACCACCTCGGTGCCCGAGCGCAGCGCATCGAAGATGCCCCACTGGCCGATCCACTCGAGATGCTCGGGCGGTCCCGCCCTGCCCAGGATGGAAAGGCGGCGCAGTTCGTCGGCTTCGTCGTTAGAGGCCGAATAGGCCAGGACGTGCGATTGCGCGTTTTCGATGCTGACCATGCCGTGGATTCGGTCGGCGAGCGACTGCGCCAAGCCGAACAGGTCGGTGCCCGAGTCGTCGGTTGCGTCCGCGCGGTCCCCGTGATGCTCCAGAACGTGGTTTACCAGTTGATAAAGCCGCTCCCAGCGGGCCCGGGGATCGACGGCCACCACCGCCGATCCGCCCGCAACGGCTCTGGCCACCAAGGCATTCGACGGTTCTTTGACAAAGACGGCCACCGGCACACGTTCGCGCGCCTGCTTGTCCATCCACCGCAACGCCTCGTCGTCGGCGATCCCCAGCAGGAAAAAGACGTCGGCGTTGCCCGCCGCGGCCGCCATCCCGAGCCGCACGTCGTCGGAGTCGATCAGGGCCGCCGACCCCACCGACAGGTCCAGGCCCCGGGGCGCGTCGACCAGGCTCACCAGCGTCGCGTCCAGCGCGAGCAGCAGCTGCCCCAGCCCGACCCCGGCCATGTTGTCCGATTTTACTACTAATACCGCACCCCCTTGTCTGATCGGCTAATTCTCTGCGGGTCCGGCGCGAGGATCCTTGCAGCATGGACGCGATAACTCAGGTCCCGATGCCGGCCAACGAGCCGGTCCACGACTATGCACCGCACTCCCCGGAACGCGCCCGTCTCGTCGCCGAGCTGGCCGCGCTGGCCGCGCATCCGATCGACCTCCCGCATGTCATCGGCGGTGCGCACCGGATGGGCGACGGCGAGCGTGTCGACGTCGTCCAGCCGCACCGGCACACCGCGAAGCTGGGCACCCTGACCAACGCCGGTCACACCGACGCGACGGCCGCGATCGACGCCGCGATGGCCGCGAAAAGCGCTTGGGCGGCAATGCCGTTCGATGAGCGGGCGGCGGTGTTCCTGCGCGCCGCCGACCTGCTGGCCGGGCCGTGGCGGGAGAGAATCGCCGCCGCGACGATGCTCGGTCAATCCAAGTCGGCCTACCAGGCCGAGATCGACTCGCCGTGCGAACAGATCGACTTCTGGCGATTCAACGTGGCGTTCGCGCGACAGATCCTGGCGCAGCAGCCGATCAGCGGGCCCGGCGAGTGGAATCGCAGCGAATACCGCCCGCTGGACGGCTTCGTGTACGCGATCACGCCGTTCAACTTCACCTCCATCGCCGGCAATCTGCCGACCGCGCCGGCGCTGATGGGCAACACCGTGCTGTGGAAGCCGTCGGTCACCCAGACGTTGTCGGCGTATCTGACCATGCAATTGCTCGAGGCGGCGGGGCTGCCGCCCGGGGTGATCAACCTGGTGACCGGCGACGGCTTTGCCGTTTCCGACGTGGCACTGGCCGATCCGCGCCTGGCCGGCATCCACTTCACCGGGTCGACGGCTACCTTCCAGCACCTGTGGCAGCAGGTGGGCGCCAATATCAGCCGCTACCAAAGCTATCCCCGCCTCGTCGGAGAGACCGGTGGTAAAGACTTCGTCGTCGCGCATTCCTCGGCGCGCCCGGATGTATTGTGCACGGCGCTGATCCGCGGCGCGTTCGACTACCAGGGCCAGAAATGCTCGGCGGCGTCGCGGGCCTTCATCGCACAGTCGGTGTGGCGCCGCATGGGCGACGATTTCCTGGGCAAGACCGCCGCGCTGCGGTACGGCGATGTCACCGACCTGACAAATTACGGGGGAGCGCTGATCGACCGGCGGGCCTTCACCAAGAACGTCGACGCCATCGAGCGGGCAAAGGGCGCGGCGCACGTCACGATCGCGGTCGGCGGCGAATACGACGACAGCGAAGGGTATTTCGTGCGCCCCACGGTGCTGCTGTCCGACGATCCGACCGACGAGTCGTTCGCGACGGAATACTTCGGCCCGCTGCTGTCGGTGCACGTATACCCCGACGCCGACTACGAGCGGGTCCTCGACGTCGTCGACACCGGGTCTCGGTACGCGCTGACCGGCGCGGTCATCGCCGACGACCGCGATGCCGTGCTGACCGCCCAAGGCCGGCTGCGGTTTGCGGCCGGCAACTTCTACATCAACGACAAGCCGACCGGCGCGGTCGTCGGGCGCCAGCCGTTCGGCGGTTCCCGTGGCTCGGGCACCAACGACAAGGCCGGATCGATGCTGAACATGTTGCGCTGGACGTCGGCTCGCACCATCAAGGAGACCTTCATCCCGGCGACCGACCACACCTATCCGCATATGGGCGCCGACTGATGGCCGGAGTGTTCGCCACCACTTTGCGCCCGGCGATCCTGGCGGCGAGCCGCCGTGACGGGTTGCGCCGCACCGCCGAGCGGCTGTCGGTCACCCGCAAGGTGGTGCACCGGTTCGTCCCCGGGGACACGATCGACTCGGTGCACAACAGCGTTGTCGGTCTGCGTGATTCGGGCCGCTTCGTCAGCGTCGACTATCTGGGCGAGGATGTCGGCAGCGCCGACGACGCCGACGCGGGGGTGCGGACCTACCTGGATCTGATCGGGCGCCTGGGTGGGCTGGGCGCGGCCGGTGACCTGGTTCAACCGCTGGAAGTCTCGGTCAAACTGTCGGCGCTGGGACAGTCGCTGGAGCGCGACGGGCACAAGATCGCGCGGGAGAACGCATGGTCGATTTGCGATGCCGCCCAATGCGCGGGCGTGTGGGTGACCGTGGACGCCGAGAACCACACCACCACCGATTCGACGCTGCGCACCGTGCGCGACCTGCGGACCGAATTTCCCTGGCTCGGACTGGTTTTGCAGGCCTATCTGCGGCGCACGCTGGAGGACTGCGAGGAATTCGCCGCCTCCGGCGCCCGGGTCCGGCTGTGCAAGGGCGCCTATGACGAACCCGCCTCGCTGGCCTACCGCGATCCCGCCGAGGTCACCGACGCCTACCTGGATTGCCTGTGGGTGCTGATGGCCGGATCCGGCTACCCGATGGTGGCCTCCCACGACCCGGAGATCATCGGCGCGGTGCCGGAGATGGTGCGCGAATCGGGGCGCAGCACCGGCCAATTCGAGCACCAGATGCTCTACGGCATTCGCGATGATGAGCAGCGACGCCTCGTCGCGGCGGGCAACCAGCTGCGGGTCTACGTGCCGTTCGGCACCCGATGGTACGGCTACTTCATGCGGCGGCTCGCCGAACGGCCGGCCAACCTGGCGTTCTTCCTGCGGGCGCTGGCGCGGCGCGGGCGTTGAGTGTGAATCCTGGGCGGCGACACGCCGATAATCGCCGCCCAGGATTCACACTCAACGGTTTATTGAGCGCGCCGCGGGCGGGGGCGGTCACTGGCGAAGCCGCGCACCACGTGGGCGCGAACGAATTCCGCCGCCACGTCGGGATCGTCCATGTTCAGCGTCGAGGACGGCGTGCTGAAGAGTGAGAACAGGATGCGGGCGAACCATTCACCGGCGGACTCGATGTCGAGGTCCTTGCGGACCTCGCCGGTGCGCCTGGCGGCCGACAGGTAGGGGGCGAAGAACTCGACGCATTCGCGCAGCAGCACGGCGGCGTCCTTGGTCAGCAGCAGGCTGATCGCATCCTCGTCGAAGTACTTCTCGGCCGCGATGACCCGCCGCGCCTGGGTCACGAAGACCGCTGCCGAACACAGCTTGTCCTCCAGCGTGCTGCCGCGGTCCATCGCCTTGGTCATCTCGCGGTAGAACCGCTCGGATGCGTGTTCGGCACACGCCTCGACGATTTCGGCCTTGTCGGAAAAGTATTCGTAGATGGTGCTGCGCGATACGCCGGCCCGCCTGGCGATGTCGACGATCGTCGCCTTCTGCAGCCCCTGCTTGCCGAAGCACGCGAATGCCGACTCCACGATGAGCTCGCGGGTGTCCGTCACCTGGGTCGGCTGAGTCGTCACGGAATCAATGCCCCCCGCGGGACCAGCCCGGCATCGGCCGAGGCGAACGCTTCGTTGACGTCGGTCAGACGAAACGGCTTGGGCATCAGCCGCTCGAACGGAAAGCTGGTGTGCTGCAGGAACGATAGACCGGTGGCCAGGGTGACCGGGTCGTACAGCATCACCCCGCGCACCGACTTGTTGCCGTAGACCAGCGCGCTCGGGTCGAGCTCGAAGGTGCGTCCCATCCCGACGTTGCCGACCTCGAGCAGCGTCCCGCCGTTGTTGAGAAACCCGATCCCCTCCGGGATGACGCCCGGCACGCCGACAACCTCGAGCACCCAGTCGGCACCGATGCCCCCGGTGTGTTCGCGCACCCGCTCGGTGACCTCCGCCGCCGAGATTCCGCTGGCGTCGATGCAGTGCGTGGCGCCGAAATCGGCGGCGACATGGAGTCGTTCGGCGATCTTGTCGATGACCACGACCGCTGCGGCACCCGCCGTCCGTGCGACGGCCGCGGCGTTGATGCCCAGCCCGCCGGCGCCCTGGATCACGACGGTGTCCCCGAGCCGCACGTCGCGCAGCGCGAACAACACCTGGGCCAGCGCGCAATTCAACGGCGCGACGGCCGCGTCAGGCAGCTCCGCGGGAACTTTGTACAACGGCTGCCGGCGGCTGGTGTAGTAGTACTCGCCGTAGGCGGCGACGAAATGCGGCGCCTGATCGTGGGTGCGGTATTCGCCGGCCATCAGGTTCTGGCAGGCGTATGACCGTCCCCGCGCGCACGCGTGACAACTGCCGCAGAACCAGAAGTACGGCGCCACCACACGATCACCGACGGCCAGCGGCTTGCCGGTCGCGTCGGAGGTCAGCCCCTCGCCGAGTTCCGCGATCTCGCCGACCATTTCGTGGCCCATGGCGAACGGGCACGGCAGGGGCAACTCGCCGCGGAAGATGTGCAAGTCGGACCCGCAGATGCCCGCCATCCGCAGCCGCAGGGCGGCGGTCCCCGGTGCCGGTGTGGTCAACGGGAATTCGGCCAGCTCGATCGGCCCACCGTGGGCGGTCAGGAGC
This sequence comes from Mycobacterium mantenii, assembly GCF_010731775.1. NCBI lineage: Bacteria > Bacillati > Actinomycetota > Actinomycetes > Mycobacteriales > Mycobacteriaceae > Mycobacterium > Mycobacterium mantenii. The sequence continues at coordinate 3,045,272 of NZ_AP022590.1, read as the reverse complement.
GCGAGCCTTGGCATGATGTCCCCTCAGCCGGCCGGCGCGAGTATCAGACCACTGGTCGGCACGCCGGTTCCGGACGTGACCAGCACGTGCTCGACGTTGTCGACCTGGTTGTGCGAGGTGCCGCGCACCTGGCGCACCCCCTCGGTGATGCCGTTCATGCCATGGATGTAGGCCTCGCCGAGCAGGCCGCCGTTGGTGTTGATCGGGAACTCGCCACCCAGCGACAGCCGCTCGACGGTGGCGAAGTCCTTGGCCTCCCCGCGCCCGCAGAATCCGAGTTCCTCGAGCTGGGCGAACACGAACGGCGTGAAATGGTCGTAGATGAAGGCGGTTTGGATGTCTTGTGGTTTCAGGCCCGAATCGCGCCACAGCTGCCGGGCCACCACCCCCATCTCGGGCAGCCCGGTGATGTCATCACGGTAGTAGCTGGTCATCATCTCGCCGTCGTGGGCGGCACCCTGCGCCGCCGCGGTGATGATGGCCGGCGGCTGCCGCAGGTCGCGCGCGCGTTCGGCGCCGGTGATGACCAGCGCGACGCCGCCGTCGCTTTCCTGACAGCAATCCAGCAGGCGCAGCACGGGTTCGACGATCCAGCGCGAATTCTGATGGTCTTCCAGGGTGATCGGGCGCTGGTAGAACCAGGCATCGGGGTTGGTCGCCGCGTGCTTGCGGTCGACCACCGCGATCCGCCCGAAGTCCTCGTTGGTCACCCCGTACGTGGACATATACCGCTGGGCGTGCATCGCGACCCAGGCCGCCGGAGTGAGCAATCCGAACGGCGCGTAGTGCGCCATGAACAGCGGGGTTCCCAGGTCGGTGCGCCCGCTGCCGCCGAACCGCATGCCGGACCGTTCGTTGAAGGCCCGCCAGCACACCACCACGTCGGCCACACCGGTGGCCACGGCCATCGCCGCGTGCACGACGGTGCCGGCGGCCGCGCCGCCCCCGTGGTGCACGCGCGAGAAGAAGCTCAGGTCGCCGATGCCGACATTGCGGGCGATGTCGATCTCGTCGCTGGAGTCCATGGTGAAGGTGACCATGCCGTCGACGTCACTGGGCGCCAGGCCGGCGTCGTTCAGCGCGGCGCTGACGGCCTCGCACGCCAATTGCAGCTCGCTGCGCCCGGATTCCTTCGAGAACTCCGTCTGCCCGATCCCGACGATGGCCGCGGCGCCGGGCAGTGTTCTGCTCACGCGCCCGCCCCGTCGAGCAGGCTGAGCACAGCGGTGCCCGACACATGGTCGCCTAGCCTGTTGGCGCCCGCGAAGGTCACCTCGACGAAGTTCTCACCACCCGAGCCCTCGGTCTTGCCGGTGACGCGGCCGGTGAACCGTAACGGGTCGTCCGGAAAACAAGGCACCCCGAGGCGGATCGACAGCTTCTTCACCATCGCTTCGGGCCCGGCCCAGTCGGTGAGGAAGCGCACACAGTAACCGTTGGTGGTCAAGATGTTCATGAACAAGTTGGGCGAACCCTGCTGCTTGGCGAAGTCGCGGTCGTGATGCACCGGCATGAAGTCCCGGGTGGCGATCGCCCCGGCGACGATCATCGTTGTGGTGATCGGGATTTCAAGCGGGGTGACCTCGTCGCCCTCCGCGATGTCTTGCCATCGCAGGGTGGTGGTACGGCTGGTGGTGGTCGTCATGCGGGTCCTTCCGAATAGGTTGCGCCGAGTCGGGCCAGCTGCGCCGAAGCCGGACCGAGGGTCAGCTCGTTGTGCTTGGCCCACAGGAAATAGCGGTGCAGGGGATAGGTGACGTCGATGCCGATGCCGCCGTGGACGTGCTGGGCGGTGGCGGCGACACGGGCACCGGCGTCGGCGGCCCAGAATTTCGCGATGCGCGCCGCCCGGTCGGCCGGACGGCCGTGCGCGACCAGCCAGGCCGCCTGCCAGGTGGTCCACCGGATCACCTCGACGTCGATGAACGCGTCGGCCATGCGCTGCTGCACCGCCTGGAAGCTGCCGATCGGGCGCCCGAATTGCTCGCGGCCCGTGGTGTATTCGGCGGCGATGCGCAGCGCCCGCTCGGCGACACCGAGCTGGATCGCGCACAACGCCACCAGGGCGCGGGTGTAGAGCGAATCGACCAGCCCGTCGCCGGCAATCGCATCCGCCGCGGAAACGATTGCGCCGTCCAGGAATACGTCCGCGTGGGGTTCGCGGTTGGTGGTGGTTACCGGGCGGATCTCGACGCCGGCGGCGTCGCCGGCCAGCAGGAACAGGCCCACGGTGCCGTCGTCGATGGAGGCGGGAATCAGCACGGTGTCGGCGAGTTGCGCCGCCGGCACCAGCTCCTTGGCGCCGTCGAGGCGCCAGTTCGGGCCGTCGCGGCGCGCGGTGGTGATTGGGCTCGCCGGGTCCGAGCGACCAGGTTCGGCCAATGCCGTTGTCAGGATGCGGGATCCGGTGACGACGCCCGGCAGGAAGCGCTGTTGCTGTTCGTGGCTGCCGTGCCGGGCGATCGGGTCGGCGCCCAGCGCCAGCGTCGCGAAGGCGGGCACCGGCGCGACGGCGTAGCCGACCTCGGAAAGCAGCACGCCGAGTTCGACGAAGCCGCCGCCGTTACCGCCCACCGACTCCGGCAGCGCGGTGCCCAGCAGGTCGGCGGCGGCCAGCTCTTTCCAGAGCGCGGCGTCGTAGCGGATTTCGCCGGCCTCCAGCTCGGTCAGCCGTTCCGGCGTGGCGCGGCGCTCGAACAGATCGCGGGCGAGCTTGGCGGTCGTCGCCTGCTCATCGCTAAACGAGAAGTCCATGATTCAAGCGCTCGGCCGGAACTGGTGTAGCACCAGGTCGTTATCGAATGTCTGGTAGTACACCTCGACCGGCATTCCGGGTGTCACGTCGGCCGGGTCGACGCCGGTCAGGTTGGACACCAGCCGCACCCCTTCCTCGAGTTCCACCAGCACGACGATGTACGGGTATTCGAAGAACGGAAACTTGGGCTCGTGTGGCATCACGTAGCTGCAGACGGTGCCGCGGCCCGACGACTCGATCGGCTCCCACTGAAGCGACCGGCAGTGCGGGCACATCGGGCGCGGCGGGTGGCGCAGCTGCCCACAGCCGCCGCAGCGCTGGATCAGGAGTTTATTCTCCCGCAATCCATTCCAGAAGAATTCGGTGTCGCCGGTGATCGCCGGCGCCAGGCGGGCCGCCATCAGCTCGCCGGCCTGAATCGCAGCACCCGGAATCGCTGTCGGCCCAACACCTCGCCGTTCTGGTCGGTGTAGGTCGTCAGCCAGGTCAGGAAGAAGCCGGTGCCCAGCGCCGTCTTCTTCTCCTCGGAGACCGACTCGTACACCGCCGTCGCACTGATCACGTCGCCCAGCCGCGGGTACCGCTCGATCTCGAACTCCGAATTCGTCGCCACCGTGCTGGTGTAGCCGGCCTCATCGAGGAATGCCGTTGGGTTGCTCTGGATCTCGATCGGTGCCCCGCCCCGCTCGCCGATTCCCTCCAGCTTCGGCGACGGCATCGTCCAGGTCTGCAGCATCACCGGCGGCGACACGATGCCGCCGAACCGCGACGACGCGGCGAACTCCGGGTCGATGTAGACGGGGTTCATGTCGGCCATCGCGTACGCCCAGTGCCGGATCATCGGCTGGTTCACCGGATCCGGGGCCAGCGAGGGCTTTCCGGTGCCGCCGGTGGGCTGGCCGACGAGGGCCCGCACCTTAGCGCTGACGGTTTCTGAGTCGGTCACTTGGTTTCGTCCTCCTGACTATTTCGCGGCCCGCAGGTCGCGCGGTGCCCGGGGCATGCCCAACCCGGCCATGGCGATGATGTCACGTTGGATTTCGTTGGCTCCGCCGCCGAAGGTGTTGATAACGGCCCATCGATACGCGGTTTCCAGCGCCCCGCGTAGCGGCGCTTCGGTGCCCTGGCGTACCCCGTTGTGATCGAGCACTTCCAGCAGCTGGCGGGCGACCTGCTGCGTGAGCTCCGTGCCGAACACCTTCGCGGCGGAGGCTTCCCCCATGCTGAGCACACCCTTCGTCATCGCCGCGTTCACCCGCAGGTTGACGAGTTTGTATGCGGCGACTTGAGCTTCGACCCTTGCCAGGGCGAGCTGTACCCACGGCTGGTCGATGACGCGGCCGCCATCGAATCCGGTGGTGGCGGCCCACTCCAGGGTTTTCTCGAACAGCGGCTCGAGCGCACCGAGATTGCCCAGCGCGGCGCGTTCGAAATTCAACTGCGTGGTGATCAGCTGCCAGCCCTGATTCTCACCGCCCACCAGCGCGCTGGCGGGGACCCGCACGTCGTCGTAGAAAGTGTAGAAGGTGGAGATGCCGGGCATGGTGTGCAGCGGCTGCCAGGAGAACCCGGGCGACGAGGTGGGCACTATAAGGATGGAAATGCCCTTGTGTTTCTTGGCATTCGGATCGGTGCGGGCGGCCAGCCAGATGTAGTCGGCGTACGCGGCGCCACTGGTGAACATCTTCTGGCCGTTGATCACGTACTCGTCGCCGTCGCGGACCGCGGCGGTGCGCAGAGATGCCAAGTCGCTTCCGGCTCCCGGCTCGGAGTAGCCGATCGCGAATTCGACGCTGCCGTCAAGAATCGCGGGCAGGAACCGCTGCTTCTGTTCCTCGGTGCCGCACTGCATGAGGGTCGGTCCGACGGTGTTGAGCGTCACCAGCGGGATCGGGGCGTTGACCCGCTGCGCCTCCTCGGAGAAGATGAATTGCTCGATCGCCGAGAATCCGCGTCCGCCATACTCTTTGGGCCACCCGACGCCGAGTAGGTCGGCCGCGGCCAGGGCGCGTATGCATTCCCGCACTTGCGGGCCGCCCTCCATGCGTGCGCTCAGAGCGAGGCTGCGTTCGGGCGTCATCACCTGTTCCAGCGCGGCGCGAATCTCGGCGCGCAGCTTCTCTTGCTCCGGTGTGTATTCGAGGTCCATCGGCTCAGCCCCCCATCCGCACCGGCATGCGTTTCACACCGGGCACCATGGTGGCCCGCATCCTGTCCACGTCGCCCACCAGCTCCATGCCGGGAAAGCGGCGCAGCAGCTCATCGAAGAACACCGTCGCCTCCAGGCGCGCCAATTGTGCACCGATGCAGGAATGTTCGCCGCAGCCGAACGCGATGTGCGGGTTGGGGTGGCGGGTCGCGTCGAACTCCTCGGAGTCGGGACCGAACACGTCCTCGTCCCGGTTGGCCGACCCGTACAACATCACCACCACCTCGCCGGCCTTGATGCGCCGGCCGCGGATCTCGACGTCGGCGGTCGCGGTGCGGGCCATGTGCACCACGGGACTGTTCCACCGCAGCATCTCCTCGACGGCGAGCGGGATGCGCGCGGGATCCTCGGTGAGAAGGCGACATTGGTCGGGATGCGCGATCAATGCCAGCGTCCCGAGCGCAATGAGGTTGCGGGTGGTTTCGTTGCCGGCCACCAGCAGCAGGAAGGCGAAGTTGAGCAGGTCCTCATCGGTCAGCCGGTGTTCGTCGATCTCGGCCTCGGCCAGCACCGACAGCAGGTCGTCGCGCGGTTGCGCGCGGCGGGCGGCGATCAGCTTCCGGAAGTACTCGTAGAGTTGCCCGGCCGCCACCAACGGGTCTAACTCGATCTCCGGATCGGCCGTTCCGGTGGCCGCGTCCGACCAGGCCCGGAACTGCTCCCAGTCGTCGGGCGGGGCGCCGATCAGTTCGGCGATCATCCGGGTGGGCAGGGGCGCGGCGATCTGCTCGGCGAACTCGTGCACCGAGCCGGGTTCGATGCCGACGAGAATGCCGCGCACGATCTCGCGGATCTTCGGCTCGAGCACGGCCACCCGCCGTTTGGTGAATCCGGAGTTGATCAGCTTGCGCATCTGCCGGTGCCGCGGCGGGTCGGTGAAGATCAGACTGCCCTGTTGCACCGGGTTGGGCATATGCGGATCGGGGATCGTGATGCCCTTCGTCGACGAGAACAGTGTCGGGTTGCTCGACACGAACCGGATGTCCTCGTACTTCAACAGGGCCCAGAAATTCGTAACGTCGTTCCAGCACACCGGCTCCGTCGCGCGCAGTTCCCGGTAGGCGGGATATGGGTCGCCGGCGTAGAAGTCGGGGGAGTGCAGCGGGAAGCTCGGCGGGCGCAGCGGCGGATGAGTCTGCACGGCAAGCCCCTCTCGCAGGACACCCGATCCGACAGATTGACGCAATCTGTCTTGCGGACTGTGTCTACTCCGCACCGCCACACGCTGTCAATACGACAGCAAGATATTGCCATAGCTGGGAACTCACGCGATTGGTGATTGACGGCGGACACGCGGGGGTGTACACCAAGTGATCAGATGACCGGAGGAAGCACATGGCCGATTCGCCCGCTCTTGTCCAGACCTATCAGCTCTACATCGACGGCAACTGGGTCGAGCCGCAGGACGGCCGCTATGACGACCTCTCCCCGACCACCGAGGCCGTCATCGCCACCGCACCCGATGCGAGCGTCGCCCAGGTTGGCGACGCGATCGCGGCCGCGCGCCGCGCGTTCGACAGCGGGCCGTGGGGCACAATGACCGCCGAGCAGCGCGCCGGGTGTCTGAACCAGCTGGGCGAGGCGCTGACCAAGCACGCCGACGACTTCTTTGCGCTGTCCCAGGCGGAGTGGGGCTGCATCGCCAACGAACGGATGATGCAGATCGACGGAGCCGGATTCATGTCCATGCATGCCGCGCAGCTCGCCACTCAGCTCGTCGACCAGGAGGTCCTTGGCATCAGCGCCGGAACCACGTTGCTGCGGCATGCGCCGCTGGGCGTCGTATCGGTGCTGACCCCGTGGAACTTCCCGCACTGCCTGAACGTCATGAAGCTGAATCACGCTCTGGCCGCTGGAAATACCGTCGTGCTCAAGCCCTCTCCGCTGACACCGTTGGCCGGGCTGGCGCTGGCGCGGCTGATCGACGAGCACACCGACATCCCGCCCGGGGTGGTCAACGTTGTCACGCCATCGGGTGTCGAGGCGGCCAAGCTGCTGACCACCGATCCGCGCATCGACATGGTGAGCTTCACCGGCAGTTCGGTCGTCGGCCGCCAGGTCATGTCCGCCGCCGGGGACACGATGAAGCGGATCCTGCTCGAGTTGGGCGGCAAGTCGGCCAGCATTGTGCTCGACGACGCGCAACTGACCGACGACATGCTGCGCCAGATGCTGTTCGAATCCTGTTCGCTGCATGCCGGGCAGGCCTGCATCCTGCACAGCCGGCTGCTGCTTCCCGACGCGCTGCACGACGACGTCGTCGATCGGCTCGCGGCATTGGCCCGCGAGGTCAAGGTGGGCGACCCCACCGACCCCGAGGTGCAGATGGGTCCGCTGATCAGCGCCGCACAACGGGAGCGGGTCGAGGCGCACGTGGCCGGCGCGCTGAGCGACGGCGCGAAACTGGTGACCGGTGGCGGCCGGCCGGCCGGCCTGGACGTCGGGTACTACGTCGAACCGACGATCCTGTCCGAAGTCGAGCCGAATTCGACTATCGCGCAAGAGGAAGTGTTCGGTCCGGTGTTGTCGGTGCTGCGCTACCGCGACGACGACGACGCGGTCGCCATCGCGAACAACTCTCAATATGGGCTTTCCGGTGCGGTGTGGGGCGGGGACGTGGATCGCGCCGTCGGCGTTGCCCGGCGTATTCGCACCGGCCAGATCGCGGTCAACGGCATCAGCCCGGGGGGCGCGCCGTTCGGCGGGTTCAAGCTGAGCGGACTGGGCCGTGAGGGCGGCGGCATCGGTGGGCTGCACCAGTACATGGAACCGATGGCCATCGGGGTCCCCGCGTGACGGAACCCCTTGCGGGGCTGCACGTCGTCGAAATCGCAACCGAGATCTCCGGTCCCTACGCGGCAAAGCTGTTCGCCGACCTGGGCGCCGAGGTCACCAAGATCGAGCCGCCCGGGGGAGACCCGCTGCGGCGATGGGGTCCCTTCCCGGGTGGGAAGGTTGACCCGCAGCGCTCGGGCCTGTTCGAGTATCTCAACACCGGCAAGCGTGTTGCCGCGTTCCGGGATGCGGGCGAGTTGCTCGTGCACGCGCACCTCCTGGTCGAGAATTTTCCGCCGGGAACGCTCGAGGGCTGGGGATTCGACAGCGACACCCTGAGCAAGATCAACCCAAACCTGTTGTCACTCCGCATATCTCCCTTCGGGCAGTCCGGACCGTGGCGTGACCGGCCGGCCACGTCGCTGACCCTGCAGGCGGCGTCGGGCTGGGTCAGCGCCCGTGATCCCGACAGACCGCCGGTGCAGGTGGGTGGCCGGATCGCCGAATACGTCGCGGGCGCCTATGGCGCGTTGGGCGCGCTGACCGCGCTGCGACTGCAACCGGCCAGTCGCTCAAGGGAAGTCGACGTTTCCGAGTTCGAGTCGCTGCTGTCGACCTTGCCGTATCCGATGCTGATGGCGCAGAAGATGCAAAGTCTCGGCTTGCCCACCAACGCCCGAGGGGCCCCGATGCTGGGGGTGGTTCGTGCCGCCGACGGCTGGGTGGGGATCAACTGCCTGACGGGCCAGCACTGGCTCGACGTGTGCGCGATGCTCGGTCTTCCCGAGTTCGCCGAGCAGCAGATCGCGATCATGTTGGGCGGCCCGGAGCGCGCCGAATTCTACGCTCGCGCAGAGCCTTTGCTCGCCAAGCAAACCGTCGCGGAGATCGTCGACCTGAGCCAGGCGTTGCGCATCCCGGCCGCGCCGGTCAACGACGGCGCCACCATCCTGGAATGTCCGCAATACGCCAAGCGCGAGTTCTTCATTGATGGCGGGGGATTCCAACGCCCGGGAAAGGCATTTCGGTTCGTGCAAGGCCCGGTGGCGCAACCCGACCCGGCACCCGGCCGGACGTCACTGCCTTTTGCGGGGCTGAAAGTGCTTGACCTCAGCACCTTTTGGGCCGGCGCCTACCTGACGTGCTATTTGGGTGCGTTCGGCGCCGACATCGTCAAGGTCGAATCCATCCAGCGGCCGGACGGCTTTCGCTACTCGGGCGCGTTTCCCTTCGAGGGCGACGACTGGTACGAGCGCAGCGGCCTATGGCAGGCCACCAACCTCAACAAGCGAGACCTCACGCTGGACCTGACGTCGCCGCGCGGCCTGGAGATCGCCCGGCGGCTGGCCGCGCAGGCCGACGTTGTCGTGGAGAACTTTTCACCGCGCGTGGTGGAGCAGTTCGGCCTGGACTACGAGTCGTTGGTGGCTCTGAAGCCCGACGTCATTCTGGTGCGGATGCCGGGTTTCGGTTTGCAGGGCCCCTGGCGCGACTACGTCGGGTGGGCGTTGAACTTCGAGCAGACAGCGGGGATGTCGGCGATCACCGGATATCCCGACGGGCCGCCGTGCAACCCGCAGGGACCCGCCGACCCCGTCGTGGGTGTGCATGCCGGCGTCGCCCTGCTGGCCGCACTGGAACACCGGCGTCGCACCGGGCGGGGTCGGCTGATCGAGGCCGCGCAGATCGAGGTCGCCGCGTGCGTGACCGCCGAGCCGGTGATCGAGTATTCGATGAACGGTGTCGTTCAGCAACGCGAAGGGAATCGCCGGCGCGGCTGCCTGCAGGGCGTCTACCCGACAGCCGAAGAGGATCACTGGGTCGCGCTGTCCGTTCCCGACCAGCCGATCGATCACGACCTGTTCGACGAACTCGTCACCGCCTGGACCCGCACGCAGACCGCCGCGGCGATCGTCGAAACCCTCCAGGCACAGGGGATCGCGGCAGAACGGGTGATCACCGGAGACCAGATGTATGACCCGGAATTCGTCGGGGCCCAGCTCGACGCGCGCGGATACTACGAGGAGCTGCAACACCGGATCACCGGACCGCATCGCTATCCCGGCTGGCCCTTTCGCATCACGCCCGGGTGGCACCACCACCGGACGCCTGCACCGACGCTCGGCCAGCACAACGACGAGATCCTGCGCGAGCTGGGCCTGTCCGCGCCGGAGCTGACCGACCTCCGTCATCGGCGGGTCATCGGTGAGCGGGTGCTCAACGCCTGAGCCGTGAGCCTTTGGTAAACGGCACGTCACATGCGAGGCTGCTGACATGGCCATCGAGATCGCCCGCCCCAAACTTGAAGGAAACGTCGCCGTCGGCGAAGACCGCCAGATCGGCTTCGCCGAGTTCGGTGACCCGCAGGGCCGGGCCGTCTTCTGGCTGCACGGCACCCCCGGCGCGCGCCGGCAGATTCCCACCGAGGCCCGCCTCTACGCCAAGAACCACGGCATCCGTCTGATCGGCCTGGACCGCCCGGGGATCGGCTCGTCGTCGCCGCATCGGTACGCGAACATCCGGGCCTTCGCCGACGACCTGCGCACGATCGCGGACATACTCGGCATCGACAACATGGCCGTCATCGGCCTGTCCGGCGGCGGCCCGTACGCGCTCGCGTCCGCCGCCGCGATGCCGGACCGGGTGGTGGCCGCCGGCATCCTGGGCGGCGTCGCGCCGTTCCTCGGCGACGAGGGGATCACCAGCGGTCTGATGAACCTGGGCAAGCGGGCGGCGCCCCTGCTCAAGCTCGGCGGCGACCCGCTGCGGATCGGCGCGAGCCTGCTGGTGCGGTCGATCCGTCCGGTCGCGAACACCGCGCTGTTCCTGTACGCCGCGGTGTCACCCGAGGGCGACCGGCGCCTGCTCACCCGGCCCGAGTTCGGGGCCATGTTCCTCGACGACCTGCTCAACGGCAGCCGCAAGCAACTGGCGGCCCCTTTCAACGACATCATTTTGTTCACCCAGGACTGGGGATTCCGGCTCGACGAGGTCAAGGTCCCGGTCCGCTGGTGGCACGGCGACAGCGACCACATCGTCCCCTTCGCCCACGGCAAGCACGTGGTGTCCCTGCTGCCCGACGCCGAGCTGTTCGTCCTGCCGGGCGAGAGTCACCTCGGCGGGCTGGGCCGCGGTGAGGAGATCCTGGCCACCCTGATGAAGATCTGGGGGGACGATAAAGACTGACCGGTAACGCCGCCGGGTAGCCTGCTGACGTGCTGCTGGCGTCCCTGGATCCTTCGGCCCTTACCGACACCGATATCGCCGACGCGGTGCGCGTCGACGGCACCGTGTTCAGCCGCAGCGACCTGGTCGGCGCCGCCACATCGGTGGCCGAACGGGTGGGGAGCGCGGGCCGCGTCGCCATTCTGGCCGCACCGACCGCCGCGACGGTGCTGGCCGTTACCGGGTGCCTGATCGCCGGAGTCCCGTTCGTCCCGGTGCCCGCCGACGTCGGCGCGGCCGAGCGCCGGCACATGCTCACCGATTCGGGTGTGCAGGCCTGGCTCGGGTTGCTGCCCGACGAGCCGGAAGGGCTGCCGCACATTCCGGTGCGGTTGCACGCCCGCTCCTGGCATCGTTATGCCGAGCCGTCGCCGGATGCCACCGCGATGATCATCTACACCTCGGGCACCACCGGGCTGCCCAAAGGAGTGGTGTTGAGCCGGCGGGCGATCGCCGCCGACCTCGATGCGCTTGCGGAGGCCTGGCAATGGACGTCCGACGACGTCTTGGTGCACGGCCTGCCGCTCTTTCACGTGCACGGGCTGGTGCTGGGGTTGCTCGGGTCGCTGCGGATCGGGAATCGCTTCATCCACACCGGAAAGCCGACGCCGGCGGGCTACGCGCAGGCCGCGACCGACCACGGCGGCACGCTGTTTTTCGGGGTGCCCACGGTGTGGTCGCGGGTGGTGGCCGACGAGACGGCCGCCCGCGCGCTGCGCCCGGCGCGTCTGCTGGTCTCCGGCAGCGCGCCGCTGCCGGTTCCGGTGTTCGACCGCCTGGCCGCGCTCACCGGACATCAGCCCATCGAACGCTACGGCGCGTCGGAATCGCTGATCACGCTGTCCACCCGTGCCGACGGCGAGCGACGCCCGGGGTGGGTGGGACTGCCGCTCACCGGTGTGCAGACCCGGATGCTCGACGACGACGGCGGACTGGTGCCACACGACGGGGAGACGGTGGGAAAGCTCGAGGTTCGGGGTCCGATGATGTTCGACGGCTACCTGAACCGGCCGGATGCCACCGCCGAGGCGTTCGACGCCGACGGCTGGTATCGCACCGGTGACGTCGCGGTGATCGACGGCGACGGTATGCACCGCATCGTCGGGCGCGAGTCGGTCGACCTGATCAAGTCCGGGGGTTACCGCATCGGTGCGGGGGAGATCGAAACGGTGCTGCTCGGGCATCCGGGCGTCCAAGAGGCGGCGGTTGTCGGGATGCCCGATGCGGACCTGGGCCAGCGCATCGTCGCGTTCATCGTCGGATCGGCCGACGGTGACGAGTTGATCGACTATGTCGCGCAACAGCTTTCGGTGCACAAGCGGCCGCGTGAGGTGCGCCTCGTGAACGCGCTGCCGCGCAACGCGATGGGCAAGGTCCTCAAGAAGCAGTTGCTGATCGACGGCTGAGCGGCCGCTCAACGGGCACCCGGCCAGCCCGGCACCGAGACACGCAGCAATTTGCCAGCTTCAGCGCCGAGCGTGGCCGCGAAGCTTCACCTACCGTCGTAACCGTGTATCGACGCAACCGGATAGTGAGCGGCGCCCGTGGGTGAGGCCACTCGTTCCGTGGGCACCGTTGCCCCTGCCGCGCACACCCCCATGCGGCGGATCGCGGCGGCCTGTCTGGTGGGCTCGGCCATCGAGTTCTACGACTTTCTGATCTACGGGACCGCGGCCGCACTCGTGTTTCCCGCGGTGTTCTTTCCGCGCCTTAGCCCGACGGTGGCCACCATCGCCTCGATGGCGACGTTCGCGACCGCGTTCCTGTCTCGCCCGTTGGGCGCGGCCGTCTTCGGATATTTCGGGGACCGGCTGGGCCGCAAGAAGACGCTGGTCGCCACGCTGCTGATCATGGGCGCGTCGACCGTCAGCGTGGGCCTGGTTCCCAGCACGGCGTCGATCGGGATCGCGGCACCCTTGATCCTCATCGTCCTGCGGTTGCTGCAGGGGTTCGCCGTCGGCGGCGAATGGGCCGGGTCCGTCCTGCTCAGTGCGGAATACGCGCCCGCCGGTAAACGCGGCTGGTATGGCATGTTCACCTCGCTGGGCGGTGGCACGGCGGGGATCCTGGCCAGCCTGACGTTCCTCGCGGTCAGCCTCACCATGGGCGAGAGCAGCCCCGCGTTCATGGAATGGGGATGGCGGGTGCCGTTCCTGATCAGCAGCGGGCTGATCGGCATCGCCCTCTATGTGCGGCTGAACATCGACGAGACGCCGCTGTTCGTGGAGGAGAAGGCCCGCAATCTGGTGCCCAAGGCGCCGCTGGCGGAGCTGGTGCGGCTGCAGCGGCGCGAGATCGTGCTCGTCGCGGGCTGCTTCCTGGGCGGCATGGGGTTCGTCTACCTCGGCAACACCTTCCTCGTCATGTACGCCCACTCGCACCTGGGCTATTCGCGCAGCTTCATCTGGGGCGTCGGCGCCCTCGCCGGGCTGACGAGCATCGGGTTCGTCTCGTTCGGGGCATGGCTGTCCGATCGAGTCGGGCGCCGGCGAGTGATGCTGAGCGGGTTGGCCGCGTGTCTGCCGTGGGCGTTCGTGGTCATCCCGCTGATGGACACCGGCGACCCCGTCATGTACGCGGTCGCCGTCCTCGGCATGTTCGCCTGCGCGGCGGTGGCCAACGGCCCCACGGGGGCCTTCGTTCCCGAACTGTTCGCCACCCGCTACCGCTACAGCGGCGCGGCGGTGGCGATGAACCTGGCCGGCATCCTCGGCGCCGCCGTGCCGCCGCTGCTGGCAGGCACGTTGCTGGCGACCTACGGCAGCTGGGCGATCGGGCTCATGATGGCGACCCTGGTCGCGGCCAGTTTCGTGTCCGTCTATCTGCTCCCCGAAACCAGAGGCACCACGCTTGGCGCCGCCCCGGCCGCCGAGAGGGTCCCCGCCGACCTTTAGGTGTCCGCCTTCAGTTGGCGTGCAGGTCCTCGTTGAGGGCGATGCCCTGACCGCCGCGGGCCACCACTTCCACCGCCCCGCTCACCGAATTGCGGCGGAACAACAGGTTGTTGCCGCCGGACAGCTCGAGGGCTTTCATCGTTTTGCCTTCGGGCGTAATGACTTTGGTGCCCGCGGTGACATACAGGCCCGCTTCGACGACGCAGTCGTTGCCCAATGAGATGCCCAGACCGGCGTTGGCGCCGAGCAGACACCGCTTGCCGATCGAAATCACCTCGGTGCCACCGCCGGACAGCGTGCCCATGATCGAGGCTCCGCCGCCGATGTCGGAGCCGTCGTCCACCACCACGCCGGCGGAAATGCGGCCTTCCACCATCGACGCCCCCAGGGTGCCGGCGTTGTAGTTGACGAAGCCCTCGTGCATCACCGTCGTGCCCGGGGCCAGGTGGGCGCCGAGGCGCACCCGGTCGGCGTCGGCGATGCGCACCCCGGTCGGCAGGACGTAGTCGACCATGCGCGGGAACTTGTCGACGCCGTAGACCGTCACCGTTCCGTGCCGGCGCAGCCGGGCCCGGACCGCCTCGAAGCCCTCGACTGCGCACGGTCCGCGATTAGTCCAGACCACATTGGTCAATACCCCGAAGAGGCCGCCGGCGTTCAGCCCGTGCGGCGCCACCAGTCGGTGCGAGAGCAGATGCAACCGCAGGTATGCGTCGTAGGCGTCGGTGGCCACCTCGTCCAGCGAGCCGATGACCGTGCGCACGGCGACGGTCTCGGTGCCGCGGTCGTCGTCCCGGCCGATCAGCGCGGTCAGTTCGGGCGGAACGTCGGACAGCGCCAGCCGCGACGTCGCGCTGGTGCCGCCCGATTCGGTCAGTTCCGGTGCGGGAAACCACGTGTCGAGAATCGATCCGTCGGCGGCCAGCGTTGCCAGCCCGATACCTGCAGCTCCAGTCACGGCGGTCAGGTTACTTCGTGCGTTGCGCTCCGGTCCGCGCGCCCTGCGACAAAACGCGCCTCGGCGGCCGCGTGGCGGTAAAAGACCCACGCGGACAGGGCAATTCGGTGCCGCAGGGCGCGTGGTCCGCATTGATGGGCGTTCAGCGTGGCCAGTCCTAGCAGGTCAACGGCGTGAATTTCAGCGATTCGGGTACGCAGCTTCCGGGGGTCGGGGAGATCGTCTTCTGACCTTGTCCCGGGTCCCCTCATCGCCGGTCCGCTGTGGCCGCCTGATTGCCCGAGGAGAAGAACATGTCCTTTGTCACCACCCGGCCCGAGGCGCTGCTGACCGCGGCCAGCACCCTCGAAGGGCTCGGCTCGTCGATGGCCGCCCAGGATGCCGCCGCCGCGGCCGCCACCACGAGCATCGCTCCGGCGGCCGCCGACGAAGTGTCCACCCTGCAGGCCGCGCAGTTCTCGGCCTACGGCGCGTGGTACCAGCAGGTCAGCGCCCAGGCGAAGGCGATTCACCAAAATTTGGTGAACAACCTGAACAGCAACGCCGGGTCGTATGGAACGACCGAAGCCGCGAACCAGGTGACCACCAGGGCCGCAGCGCTGCCCGCAGCGGGACCGGCCGCCGCGGCCGCCGACCCACCGCCCGGGGACGCTGCCCTCGGCACCTCCATCGAGTGGGGGCAGAACGTCGGCTCCGCCGCGTCGGACTTCATCACCTTGGGCGAGGGCCAATTCGCTCCCGTCCCCGGCGCGTCCGGGATCCCCAACCTGACTTCGGACGTCGGTGCGGCAGCGCCGGCGAGCGCGCCCGCCCCGGCAACTCCGGCGGCCGTGGGTACGGCGCCGGTACTGGCGAGCGTCGGTCGAGGCCCGTCGATCGGTGCGCTGTCGGTGCCGCCCAGTTGGGCGGCAAGCGGTGTGCCGACGGTGAATCCCACCGCCGCGACGCTGACGGGCGCGGGTTTCACCGGCGCCGCACCCCACAACGCGTCGATGACCACCATCCCGGGTGGCCTGCCGTCGATGGCCACCAGCGGGCGCGGGGGCTACGGCCTGGGCGCACCCCGCTACGGCGTCAAACCCGTCGTGATGCCCACGCCGACCGTCTAGCACCCCCACCACGACTGAGAATAGGAGTCCCGCAATGACTTTCGACTTCGGAGCACTGCCCCCAGAGGTCAACTCCCTGCGCATGTACACCGGCCCCGGAGCCGCACCGATGATGGCCGCCGCCGCGGCGTTCAGCAGCCTGGCCGACGAACTGAGTACGACCGCCGCGGCCAGCCAGTCGGCGATCTCGAATCTGACCGGCGAGGAGTGGATAGGTCCGTCCTCGGTCGCGATGGTCACCGCCGCCGAGCCGTACGTGATGTGGATGCACACCACCACCGCCCAGCTGCAACAGGCGGCCGCACAGGCCATGGCGTCGGCGGCCGCCTACGAGGCGGCCTTCGCGATGACGGTGCCGCCGCCGCTGGTCGCGGCCAACCGGGCCCAGCTTGCTTCCCTGGTCGCGACGAACTTGCTGGGCCAGAACACCGCGGCCATCGCGGCCACCGAGGCGCAGTACGGCGAGATGTGGGCCCAGGACGCCGCGGCGATGTATGGCTACGCCACGTCGTCGGCCGCCGCGGCCAGGCTGAGCCCGTTGACGTCCCCGGCGCCCACCAACAGCCCTGGCGGGTTGGGCGTGCAGACGGCGGCCACGGCGGCGCAGACGAGCGGGCTCCGCGGGGTCGTCTCCAACGTGCCCAACGCCGTGCAGTCGTTCGCCGCGCCGGCGGCCGCCGCCCCGTCCGCATTGCCCGGCGCGGGTGCCGCGGGGAGCGCATTGGACAGCGTCCTCGGCGACCCCGTCGTGTCCAACGTCGGCAACGCCGGTTTCGACGTGGTGTCGTGGAACGTCTTCAACACCATCGTGTCCAACATCCTGTACAACCACACCCTCGACGCGGCGGCGTCCGGCAGCGCGGCCGGCAGCGTGGGCGGCGCGGCCGCCGGCGGCGCCCTGGTGAGCGCGGCGGCGCCGGTGAGCACCGCGGGCGCCGGTGCCGCACCGGTTTTGGCGAGCATGGGTTCGGCGGCCCCGGTCGGCGGGTTGTCGACGCCGGCCGCGTGGTCGGCGGCCACCCCACGGGTCCCCGCCGCGACCGTCGCGGGCACCGGGTGGACCGCACCGATCGAAGACCCGCACACCACGTGGGCGTCCGGCATGCCGGCGGTCGCCTCGGCGGGACGTGGCGGCTACGGCTACGGCATGGGGCCGCGGTACGGCGTCAAGCCCAAGGTGATGCCCACGCGGCTGCTCGTCTAGCCGACCGCGTGATCTGCGCGATTCGCCTCGATGACGCACTACCCTGAGACCGTGCTGGACTTACGCGGCGATCCGATCGCGCTGACCGCGGCGCTGGTGGACATCCCCAGCGAATCGAGGGACGAGGCGCGGCTGGCCGACGAGGTCGAGGCCGCGCTGCGGGCGCAGACCTCCGGATTCGAGATCGTTCGGGACGGAAACGCCGTGCTGGCGCGCACCCACCACCAACGGCCGTCGCGGGTGCTGCTGGCCGGACACCTGGACACCGTACCGGTGGCCGGAAACCTGCCCAGCCGCCGCGAAAACGGCGACCTGTACGGGTGCGGCACGGCGGACATGAAATCCGGGGACGCGGTCTTTCTGCATCTCGCCGCCACCGTGGCCGTGCCGGTGCACGATCTGACGCTGGTGCTGTACGACTGCGAGGAAATCGAGGCCGCCGCAAACGGTTTGGGCCGCATCGAACGCGAGTTGCCGGACTGGCTTTCCGCGGATGTGGCCATCTTGGGCGAGCCCACCGGCGGCTACATCGAAGCCGGCTGCCAGGGAACCCTGCGGGTGGTGGTCAGCGCCACCGGGACGCGTGCTCATTCGGCGCGATCCTGGTTAGGAGACAACGCGATTCACAAACTCGGCGCCGTGCTGGAGCGGCTGGCCGCCTACCAGGCACGCAACGTCGACATCGACGGCTGCGTCTACCGCGAGGGCCTGTCGGCCGTGCGCATCGACGGCGGCGTGGCGGGCAACGTCATTCCCGACGCGGCCGCGGTGACGATCAACTTCCGTTTCGCCCCCGATCGGTCGCTGTCCGACGCCCTGCAACACGTGCACGACGTGCTCGCCGGGCTCGACGTGCACATCGAACAGACCGACGCGGCGGCGGGCGCGCTGCCAGGACTGTCCCAACCCGCCGCCAAGGCTCTGGTCGAGGCCGCCGGCGGCAACGTCCGGGCCAAATACGGCTGGACCGACGTGGCGCGGTTCGCCGCGCTGGGCATACCGGCCGTCAACTTCGGGCCGGGTGATCCCAATCTGGCGCACAAGCGCGACGAGCGGGTCGCGGTCGCCGACATCACCGCCGCGGTGGACGTGCTGCGCGGTTACCTGAGCGGCTAAGCGTTACCGGCCCCGCACCGTTGCGCTTGCGCGGCGGCGTCGGCGGCGGCCGCATGCATGCCGATCGACGTCAGCTCGTCCGACACCATCCGCAGCGCCGCATCATCGCCGGCGGCCAGCGCGCGGGCATGTTGCAGCGCGATTCTGCCCGCGACGCAGTCGATCTCGTCACAGAGCCGGGCCAGCGGGTCGGCGGCCCGGCCGTCGCCCAGCCGGACGGCCTCGTGCCAGACCCGCAGTGCCACGGCGCGCTGCCCGCCGCGTTCGGCCATCCGGGCGGCGTCGCGCGCGGCGGCCACCGCGCCGTGCGCATCCCGCACCAAGGCCAGCCGCCAGGCCCGCGCCACGCCAAGCTCGGGCGCGAACAACGCCGACTTGGTGCCGTGCCTGGATTCGGCCCTGCTCAACGCTTTTGCCGCGGCGGCGGTATCGCCCCGCTGGGCCAGCGCGGTGGCCAGCAGCGTCAGCGACAGCGGTCCCCACGAGTAACCGGTGCGCTCCAAGGTGGCGGCGGCAGGCGCCAATAGCGCTGCCGCGGAGGAGAATTCGCCGGCAGCAAGCAGCACATGCGCCAGTAGCACCTCGCCGATCGCCCGACCCGGCTGTTGCAGCTCGGCGAAGTCGGTGAACTGCTGGGCGAGCCGGCGGGCATGCTCGGGCTGTCCTGCCATCAACAGCGCGGTCGTTTGACCCAGCCCGATCGTGAAGCGCAGCAGCCCGGGGTGTTCGGCGCCCAAGGCGCGCTGCGCCAACGGTTCGACGTCGTCGAACCGGCCCTCGCGCGCCGCGCACAACGCGGCCGCACTGGCCGCCCAGGCCACCGCCTGGTCATCCGCGGTCGGCGATGCCAGGACTTCGCCGGCGACCTTCACGGCGTGTCCGACATTGCCCGCGTTCATCGCGAAGGTCGCGCTGAGCGCATCGAGGGTGGTCCGCGGGCCGGTATCGGCGACCCGATTGCGCACGGTCCGCAGAAACGCCGTGGCGCGCTCGGGTTCGCTCAACATCCAGAACTGGTTCGCCGCCCGCAGCAGAGCCCAGTCCATGAGGGCGGCGTCGGTCAGCGCGGCGGAGTCGACGTCGGCCAGCACCGCGTCGGCCTCGCGGCCCCGGCCCTGCCATGCCAGGGCATGCGCCAGCGCGAGCCGCGCTGTCAACCCTCCGGACCGCTGCAGCGCCGATCGGGCCAGCCGTTCGCCAAGCGCCAGGTCGCCCAGCCGCAGCGCCTGCTGGGCAGCGGCGACAACGTCGGCGACCCGCGGCGGAGCGTCGCTGTCCAACGCCAAACTCACCAGCCGCAGCCGGTCGCTGAGATGTTCCGGCGAACGCTGCGACAGCAACTTGACCAGGTCGGTGCGTCGTTGCCGGGCGTCGTCGGGGTCGAGCGCCACCCGGGTCCGCTCGGCGAACAGCGGGTGGGCCGTATAGACGACCGGGTCGTCGGAGGTCCCGCCCCGCACCCGGGTCTCCGCCGCGCCCCAGGTGACCGCGTCGGCCACCGCGCCCTCGCCGGCGAGCGCGGTCAGGTCGGCGACCGACAGCGGTTCCGCGACGGCGAGATACTCCAGCACCGACCGCGCCGCGGTGGGCAGCTCGGCGAGAAACGTGTCGATCTCCGGGGGCGCCGTCGCGCCGCCGGGCGGCTCGACGTCGATCCGGGTGAGCAGGCCATCGCCCCACAACGCCGCGATCGCCTCGGGCGGCGAGTCCGCGCGGGCGGTGACGATCAGCCGTCCGGCGCCGTCCCGCGCCAGCTGGTACACGAGCGTGGCCGACAGCACGTCCAGGTGCTGGGCGTCGTCGACGACGAGCAACAGCTCGTCACCGCCCAGCGATGCCCTGGCGGCCCGCAACAGCGCGGCCGGCTTGCCGATCTCGGCGATCTCGACCAGATGGCTGAAGGCCCCGAACGGGACCGCGCGCTCGGTCGGGGTCCCGGTGACCCAGCGGACGAGCGTGTCCGGGTGCCGATCGGCGAAGCGCTCGGCGGCCACCCGGGCCAGGGTGGATTTGCCGACGCCGTCGGGTCCCAACACCACGGCTCCCCGCGCCCCGTCGGCCAACGCTGCATCCAGTCGCTCTGAGGCCGTCGCATGTTGGGGGACGTTCCATCGAATCGGCACTGCCGAATTTTATGGTGCGCGATCCGGGCGGCAGGGCGAAAGCCCCAGATATGACGGGCCATATGCGGTTGGTCTACCTTTGCGGATATGCCCGGCGAACGCGATTCATCAGGCGAGTGGTCGGTGTGTGTGTACTGCGCATCCGGCCCTCAGCATCCCGAATTGCTCGGCGTCGCTGCGGAACTCGGCGACGCGATCGCCGAACGCGGCTGGACGCTGGTGTGGGGCGGTGGCCGGGTGTCGGCAATGGGTGCGTTGGCCGGCGCGGCGCGCGCCCGCGGCGGCCGCACTGTCGGCGTCATCCCCAAGGTCCTGATGCGCCGCGAGATTGCCGACGCGGACGCCGACGAGCTGATCGTCAGCGACACCATGCACGAGCGCAAGAAGCTCATGGAAGATCGCGCCGACGCATTCATCGTGCTGCCCGGCGGCATCGGCACCCTCGACGAGTTGCTTGACGCGTGGACGACGGCCTTCCTCGGCCAGCACGGCAAGCCCATCGTGCTGCTGGATCCCTTCGGTCACTACGAAGGGCTGTGGATCTGGTTGTGCGGGTTGCTGGACAGCGGTTACGTCTCCCAGGTGGCGATGGACCGATTGGTGCTGGTCGACAAGGTGAGTGCCGCGATAAAGGCGTGCGCACCTGCCTGAGGCCGCCGACGGGTTTGCCACCCCTACTAGGCTGTCCGCCGAGCTTGACTTTGGAAACGAATCGAGGGAATGACGTGTCCGATCGTGACGGGGGAGCGCGCACGGCGGTCAAACTGACCGACATCGCATTGCGGGTGCCGGCCGTGCTGGCCGACCTGCCGGTGATCGCCCGCGGCGCGATGACCGGGCTGCTGGCCCAGCCGGGTTCCAAGAAATCGATCGGCACGGTGTTCCAGGAGCGGGCCGCGCGCTTCGGCGACCGGATCTTCCTGCGGATGGGCGATCAGCAACTGACCTACCGCGACGCCAACGCCGCCGCCAATAGATACGCCGCCGTCCTGGCCGCGCGCGGCGTCGGGCAGGGCGACGTCGTCGCGATCATGCTGCGTAACTCGCCCAACACCGTCCTGGCCATGCTGGCCGCGGTCAAGTGCGGGGCGGTGGCCGGCATGCTCAACTACCACCAACGCGGCGAGGTGCTCAAGCACAGCCTCGGCCTGCTGGACGCCAAAGTGCTCATCGCCGAGGCCGATCTGGTCAGCGCGGTGGCCGAGTGTGGCGGCTCCGGCAGCACCGAGACGATAACCGTCGAGGACCTGGAGCGGTTCGCGGTGAGCGCTCCGGCCACCAACCCCGCCTCGGCCTCGGCCGTGCATGCCAGGGACACCGCGTTCTACATCTTCACTTCGGGCACAACGGGTTTCCCCAAAGCCAGCATCATGACGCACCTGCGGTGGCTCAAGGCGCTCGCGGCGTTCGGCGGCATCGGGTTGCGGCTCAAGAGTTCCGACACGCTCTACTGCTGCCTACCGCTGTATCACAACAACGCGCTGACGGTGGCGCTGTCGTCGGTGATCAATTCGGGGGCGACGCTGGCGCTGGGCAAGTCGTTCTCGGCGTCGAAGTTCTGGGACGAGGTGATCGCCAACGAGGCCACGGCGTTCATCTACATCGGCGAGGTGTGCAGGTACCTGCTCAACCAGCCGGCCAAGCCGACCGACCGCGCGCACAAGGTGCGGCTGATCGCCGGAAACGGGCTGCGCCCGGAGATCTGGGACGAGTTCACCAAGCGATTCGGCATCGCCCGGGTCTGCGAGTTCTACGCCTCCAGCGAGGGCAACGCGGCGTTCATCAACATCTTCAACGTGCCCCGATCCACCGGCATCTTTCCGATGCCGCTGGCATACGTCGAGTACGACCACGAAACCGGCGTCCCGCTGCGTGACGACAACGGACGGGTGCGTCGGGTGCCGGCCGGAGAGCCCGGCTTGTTGCTCAGCCCGGTCAACCGGCTGCAGCCGTTTGACGGCTACACCGACCAGGAGTCGAGCGAAAAGAAGTTGGTGCGCAACGCTTTTCGTGAGGGCGACTGCTGGTTCAACACGGGCGACGTGATGAGCCCGCAGGGGCTGGGCCACGCCGCGTTCGTCGACCGGCTCGGTGACACCTTCCGCTGGAAGGGCGAGAACGTGGCCACCACGGAGGTCGAGGCGGCGCTGGCGTCCGACGAATCCGTCGAGAACTGCACGGTGTTCGGCGTCGAGGTGCCGCGCACCGGCGGCCGCGCCGGGATGGCCGCGGTCAAACTGCGTGATGGCGCCGAGTTCGACGGGCGGTCGTTGGCCCGTGCCGTGTACGACCAGCTTCCCGTCTACGCGTTGCCGCTGTTCGTGCGCGTGGTGGAGTCGATCGAGCAGACCACGACCTTCAAGAGCCGCAAGGTGGAGCTGCGCGAGCAGGCCTACGGCCCCGACGTCGAGGACCCGCTGTACGTGCTGGCCGGCCGCGACGAGGGCTATGTGCCGTACTACGACGAGTACCCGGCCGAGGTGGCCGACGGTAAACGCCCTTAGCGCCGGCGGCGCGCCCGCGTACGGCGTGTTCCGGTCGCCACACGGTGGCTTGGCCTGCGTCTGCGGTCCCCGGGCCGCGCGGGCGGCGGCGACCGGGCACCATATACGTGTGCAATCGACACCGCCGGCGGCAGCCGGCCGATCGACACCGCCGGGGGCAGCCGGCCGATCGACACCGCCGGCGGCAGCCGGCCGATCGACACCGCCGGCGGCAGCCGGCCGATCGATGCTGTGCGGCCGCCCGGTGGCGGGCGATCGCGCGCTGATCATGGCGATCGTCAACCGCACCCCGGACTCGTTCTACGACAAGGGTGCGACCTTCAGCGACGAGGCCGCCCGGGCGGCGGTGCACCGGGCCGTCGCCGACGGTGCCGACGTCATCGATGTCGGCGGCGTCAAGGCCGGGCCCGGTCAGGAGGTCGACGCCGACACCGAGATCACCCGGTTGGTGCCGTTCATCGAATGGCTGCGCGGCGCCTATCCGGACCAGCTGATCAGCGCCGACACCTGGCGCTCCGAGGTCGCCAAGGTGGCCTGCGCGGCCGGTGCGGATTTGATCAACGACACCTGGGGCGGTATCGACCCGGCGTTGCCGGAGGTGGCCGCCGAGTTCGGGGCGGGCCTGGTGTGTTCGCACACCGGCAACGCGCAGCCGCGGACCCGCCCGTTCCGGGTGAACTACGGGACCACCACCCGCGGCGTGGTCGACGATGTCATCGCCCAGGTCACGACGGCCGCCGAGCGGGCGGTCGCGTGCGGAGTGGCCCGCGACCGGGTGCTGATCGACCCGACCCACGACTTCGGCAAGAACACGTTCCACGGGCTGCTGTTGTTGCGCCACGTGAGCGATCTTGTTAATACCGGATGGCCCGTGCTGATGGCTTTGAGTAACAAGGACTTCGTCGGGGAGACTCTGGGTGTGGAACTGACCGAGCGGCTCGAGGGAACGTTGGCGGCCACCGCGCTGGCGGCCGCCGCCGGCGCGCGCATGTTCCGCGTGCACGAGGTCGCGGCCACCCGCCGGGTGCTGGAAATGGTGGCCTCCATCCAGGGAACACGCCCGCCGACGCGCACGGTGAGGGGCCTGGCATGACGACATCGGACCTGTTCGCCGGTGATCTCGCCAGCGACGGCATGCTCGCCGCCCGCCCGGGCGACACCTGGCTGGCCAACCGCCGCTGGAACCGGCCGAGCTGGACCATCGCCGAGCTGGAGGCCGCCAAGGCGGGGCGGACCATCTCGGTGGTGCTGCCGGCCCTCGACGAGCAAGAGACCATCGAGTCGGTGATCGAAAGCATCTCGCCGCTGGTCCGCGACTCTGGGGGCCTGGTAGACGAGCTGATCGTGCTGGACTCCGGCTCCACCGACGACACCGAGATCCGGGCCGTCGCCGCGGGCGCCCGTGTGGTCAGCCGCGAGCAGGCGTTGCCCGAGGTGCCGATCCGGCCGGGCAAGGGCGAGGCGCTGTGGCGCTCGCTGGCGGCCACCCGCGGCGACATCGTGGTGTTCGTCGACTCCGACCTGATCAGCCCGCACCCGATGTTCGTGCCGTGGCTGGTGGGCCCGCTGCTCACCGGTGACGGCGTGCATTTGGTCAAGAGCTTCTACCGGCGGCCCCTCAATGTCGGCCCCGATATTGGCGGGGTGGGAGGCGTCGCGGGTGCCACCGGTGGCGGGCGGGTCACCGAGCTGGTGGCCCGGCCACTGCTCGCCGCGCTGCGGCCCGAGCTGGGTTTCATCCTGCAACCGCTCGGCGGCGAGTACGCCGCCACCCGGGAACTGCTGACCTCGGTGCCGTTCGCCCCGGGCTACGGCGTGGAGATCGGCCTGCTGGTGGACACCTTTGACCGGCTGGGTCTGGACGCGATCGCTCAGGTCAACCTGGGCGTTCGCGCGCACCGCAACCGGCCGCTGGCCGAGCTGGGCGCGATGAGCCGGCAGGTCATCGCGACCCTGCTGTCGCGCTGCGGGATCCCGGACTCCGGCGTCGGGCTGACCCAGTTCGTCGCCGGCGGCCCCGATGTCGAGGGCTACACCCAGCACACCTCGCCGGTGTCGCTGGCGGACCGGCCGCCGATGCAGGCGATCAGGCCCCGCTAGGGTCCGGGGTGGTCACGCTGACCGTCGCCGTGTCGGCGGCATAAGGCAGTATCGATCACGTGGCGTTGGTGTTGCTGTACCTGGTGGTTCTGGTGCTGGTGGCGATCGTCCTGTTCGGCGCGGCCAGCCTGTTGTTCGGTCGCGGCGAACAGCTGCCGCCCCTGCCCCGCGGCACGACGGCGACGGTGCTGCCCGCGTTCGGGGTGACCGGTTCCGACGTCGACGCCGTTAAGTTCACCCAGGTCCTGCGCGGTTACAAAACCAGTGAAGTGGACTGGGTGCTGGACCGGCTCGCACGCGAGCTCGAGGCGCTGCGCGGCCAGCTGGCCGCCGTGCACGCCTCGCCGGCCGCCGCGCAGGAGACCGAGGGCGAATCCGGGGAACCCGACGACGGCGAGGATCGTCAGGACTCAGTGTGAGTGAAGACGAGCTGGTTCGCTGCGGTTGGGCGACCGTGCGGCCCGGACCCGATTTCGAGCTCTACCGCGACTACCACGACCGGGAATGGGGCCAACCGGTGCGCGACGGGGTCGCGTTGTTCGAGCGGATGAGCCTGGAGGCCTTTCAAAGTGGCCTGTCGTGGCTGCTCATCCTGCGGAAGCGGGAGAATTTCCGGCGCGCGTTCGCCGGCTTCGACATCACCGAGGTCGCCCGTTATACCGACGCCGACGTGCGGCGGCTGATGGCGGATCAGGGAATCGTCCGCAACCGCGCCAAGATTGAGGCGACGATCGCCAACGCGCGCGCCGCCGCTGAACTGGGAACGCCCGCGGACCTGGCGGCCCTGCTGTGGTCGTTTGCGCCGTTGCCGCGGCCCCGGCCGGCCGACGCATCCCAAATCCCCTCGGCCACTGATGAATCGAAGGCTATGGCGCGTGACCTCAAGCGGCGCGGGTTCCGCTTCGTGGGACCGACCACCGCCTATGCGCTGATGCAGGCAACGGGGATGGTCGACGACCATATTCGCGGTTGCTGGGTGCCCGTGCCGGCCCGCTGAACACACACATGTGGGTCTTTGTACAAGTGGTGACCTGGATAGGGAACAATGGAGGGGTGATAACGCAGTTCGATGCCGGGCATGGCTTGAAGTTCGCTGGCGGGGCATGCTCGGCGCCGACCAGGTCCGTACGGGCGGGCCAGCTCGAATCTGGAGGGAGCACTCGATGGCGGCGATGAAGCCCCGGACCGGAGACGGTCCTCTGGAAGCGACGAAGGAGGGGCGCGGCATCGTGATGCGGGTACCACTTGAAGGAGGCGGTCGACTGGTCGTCGAGCTGACTCCAGACGAGGCCGCTGCCCTTGGTGACGAACTCAAGGGCGTCACAAGCTCCACTTAGGGCTTGCCGCCGAATGAAGACGGCGGGACTACGCACACACCTTCCGATAGATCTCCAAGGTCTGCTCGGCGACGTGGGCCCAGGAGAACTCCTCGACGCAGCGCTGGCGTCCTGCCTCGCCGTAGCGCTGCGCTTTTCCGCGGTCGGCGATCAGCTCGTTGACCGCTTCGGCCAGTCCGGCCTGATATCCCCCCGCATTGTCGGGGTCGTAATGCACCAGCGTGCCGGTGACCCCGTCGGCGACCACCTCCGGGATGCCGCCGACGTCGGAGGCCACCACCGCGGCCGAGCAGGCCATCGCCTCCAGATTCACGATGCCCAACGGCTCGTACACCGACGGGCATACGAAAACCGATGCCGCCGACAAGATTTCGCGTAACTCCCCGATGGGCAGCATCTCGCGGATCCAGAACACACCCGTGCGGCTGCGGGCCAGCGCGCCCACGGCGTCGCGGATCTGTTCGGCAATCTCCGGGGTGTCGGGCGCGCCGGCACACAGCACCACCTGCGCCTCGGGGCTGAACCGGTGGGCGGCGGCCACCAGGTGCGCCAGCCCCTTCTGCCGCGTGATCCGACCCACGAACACCACGATGGGCCGGGCCGGATCGACGCCGAGTTCGGTCAGCATCGATCCGGTTTGCACGGGCCCCGACGGGTACCAGACGCCGGTGTCGACGCCGTTGCGGATGACGTGCACGACGCTGGGATCCAGTGTGGGGTAGACGCGCAGGACGTCCTCGCGCATCGCGGAGCTGACCGCGATGACGGCATCCGCGGCCAGCACCGCGGTCTGCTCGACCCAGCTCGAGATCCGGTAGCCGCCACCGAGTTGCTCGGCCTTCCACGGGCGCAGCGGCTCGAGCGAATGGGCGGTCAAGACGTGCGGGACGCCGTAGAGCAGCGCGGCCAGGTGCCCGGCCATGCCGGAGTACCAGGTGTGTGAATGCACCACGCTGGCCGCCGATGCCGCGTTGGCCATCAGCAGGTCGGCGGACAGGGTCGACATCGCCGCGTTGGCGCCCTGCAGCCGCGGGTCGGGCTGGTGCACCTGCACTCCCTGGGCGCCCGGGCGCGGGGCGCCCATGCAATGCACGTCGACCGCACACAGCCGCCGCAGCTGGGCGACGAGTTCGGTGACGTGTACTCCCGCTCCGCCGTAGACCTCCGGTGGGTATTCCCGCGTCATCATCGCCACCCGCATACCCGCACGGTAGTTTGCGGACGAGGGCCGCCGCGAGTCGGGTTGGCCACAGTCGGGGGCGATCTCTGCGGGGTGCGCAGCCAAATACCTTGACGGACAGCCGCACAGAACACCCCAATAGCGCGGTCCCTCTGGCAGCGTTTCGCGACGGCCGATAGGTTTGAACCATGAGGGAAGCGCCACACGTGCTGGGCATCGTCCTGGCCGGCGGTGAGGGCAAGCGGCTGTATCCACTGACTGCGGACCGCGCCAAGCCCGCTGTTCCCTTCGGCGGCGCCTATCGGCTGATCGACTTCGTGCTGTCCAACCTCGTCAATGCCCGGTATCTGAGGATCTGCGTTCTCACCCAGTACAAGTCGCATTCACTCGACCGTCACATTTCGCAGAACTGGCGGTTGTCCGGCCTGGCCGGTGAGTACATCACGCCGGTGCCCGCGCAGCAGCGCCTCGGCCCGCGCTGGTACACCGGTTCGGCCGACGCGATCTACCAGTCGCTGAATCTGATCTATGACGAAGACCCCGACTACATAGTGGTTTTCGGCGCCGATCACGTGTACCGGATGGACCCCGAGCAGATGGTCCGGTTCCACATCGACAGTGGCGCCGGCGCGACGGTGGCCGGCATCCGGGTGCCGCGCGGCGAAGCCACCGCGTTCGGCTGCATCGACTCCGACGAGTCGGGCCGCATCCGCGAGTTCGTGGAGAAGCCACTGGATCCGCCGGGGACCCCGGATGATCCCGAGGCGACGTTCGTGTCGATGGGCAATTACATCTTCACCACCAAGGTGCTCATCGACGCGATCCGCGCGGACGCCGACGACGACCACTCCGATCACGACATGGGCGGTGACATCATCCCGCGACTGGTCGATGACGGGATGGCCGCGGTGTACGACTTCAACGACAACGAGGTGCCCGGCGCCACCGATCGTGACCGGGCCTACTGGCGTGACGTGGGGACGCTGGACGCGTTCTACGACGCGCACATGGACCTGGTGTCGGTGCATCCGGTGTTCAACCTGTACAACAAGCGCTGGCCGATTCGCGGCGAGTCGGAGAACCTCGCGCCGGCCAAGTTCGTCAACGGCGGTTCCGCGCAGGAGTCCGTGGTGGGTGCGGGCAGCATCATCTCGGCGGCCTCGGTGCGCAACTCGGTGCTGTCGTCCAACGTGGTGGTCGACGACGGCGCGATCGTGGAGGGCAGCGTGATCATGCCCGGCGCCCGGGTCGGTCGCGGCGCGGTGGTGCGCCACGCGATCCTGGACAAGAACGTCGTCGTCGGACCGGGCGAGATGGTCGGGGTCGATCTGGAAAAGGACCGGGAGCGCTTCGCGATCAGCGGCGGCGGTGTGGTCGCGGTGGGCAAGGGCGTCTGGATCTAGCGCGACGATGCGGTCCGGGTAGCCGAGCGCTGAGGAGCTGCGTCGTCGGTCTAGCTCGGGATCTCCGGGATCAGCAGGTGCGCCCCGCGCTGCGGGCCCCAGTGCAGAATGACGCGACCGCGTGGCGAGCCTTTGTACCCGGCCGGAAACTGTCCGGTGAGAGGGTTTCTCGGAGACAACCACCGGCCGGCGACCACCAGCCGCAACTGCTCGCCGGCGCGGAACAACGTCGCCGACGGACCCAGCCCCACCTCGACCAGGGCCAACTCGCCGGCCGAGAGTGGCCGTGGATCGGTGCCCGTGATGACGGGCTCGGCCGGCAGGGACTGCTCGGGCTCCAGGGCGCGCAGCGCGACGCGCTGCCACCCGGTGGTCACCCGATCGCGCCCGTAACCGTAGGACCCCTCGAAGCCGACGAACCGCCCGCCGCGCCACTTTTCCACGCCGACGAACAGGTTCGCGTCGTCACAGCCACTCAGCTCGACCCACAACCGGGCCACCATCGGGCCGGTTAGTTCGACGTCTTCGGGAATGGTCCAGGTGAAAGACGCTGCGCTAGAATGTGTTTCGAATGCGATGTGGCCGGTAGTCTCGGGCTGGTCGGGCGTCAGCGTGCCGGCTTCGTCCAGATGCATTGGGCGCCAACGCGTGTGGGCCAGCGGCCATTCGGTTTCTTCGCGCACCGCGGTGACGGTGTCGCGGTCCTCGCGTACTTCCAGACGCACACTGCGGGAAGCCGGGGCGCCGTCCAGCACCTCCCGGAAGAACCTCAGCTGCTCGGTCAGCGCCGCTTCGGAGTAGAAGGTCGTCCACTTGCCGCCGCGGTGGGTGTACAGCCGGGCGTGACCGGAGCCGCTGTGGACGAACGCACGGATCGATCCGCGGCTGTGCAGATTGTTGTCCGAGAAGCTCCCGCAGACCAGCATGGGCACCTTGATCGCCGACAGGTCGGGCGCCACGGAGCGCCAGAACTCGTCGCGCAGCGGGTGCTCGTCCTGCATTCGTGCGAGGTCGTAGCTCTGCCGGGTGTCGCGACTCAGGTTGCGCGACCACAAGCGGCTGAACCCGGTCTCGTGAACGCCACCCAGAAACATCAGGTCGCGGTAGGCGTCGGTGAAGCCTTCCCACGGGCAGATCGCCCGCAGCGCCGGGGGCTGCAGGGCGGCCACGGCGTACTGGCTGATCGCCAGGTAGGACACCCCGAGCATGACCACATTGCCGTCACTCCACGGCTGTTTGGCGATCCACTGCACCAGGTCGTAGGTGTCCTCGGCTTCCTGGCGGGACAACAGGTTTCCGGTGCCGTCCGAATGGCCGCAGCCGCGGGAGTCGGCATTGACGACCACAAAGCCGTGCGCCGTCCACCATGCCGGATCCGGTGCCTCCCAACCGGTCAGGGTCGAAAAGGCCACCGGTTGCGGCTGGCGTAGCAGGCGGTATTGCCTCGAGAACGTCGCCTTGTTGCCGCGTCGGGTCGGCAGGTTGTCCTTGCCGTACGGGTGAATGCACAGGATGACCGGCCGGGGTGTTCGCGTCCCGTCATCGCCTGCACGAAAGACGTTGATCCGCAACAGCGTTCCGTCACGGGTGGCGACGGCCACGTCACGCTCGACGTGCAGGCCGGCGGGCGGGTCGGTGACGGAGACGGGCGGATTGGCGACGCCGCGAATCCTGGTCAACGCGTACCGCAGCGCGCCGGGGCGCCGCCACGGGCGGTCCAGGGCCGGTGGCCGAGTGTGCACCACGCCCATACCCTAAGCGGCCGGTCGGCCGGCTACCAGATGTAGGGCACCAGCCGGTAGCTCACGCGTTGGGCGTATTCGCGGTACCCGGGTAATTCCCGGTTGAGCAGCTTTTCCTCGTCGAGGATGCGCAGCGTGAGCAGCAGGGTGCCGGGGATGATGAAGAGCAGTCCCCAGTAAGAGCCGAGCGCCAGCGGGATACCGATCATCATGATCACATTTCCCACATACATCGGATGGCGCACGAACCGATAGAGACCACCGGATACGACCGTCTGGCCCTCTTCCACCCTGACCGTGGCGGCGGCATAACCGTTCTGGGTGATCACCAGCATGGCGATTCCGAGCCCCGTCCCCACCAGCACGTCGCCGAGCACCGACAGCCACGCCGGCACCGACGACCACCCGAACCGGTGATCGAACGCGCTGAACACCATCGTCGCGAACAGGCCCACGAACGAGCCGGTGATGATGAACTGCTGAGCCTTTCGGGGTTCGGCCCGAGGGCCCGCGCGCATGCGGCGCTGCAGGGCTGCGGGATTGTTGCGGGCCAGGTAGATGGTGGGGACCAGCGTCGCCACCGTGAACACGGCGATGAACAGCCACGCCCGCCAGTAGTGCAGCGTGCCGGCCGGCAGCAGGAGGATCAGGATCCAGGAGAGGATGCCCCAGACGGATGTCGCTGTCACTTGGATCGCGGTCTTTTTCATCACGCTCCTAGCAGCGAAGATCACGGCGTCGAAACGCCATCACGCCCAGAATCATCAACCCTACGTCCAGGGCCAGTAGCCATAACAGTGGTATGACGGTGAAATCGGTGCCGATCCGCGGAATGTGTGCGAAGGGTTCCAGGTCGAGCAACCACTGGGAAAACCCGGCCAACGACCCGATCAGGTACAGGGCGACGAAGCCGATCAACACACCCCAGGCCACCGGCGCCAGCCGCGGCGCGACGCCGAACACGCAGACCGTCACGGCCGACAGCAGCCAGACGGCGGGCAGTTGGACGGCCGCGCTTGCGACGACCATCGGCAGCTTGGCGCCGAGATCGCCGGCCGCGACGCCGTAGACGACACCGGCGGTCACCCCGCTGGCCAGCATCGCCGCCGCGGATCCGGCCAGCGCGGTCACCAAATGACTTGCCAGCCAACGGGTTCGGGACACAGCACCGGCGAGCACCGTTTCGGCTCGCTGGCTCGCTTCCTCCTGGTGCAACCTCAGCGTGAGCGAAACGGCGAACGCGGCGGCCGCCATGCCCATCATGGCGAACGCGACGGCGATGAACGCCTCCTCGAGGGCGCTGGTGCCGCCCATCCGCGCCACGATGTCGCGCGCCACGCCGCTGCCGCCCAGTTCGTCGCCGATACCGTGCACCACGCTGCCGATCAGCAGGCCGTACAGGCACAATCCCGCGGTCCACAGCAGCAGCGCGGCGCGGTCCAGCCGCCACGCCAGCCCGAGGGCGCTACCCAGCGCCGGGGCGGCGCTGGCGGGGCCGGGCCGCTCCGCGACGAGCCCGGCGCCGACGTCGCGGCCGGCGAGCAACCGATACGCCAGCACGGTCAGCAGGACCGTCGTCGCAAGATGCAGCAGCAGCACCCACCAGTGATCGCCCGCATAGGGTTTGACCTGCAGCGACCAGCCGAGCGGGGAGAGCCACGACAGCGTGCCGTCACCGGCGTCGCCGACGGCACGCAGGGTGAACGCTGCGCCCAGCACGGCGAACGCGGCGCCGCGGGCGAAGCGGGCGCTCGGCGACAACTGCGCGGTCACCGCGGCGACGGCGGTGAACACCAGGCCAGAGCAGGCCAGCGCCGCCGCGAACGCCAGCGACCCGGCGGCCGGGACGTCGGTGCTCAACAGGCCGGCCGCGCCGATCGCGCCGGTGGCAATCGACGCTCCGAACGACAGCAGCAGCGCCGCGCTCAGGCTGGCATAGCGGCCGATCGCGGTAGAGCCCACCAACTCGGTCCGCCCGTTCTCCTCGTCGGCGCGGGTGTGCCGAATCACCGTCAGGATGACGGCCACGGCGATCAGCACGTGAAACATCCCGGCTTTCCAAATGCCCACGGCGCCGAGGCTGTCGTTGTATACCTGGCCGTACAGGGCGCGCTGGGCCGGGCTGGCCATGATGGAAGCCGCGAACCCGCCCCGGGCGGCCGCGGTGGGGTAGACCTTCTCGATGCTCCCCACGTACACCGTGGCCAGCGGCACCGACAGCAGCAGCACCCACAGCGGCATCGAGATCCGGTCGCGGCGCAGGTAGAGCCGCAGCATCGCGAGCGTTCCGGCGAAGTTCGAATTACGAAGCGGTACAGGTGATTCTGATGCGAACGGTCGGTCCAGTGTTGTCGTGCTCATGACAGTGAAACCTTTTCCGCACCGCGTCCGTGCCGGCCGTCGCGGCCCGAGGTGTCATAGTGGCGCAGGAAAAGCTCTTCGAGGGTCGGCGGCTGGCTGACGAGACTGCGCACTCCGGCATCGCCGAGTACGCGGATGAGCTCGCCCAGGCTTTCGCTGTCGACCTGGGCGCGCAGCGTGTTGCCCTCGACGCTGACGTCCTCGACGCCTTTGATGCGCGTGAGATCACCGGGGTCGCCGGTGATTTCGGCCTTGATCGAGGTGCGGCTCAGATGCCGCATGGAGTCCAGCGAACCGCTTTCGATGGTCTTGCCGGCCCGGATAATCGTCACCCGTCCGCACAACGCCTCCGTTTCGGCCAGGATGTGGCTGGACAGCAACACCGTCGCGCCCCGGTCGCGGGCCTCCGCCACGCATTGCTGAAACACGTTCTCCATCAAAGGGTCCAGGCCGCTGCTCGGCTCATCCAGGAGCAGCAGGCTGGCGTGCGACGAGAACGCCGAAATCAGCGAGACCTTCTGGCGGTTGCCCTTCGAATACGTGCGTGCCCTCTTATGCGGGTCCAGGTCGAAGCGCTCGATCAGCTCGGCACGGCGCTTGTTGTCGATGCCACCCCGCATGCGGGCCAGCAGGTCGATGGTCTCACCACCGGTCAGGGACGGCCACAGCGTCACATCACCTGGAACGTAGGCGATTTGGCGATGCAGGCCGACCGCCTGGGTCCACGGGTCGCCACCAAGCAGGCGCACACTGCCGCCGTCGGCCTTCACCAGCCCGAGCAGGATGCGAATGGTCGTCGACTTACCGGCGCCGTTGGGCCCGAGGAACCCGTGGACTTCTCCTTGCTGCACCGTGAGGTTCAGGCCGTCCAGCGCCCGCACCGCACCGAAATTCTTTCTGAGACCGCGGATCTCGATGGGTGCAGAACCAGCGGAGTTTTCAGTCGGCATCAGATTCTCCTTGATCTTCGGCGGCCAGGAACGCGTCGTACATGGTCCGGTCGGTCAGTAGTCCCGCGGTGTAGACCTCGAGTGCGGGCAAAACCATGTCGCGCGAATAATCACGCAGCACCGCACGCAGATCCGTTGGCGTTTCGTGCATCTGGATGTACAGCAGCAAGCCCCCGCCGCCGGTGATCGCCAGGTAGCGCGCCCTGGCCTTGGGGTCGCGGCTGGGCTTGATCCTCCCGGCGCGAACGCCCTCCTCCATGTATTCCTCGGCGTTGTCGATCATCCTGCGCCACAGCATGTTCGCCAGGTCCCCACCGGTCTGCATGCTGCGCACCAGGTACGCCATCAGCGGTGCGTACTCCTCGATCTCAGCCATCTGGGCGAACCACGTGGCCGGGTCGTTGGACTGCAGCGCCTCGGATTTGCTGTCGCGGATCGTCTCGGCGATGTACTCCTCGCAGGCCTTGCGCAGGCCCTCCTTGGAGCCGAAGTGGTGGATCACCAGCGCGGCACTCACGCCGGCCGATTCGGCGATGGTGCGAAGTCCGACGCCGAATCCGTGGTCGCCGAATTGCTCGATGGCCGCATCTCGGATCCGGGCGGCGGCCGTCAGGTCGGCTGAACGCATGTTCAGTAGGCTAAACGCGTGTTCAGTGCGCGGTCAAGGAAGGCGCGCGTCAAGAATTCATAAATCTGATCGGCCCCGCGAAAGTTCGTGCTCGCGGCCCGAGGGAGCGAGCGGTAAGGCCGCGATTCAGTCGCGGACGGCGGCCAGAATCCCGTCGCCGAGCGGCACCAGCGCAGGGGTGAGCCGCTCATCCTCGGCGATCAGGCGCGCCGCCTCCCGCACCGCGACCACCTCGGCGTCGCGGGCGGCCGGATCGCCGGCCCGCCCGCCCAGCGCGGCTCGGTGCACCACGATCACGCCGCCGGAGCGCAACAGCCGAACGCCCTCGACGACGTAATCGGGCTGATCGATCGGGTCGGCGTCGATGAACACCAAGTCGTAAGACTCGTCGGCGAGCCGGGTGAGCACCTCTTGGGCGCGGCCACCGATCAGCCGGGTGCGCGACGGGCCGATGCCCGCTTCGGTGAATGCCTGCTTGGCCAGCCGCAGATACTCGGGCTCGATGTCGATCGTCGTCAAGACGCCGTCGTCACTCATGCCGGACAACAGCCACAGCCCGCTGACGCCGGCGCCGGTGCCCACCTCGGCGATGGCCTTGCCGCCGCTGAGCTTGGTGAGCAGGCTCAGCAAGGCGCCGACCGCCGGCGTCACCGCACCGGCACCGATGTCCATGGCCCGCTCGCGGGCGGCCGCCAACAGCGCGTCTTCGGATATCGAGCTTTCGGCGTGCGCGAAGAGCGACTCGCCCCGGCTGGGTGCTGCCTGGCCGGGGGCTTCTGCGTCGGTGCCGTCCATGCCCGCAGCGTATTCCACTTCGCCGCGCAGTCCGTCAGGCGCGCCTGAATCCGGCCGTGGTGACACGCGCAACGGGCCCCACGCGTTTAAGGTCACTGCGCGGTGGATATCTCCTGCACAGCGCAGGTAACGATACGGTTTCTCAGGTACAGCTCAGATAGTTCCTATATCGCACATACTCCGGTACGCGACGGTAGGCCCTATGGATCGCGGAGGGCATTGGACCGGGAATACCGATTGGGACCTACCTGTTGCGGTCAATGACGAAGTGCCAGTGCTAGGCACGCCGGATTCGGAGGACTCGATCATCGCCACGCTTCTCAGCCCTTCCAGCATGTCTCACGCGCAGGAGCTCCCCACCGACGGGTGGGTGGAGCCGTCCGACGCGCTGCAGGGGACCGCGGTATTCGACGCGACCGGAGACAAGGCGGCCATGCCGTCCTGGGACGAGTTGGTGCGCCAGCACGCCGACCGGGTGTACCGGCTGGCCTACCGGCTTTCCGGCAATCAGCACGACGCCGAAGACCTGACCCAGGAAACCTTCATCCGGGTCTTCCGGTCGGTGCAGAACTACCAGCCGGGAACGTTCGAAGGGTGGCTGCACCGCATTACCACCAACCTGTTCCTGGACATGGTGCGCCGGCGCTCGCGCATCCGGATGGAGGCGCTGCCCGAGGATTACGAGCGGGTGCCCGCCGACGAACCCAACCCCGAGCAGATCTACCACGACTCGCGGCTGGGGCCGGACCTGCAGGCCGCGCTGGATTCGCTGCCGCCGGAGTTTCGTGCCGCCGTCGTCCTGTGCGACATCGAAGGCTTGTCCTACGAGGAGATCGGGGCCACGTTGGGAGTCAAGCTGGGCACCGTGCGCAGCCGCATTCACCGCGGGCGTCAGGCGCTGCGGGACTACCTCACCGCGCACCCCGATCACGACGCGTCGCGCGCCCAGTCGGCGTAACGACGGAGGGCCCGCCTAACGTTCGGGCACCTATTCAGCGGCTTTTGCGGCCTTCGCCCCGCTATTGGGCGCCCGCTCGCGCTACATTCGAGATAAGGCGGCAATAAGAATCCAGTGGCGAGGAGTTGGTGATGCCCGATCGAGGACATGTGTTCCGTCGCGCGTTCTCCTGGCTCCCCGCTCAGTTCGCCTCCCAAAGTAACGCGCCGATCGGTGCCCCGCGCCAGTTCGGATCGACCGAGCACCTGTCCGTCGAGGCGATCGCGGCGTTCGTCGACGGCGAGCTGCGGATGAACGCACACCTGCGGGCCGCGCACCACCTGTCGTTGTGCGCCCAGTGTGCGGCCGAGGTCGACGACCAGAGCCGGGCGCGCGCGGCGCTGCGCGACTCGCGCCCGATCCGTATCCCAAGCGCGCTGCTCGGCATGCTCGCTGACATTCCCTTCGAATCGCCCGACGATCCTTCCGGGCAGTCATCCGACCGTTTCGCCGACCGTGACGCCCGTGAGCGGCGTAAGCGCCGGTAGCGCTTTCTGATCGAAACCCCGCGATTGATCCGCCCCCGCGCCGTGCAGCCACCCCACATGCGCGTTCATGCCGACCAACGGCGCGCCGTGGATACTAGGGTGGACACGGACAACGCCCCTGCCGCGTATTTCGCCCGGTAAAGGCCCGTCTCGAGCGCTCAAGTAGAGGATCCAAAAGGGACAACGTGACCTCCGACCAAGGCTACGACCAAGCAAAAGACAGCGGCAACCGCTTAGCGCCGCGCCCCATCTCGCGTCCGCCGGTCGACCCCGCATCGCGTCGGGAGTTCGGTCGTCCCGACGGGCTGCGGGGGTCGTTCGTGGCCGAACGGGTCCGTCCGCAGAAGTATCGGGACCAGGCCGAATTCCGGCCGAGCGGCCGACCGGCCGACCCGGTCCTGGAGGAGGCGTTCCACCGGCCGGACGGTAGCGCCGACTCGCTGCAGCGCCACCCGGTGGACGCCAACGCGCTGGCCGCCGAGAAAGACGGTGTGGATCGCGACGAGCTTGACGATCCCTGGCGAGACCCGGGTGCCGCGGCGGCGCTGGGCACACCGGCGGTGGCACCGTCGCGATCCGGGACCGCGCTGGGCTACGGCGGCAAGCTGGGCGTGCGCGACGTGTTGTTCGGCGGCAAGGTGTCCTACCTCGCGTTGCTGGTCCTGCTGCTGATCGCGTTGGTCATCGGAGTGCTCGGCGGTGTCATCGGTCGCAAGACGGCCGAAGTCGCCGAGGCGTTCACCACCTCGAAGGTGACGCTGTCGACCAGCGGCAACGGCGAAGGCCCGGCCGGCCGCTTCGCCAAGGTGGCGGCCGCGACGGCGGGCGCCGTGGTGACCATCGAGTCCAAGAGCGACCAGGAGGGCATGCAGGGCTCCGGCGTCGTGATCGACGGCCGCGGCTACATCGTCACCAACAACCACGTCATCTCCGAAGCGGCGAACAACCCGAGCCAGTTCAAGACGACGGTGGTTTTCAACGACGGCAAAGAGGTGCCCGCGAACCTGGTGGGCCGCGACCCCAAGACCGACCTGGCCGTGCTGAAGGTCGACAACGTCGACAACCTGTCGGTGGCGCGCCTCGGCGATTCCGACAAGGTGCGGGTGGGTGACGAGGTGCTGGCCGCGGGTGCACCGCTGGGACTGCGCAGCACCGTGACCCACGGCATCATCAGCGCCCTGCACCGACCGGTGCCGCTGTCGGGGGAGGGCTCGGACACCGACACGGTGATCGACGCGCTGCAGACCGACGCCTCGATCAACCATGGAAACTCCGGTGGTCCGCTGATCGACATGGATTCCCAGGTGATCGGCATCGACACCGCGGGTAAGTCGTTGTCCGACAGCGCAAGTGGGCTGGGCTTCGCGATCCCGATCAACGAGGCCAAAGAGGTCGCTCAGACGCTGATCAAGGACGGCAAGATCGTGCACCCGACGCTGGGGGTCAGCACCCGGTCGGTGAGCAACGCGATCGCCTCCGGCGCGCAGGTGGCCAACGTGAAGGCGGGCAGCCCCGCGCAAAAGGGCGGAATCCTGGAGAACGACGTCGTCGTCAAGGTCGGTAACCGCAAGGTCGCCGACGCCGACGAGTTCGTCGTCGCCGTGCGCCAGCTGACCATCGGCCAGGATTCGCCGATCGAGGTCGTCCGCGACGGGCGGCACGTCACGCTGACCGTCAAACCCGATCCCGACGGCAGCTGATGTTTGGCAGCCTGAGCTGGGAGCACATGCTCGTCCTCGTGGTGGTCGGGCTGGTGGTCCTGGGGCCGGAGCGGCTGCCGGGCGCCATCCGGTGGACGTCGAACGCCTTGCGTCAGGCGCGTGACTACCTCAGCGGCATGACCAGCCAGCTGCGCGAGGACCTCGGACCCGAGTTCGACGATCTGCGCGTGCCATTGAGCGAACTGCAGAAGCTACGGGGCATGACACCGCGTGCGGCGCTGACCAAGCATCTGCTGGACGGCGACGATTCCTTCTTGACCGGCAGCTTCGACCGGCCCGTCAATGGCGCGCCGCCCAAGCCGGAGACAACACCGCCGCCGCAGCAGCCGCCGCAGCCGGTGCAGCAGCACGGCCCGGCGCCGTTCGACGCCGACGCGACCTAGCGCCGCGTCGGATCGAGCCCGAGCGATACACCGGCGAGTCCCCGCTTGCGCGACGACAAGCTGTCGGCGACCCCGCGCAGCGCCTTGCCCACCGGCGAATCGGGCGCGCTGAGCACCAGCGGTGTGCCGGAATCACCCGCGGCCACCAGCTCGGGATCCAGCGGGATCTGTCCCAGCAGTGGCACATCGGCGCCGACTGCCCGGGAGAGCCGCTCGGCCACCTGCTGGCCACCGCCCTCGCCGAACACCTGCAGCGTGGTGCCGTCGGGCAGGGTCAGCCCCGACATGTTCTCCACGACGCCGACGACCCGCTGGCGGGTCTGCAGCGCGATGCTGCCGGCCCGCTCGGCGACCTCGGCCGCGGCCAGCTGGGGCGTCGTCACCACCAGAATCTCCGCGTTCGGAATCAGCTGCGCCACCGAGATGGCGATGTCGCCGGTGCCCGGCGGCAGGTCGAGCAGCAGCACGTCCAGATCGCCCCAATAGACGTCGGCCAGGAACTGCTGCAGCGCCCGGTGCAGCATTGGCCCGCGCCATACCACCGGGGTGTTGCCCTGGGTGAATTGCGCGATGGAGATGACACGCACCTCGTGCGCGATGGGCGGCAGGATCATTGACTCGACCTGGGTGGGCCGCTCGGTGGTGCCCATCATCCGGGGGATGGAATGGCCGTGGATATCGGCGTCCAGCACTCCGACCGACAGGCCGCGGGCCGCCATCGACGCGGCCAGGTTGACCGTGACGGTGGACTTGCCGACGCCGCCCTTCCCGGACGCGACGGCGTAGACCCGCGTCAGCGAATTCGGTTGCGCGAAGGGGATAACGGGCTCGCGGGCATCACCGCGCAACTGCTTGCGCAACTCGGTTCGCTGCTCGTCGTTCATTACGTCCAAGGTGACTTTGACCGCGCCGGTACCCGGCACGTCGGAGACCGCCTGGCTGACGCGGTCACTGATCTCGGTTTTCTTCGGGCAGCTGGCGGTGGTGAGGTAGATCGCGACGTGCACCGCGCCGTCCGGCTCGGTGTCGATGCTCTTGACCATCCCGAGTTCGGTGATCGGACGCCGCAGTTCGGGGTCGATCACCTTGCCCAGGGCGGTGCGGATAGCCGCGTTCAGGTCGGCTGCTGAGTCAGAAGAGTTATGGCGGGACATCACCGCCGAGTGTAGGCGTGTGGGAGGGGGGCCTGATCAGTTGGCCGGGCCCGGCCCGTGCTGATTCGGTTTGGGCGCGCCGGCTCCCGCGCCCGACGGGCTCGCGGTGTTGGGCGCGGGTGCGGCTTGCGAGGGTCCGGCAGCCTGGGGCGCCGGAGGGGGACCGGCGTCCGGGGGCGGCGGCGCACCGAACGGCGGGGGCGGCGGGGCGAACGGCGGCGGGCCCGAGGGCGGCGCACTCTGCGAACTGATGCAGATCACCGTGCAACCGACTTGCGCCGGCGTCTGCGCAGGCGTGGGCGTCATCCACGGGAACATCGGTGGGGGACTGACGGACGCGGGGCTGCTCAAGTCGATCAGCGGGACGCGCGCCAGCGGGTCGTCCAGCGGCAGGCCGTTGATGTTCATCGGCAGGTTGGGTCCGAGCCCTTCGGGGTGCTCGAGGTGTGCGTCGCCCAGCGGCGGCGGCGGTCCGGTCATCGGCGGCAGGTCGACCGGCACGACGCCGGTGGCGTAGGCCGCCGCCCAGCCCAGCACGTTCTGCGCGTAGGGCATCGAGTTGTTGTAGCGCAGGATCGCGGTCAAAACCTGCGACTGCTCGCGCAGGTTGAGTCCGCCGCTGCACAGGTACCGGGCGGCCGCCAGGGTGGCGTCGAAGATGTTCTGCGGATCCGCGACGCCGTCGCCCTTGCCGTCGGAGGCGTAGCGCGCCCAGGTCCCTGGCAGGAACTGCATCGGCCCCATCGCGCGGGCGTAGGTGACGCGGTTGCCGGCGCTGCTCTGGATGATCGTCTCGTTGCCCGGCAGCGTGCCGTCCAGGGACGGGCCGTAGATCGGGGTGATCGCGGTGCCGCGTGCGTCGACCGCGCCGCCGCCCGCGTGGCCCGATTCGATGCGCCCGATTCCGGCCAGCAGGTTCCAGCTGACGCCGCAGCCCGGGGCGGCGACGGCCATCTTCTGTTCCGCATTGCGGTAGGCGGCCAGCGCGATGCTCGGAATGCCCAGCGCGCCTGGCGCGTTCACGATTCTCGCCGGCGGCGGAGCGGACAACGCGGGCTCGGCGACGTGAAAGACGGTCGGGTCGCGGTCGATCGCGACGACGGCGGGCCCGGTGAGGTCGGGGAAGGACGGGGAGACCGCAGCCACCGGGGTGACGGCCGCATGCACCGGCGGCGACATTCGCACCGGAAGCGAAGGAGCCGCCGCGCTGACCGCCCCCGCGAAGACCAGCGGACTGATTGCTGCTACGCCGAATATCGGCTTGCGCGTGTTCCGAAGTGCTCGCGGCCGCACCCTCGCGGCGGCGGAGCTTTCACTCCGGCTTCCCCCAATGCGCACTCGACCGTCCTAGATGTGTGAGCTGGGTCCACTTTCTCTGAGCTCGGTGAACCAGATCACCATACATAACCCTTGTGACACGAGTGGCGCAATGGTCAAACGGTTCTCACCTGGATTTCTTAGCCGCTTTTTCCAGCCCTTCGCCACCCTGAATCTGGTCGGCATCCGCGGTTTCCGGCCGCATGTCCGCCAGCAGTCCGCGTAGGTCATCGAGCTCGTGGCGCAGGTATTCACGCGTCGCCACCTCGCCGACGGCCAGCCGCACGGCGGCCAGTTCGCGGGCCAGATACTCGGTGTCGGCCTTGGTCTGCGCGGCCCTCCGGCGGTCGTCTTCGAGTGCGACGCGGTCCCGGTTCTCCTGACGGTTCTGCGCCAGCAGAATCAGCGGCGCCGCGTAGGCGGCCTGCGTGGAGAAGGCCAGGTTCAGCAGGATGAACGGATAGGGATCCCAGCGCAGTCCCACGGCGAACAGGTTCAGCGCGATCCACACGAAAACGACGATCGTCTGCAGCAGCAGGTACCGGCCGGTGCCGAAGAAACGCGCGATCGACTCGGTGAACTGCCCGACGGTCTCGGGATCCAGCTTCGGCGAGTACCGGCGCGAGGTCCGCGGCGTGTAGAGCCCCCGCGGGGCCGTGGACCTGCTCACACGCTTCCTGCCAAACCGCCGAGCGGGCCGGCGGTGTCGAGGTCCTGCATGTCCACCCGCCAGTCGTGCGGCAGCAGGTGGTCGAGCAGGTCGTCGACCGTGACCGCGCCCAGCAGGTGTTTCTCGTCGTCGACCACGGGTCCGCACACCAGGTTGTACGCGGCCAGGTAGCGGGTCACCGAGACCAGCGGTGTCTCCGGCGTCAAGGTGAGCAGGTCGCTGTCGACGATCCCGCCCACCAGTTCGCCGGGGGGCTCCCGCAGCAGCCGCTGCAGTGCCACACATCCCAGGTAGCGGCCTGTGGGGGTGGCCGTGGGCGGACGCACCACGAACACCATGGACGACAGTGCGGCGCTGAGGTCGGGATCGCGGACGCGGGCCAGCGCCTCGGCGACCGCCGTGTCCGGGGTCAGCACCACCGGGTCCGAGGTCATCAAGCCGCCCGCGGTGTCGGGCGAGTGGGTGAGCAGCCGGCG
This sequence comes from Mycobacterium mantenii, assembly GCF_010731775.1. Taxonomy (NCBI): domain Bacteria; kingdom Bacillati; phylum Actinomycetota; class Actinomycetes; order Mycobacteriales; family Mycobacteriaceae; genus Mycobacterium; species Mycobacterium mantenii. The sequence goes on along the minus strand of NZ_AP022590.1, from coordinate 3,002,698 downwards.
CACCGAGGCGGAATCCCCCGGATCCATGCGGGTCAGCAGCATCTCGGCGTCGGTCGGATTCAGCACGCCGAGCAGGTCGGCCGCATCGTCGGGATCCATCTCCTCGAGCACGTCGGCGGATCGCTCGGTGCCCAGCTGCGACAGCACGTCGGCCTGATCCAACTCGGGCAGCTCCTGCAGGATGTCCGCCAGCCGGTCGTCGTTGAGCGCTTTGAGCACCTCGTAGCGGCGCTTGGGCGGCAGTCCGCGGATGGCGTCGGCCACGTCGACCGGTTTGCGGCCCTCGAACTGGTCCAGCAGTTGTGCCACGCCTTGGCCCGGCAGGGCCAGGGCCGACGGGGTCAAGCCCTGCACATTGCGCCAGTCCACGACGTTTGCCGGGCCCCGCCGTCCCAGCCGGCGCTGGCTGCGCACCGCGACCCGGCTCACCATCCAGTCACGCGTTCGGGTCTGCTCGATGCCCAGGTCGGTGACCACCACGTCCAGGCCGGCCAGCTCCGGCAACTCGGGGTCGTTGACCTTGACGACGGTGTCCAGCACCTGGCCGATCGCCAGCACCTCGCCGGGCCGCTGCGCGAAATGGCGCAGGGACACGGTCCCGCTGCTCAGCGTCACGGCGTTGGGTTCGATGGAGGCGACCCGCAGGATCGGGATGAAGATGCTGCGTCGCGTCGCCAGGTCGACGACCAGCCCCAGCACGCGCGGTTGCTGGCGCACGATGCTCATGCTGATCACGACATCGCGCACCCGCCCGACGGATTCGCCGAACGGTCCCAACACCAACATCCGCGACAGCCGTGCGATGTACACCCTGTTGACCGATCCCATGGCAGTAAAGCCTAGGCAGCCGCCGACCCGATGGCCGACAACCCGGCGCTAATGCGTGTGCAACGCGAAGAGCACGACCACCACATCCACCACCAGGAGGGCGATTCCGATCACGATGCCGGCGACCGCCAGACCGAAGCCGTCCTGACGAGTCCGCTTGATCTGATCCAGGGCGATCGCACCCAGCACCATGGCCAGGATCGAGCCGATGAAGCACAGCAGGCCGGTGAAGGACGCGATGAGGGACGCAATCGCCAGCGCGTTCGTTCCGGCCTGTGGCTGTCCCGCAGGTCCGTAGCCGCTCTGGTAATCCGGCGCCGGGTAGTAGCCGCCCGGATAGGTGGGGGGCCCGTAGGTGGGTGGGCCGCCGTACGGCGGGGGCGGGGGGTAGGCGGGTCCGCCATACCCGGGCGGTTGCTCGTACCCGGGTGGCGGCACAGCGGGCGGTGGGTAGGGATAGCCCGGCGGGGGGTACGTCGGCGGCGCTGCTTCGCCCGTCGGCGGCGCAGCGGGCGGTTCCCAGGGGGCGTTCGGATCCGGCCGTCCGGGGGCCCCGCTGGCGGCGGGGGGCGAGTCGGCGTCGTCGTCGTCGTGGGCGCCCTCGCCGAAGCCGCCCCCGGGAGTTGTCATGGTGTTCAACCTAACCCATGCGCAGGTGGGGCGGGTGGCGCCGCGAATCACCACCGTGCGGGCGCGGATGCCGGGCCGGTTTCGGGGCGGTCCCAAGCGAAATCTTGGCCCGTCGCGGCGCCGGGCCCGGATTCAGCCGTCAGGCAACGCCGTGTTTTCGCAGGTGACGATGATCGATAGGGTGAGGAGGCCCTGAGATGAAACGACGGCCGAGGCGGAGGACAATGAGCGGCGATGACTAATCCTTTCCAGCCTGGGCAGGTTCCCGGCTCGACGCCTCCGGGTGCAGCCGGGCGGCGCGGGGCGCCCGGACTACCGACACCTCCGAAGGGCTGGCCGGTCGGGTCGTACCCCACCTACGCCGAGGCGCAGCGCGCCGTCGACTACCTGTCCGACCAGCAGTTCCCGGTACAACAGGTGACCATCGTCGGCGTCGACCTGATGCAGGTGGAGCGGGTCACCGGCAGGCTGACGTGGCCGAAGGTGCTTGGTGGCGGCGTGCTGAGCGGGGCGTGGCTGGGGTTGTTCATCGGGCTGGTGCTGGGCTTCTTCAGTCCCAATCCGTGGGGGGCGCTGGCCACGGGTCTGGTCGCCGGTGTCTTCTTCGGGCTGATCACTTCCGCCGTTCCTTATTCGATGGCCCGTGGCACAAGGGATTTCAGCTCGACGATGCAGCTGGTTGCCGGGCGCTACGACGTGCTCTGCGATCCGCAGAACGCAGAAAAGGCGCGGGACCTGTTGGCGCGCTTGGCGATCTGAGGCGCGCACGAGAGGTGTGAATAGGTGGTGAGTCGTCGCGGGCGCGTGCGCCGGCTGAGCGCAATCGCGCTGGCGACGGTGATCATCTCCTCGGCGGTATCGGCGTGCGGTTCCGGTGCGCACGGCCTGGTCATCAGCTTCTACACGACGGCCGCCGACGGTGCGACGTTCACCGCGGTCGCCCAGGACTGCAACAAACAATTTGAGGGCCGCTTCGCCATCCAGCAGATCAGTCTGCCCCGTGCTCCCGGCGAGCAGCGTTTGCAGTTGGCCCGCCGACTGACCGGTCACGACCGCACGCTGGACGTGATGTCGCTGGACGTGGTGTGGACGGCCGAGTTCGCCGAAGCGGGTTGGGCACTACCGCTTTCCGATGATCCCGAAGGCCGCGCCGAGGCCGACGCAACAGTGGATACGTTGCCCGGCCCACTGTCGACGGCGCGCTGGCAAGGCCGGCTGTTCGGCGCGCCCGTCACCACGAATACCGAATTGCTATGGTATCGAACCGATTTGGTGACCCAGCCGCCGAGGACCTGGGACGCGATGGTGTCCGAGGCGACCAGATTGCACGCCGCGGGGCAGCCCAGCTGGATCGGCGTGCAGGCCAATGAGGGTGAAGGCCTGGTGGTTTGGTTCAACACCCTGCTGGTGAGTGGGGGCGGTCAGGTCCTCTCCGACGACGGCCGCCGCGTCACGCTCACCGATACGCCGGCCCACCGGGCGGCCACCATCAATGCGCTGCGAATCCTCAAATCGGTTGCCGTCGCGCCCGGGGCCGATCCGTCGATCAGCCGAACCGACGAGAGCACCGCGCGGTTGGCGGTCGAGCAAGGCCGGGCCGCGCTCGCGGTCAACTGGCCATACGCGCTGGCGTCCATGCTGGAGAACGCGGTGAAGGGCGGGGTGCCCTTCCTGCCGCTCAACCGGGATCCGAGGCTGGCCGGAAGCATCAACGACGCCGGGATTTTCGTGCCCAGCGACGAGCAATTTCGTGTCGCGTATCAAGCCAGCCAGAAGGTTTTCGGCTTCGCGCCGTATCCCGGTGTGGCGCCTGGCCGTCCGGCCAAGGTGACGATCGGCGGGGCGAACCTGGCGGTGGCCAGCACCACCCGCCACCGTGCCGAAGCCTTCGAAGCCATCCGCTGCCTGCGCAACTTGCAGCATCAGAAGTACGTTGCGATCGAAGGCGGCCTGCCCCCGGTGCGCACCTCGCTGTACTCCGATTCGCAGTTCCAGGCCAAATATCCGATGTACACCATCATTCGCCGGCAGCTCACCGACGCCGCGGTGCGCCCGGCGACGCCGGTCTACCAGGGTGTGGCCATCCGGCTCGCCGCGACGCTAAGCCCGATCAACCAGATCGACCCCGAGCGGACCGCCGACGAGCTCAGCACCCAGGTGCAGAAGGCGATCGACGGGAAGGGATTGTTGCCGTGACCCGCAGCCGACGGCCCACCGTGCTGCCACGGTTGCGCGGCCGGCCCGCCGAACGGCGACTGGCGCTGCTTCTGGTCGCACCGGCGGCGATCCTGATGCTGGCGGTGACGGCATACCCGATCGGCTACGCCGTGTGGTTGAGCCTGCAGCGCAACAACCTTGCCGTCCCCGATGACACCGCATTCGTCGGCCTGAACAATTACGTGACGATCCTGACCGACCGTTATTGGTGGACCGCACTGGCGGTGACGCTGGGCATCACCGTGGTCTCGGTGTCCCTCGAATTCGTGCTGGGCCTGGCGCTGGCGCTGGTGATGCACCGCACCCTGGTCGGCAATGGCCTGGTGCGCACCGCGGTCCTCATCCCGTACGGCATCGTCACCGTGGTCGCGTCGTACAGCTGGTATTACGCATGGACACCGGGCACCGGCTATCTGGCCAACCTGCTGCCGCAGGGCAGTGCGCCACTGACCGAACAGATCCCGTCGCTGGCGATCGTCGTCGTGGCCGAGGTCTGGAAAACCACACCGTTCATGTCGCTGCTGCTGCTGGCCGGCCTGGCCCTGGTACCGGAGGACCTGCTGAAAGCCGCCCAGGTCGACGGCGCCGGCGCGTGGCGGCGGCTGACCGGAGTCACCCTGCCGATCATCAAGCCGGCGGTGGTGGTCGCGTTGTTGTTCCGGACCCTGGACGCGTTCCGCATTTTCGACAACATCTACGTGATCACCAACGGCGCCAACAACACCGGATCGGTGTCGATGCTGGGCTACGACAACCTGTTCAAGGGCTTCAACGTCGGGCTCGGCTCGGCGATCAGCGTGCTGATCTTCGTCTGTGTGGGTCTCATCGCGCTGCTCTTCATCAAGGTGTTCGGCGCGGCAGCGCCCGGGGGTGACGTCGATGGCCGCTGATTCCGCGGGCCTTTCGACGGGTGCGCGGCGCACCGCGATCTGGGCCGTCATCGACACCCTGGTGGTGGTGTATGCGCTCCTACCGGTTCTGTGGATCTTCAGTCTGTCCGTGAAGCCGAGCTCAACGGTCAAGGACGGCAAGCTGATTCCGTCGTCGGTATCCCTGGACAACTATCGCGGCATCTTCCGCGGCGACTTTTTCAGTTCGGCGCTGATCAACTCCATCGGGATCGGTTTGATCACCACCGCGATCGCAGTGGTGCTCGGTGCGATGGCGGCGTACGCGATCGCCCGGCTGGACTTTCCCGGCAAGCGGTTGCTGGTCGGCGCCACGCTGCTGATCACGATGTTCCCCGCGATCTCGCTGGTGACACCGCTGTTCAACATCGAACGCTTCATCGGATTGTTCGACACCTGGCCGGGCTTGATCCTGCCCTACATCACGTTCGCACTGCCGCTCGCGATCTACACGCTGTCCGCCTTCTTCCGGGAGATCCCTTGGGATCTGGAGAAGGCGGCGAAGATGGACGGCGCCACGCCGGCTCAGGCCTTCCGCAAGGTCATCGTGCCGCTGGCGGCGCCCGGTGTGGTGACCGCGGCGATCCTGGTGTTCATCTTCGCCTGGAACGACCTGCTGTTGGCGTTGACGCTGACGGCCACCAAGGCGGCCATTACCGCACCGGTGGCGATCGTGAACTTCAGCGGTAGTTCCCAGTTCGAGGAGCCGACCGGCTCGATCGCGGCCGGTGCCGTGGTGATCACGGTCCCCATCATCGTTTTTGTTCTAATCTTCCAACGACGAATCGTCGCCGGGTTGACCTCTGGCGCTGTGAAGGGATAACTCGATGGCCGAGATTGTGCTGGACCATGTCAGCAAGAGTTACCCCGGCGGCGCCACCGCGGTGCACGAACTGAACCTCACCATTGCCGACGGTGAATTCCTGATTCTGGTCGGCCCGTCGGGCTGCGGCAAGACCACGACGTTGAATATGATTGCCGGGCTTGAGGACATCTCATCCGGTGAGCTGCGCATCGGCGGTGAGCGGGTGAACGAGAAGGCGCCCAAAGACCGCGATATCGCGATGGTGTTCCAGTCCTATGCGCTGTACCCGCACATGACGGTGCGCCAGAACATCGCCTTTCCGTTGACGCTGGCCAAGATGAAGAAGTCCGAGATCGCCCAGAAGGTCGAGGAGACGGCGAAAACCCTTGACCTGACCGAGTTTCTGGACCGCAAGCCATCGCAGTTGTCCGGGGGGCAGCGGCAGCGGGTGGCCATGGGTCGCGCAATCGTGCGGCATCCCAAGGCGTTTCTGATGGACGAGCCGCTGTCGAATCTCGACGCCAAATTGCGGGTGCAGATGCGCGGTGAGATCGCCAGGCTGCAGAAGAGGCTGGGTACCACGACGGTCTACGTGACCCACGACCAGACCGAGGCCATGACCCTGGGTGACCGGGTGGTGGTGATGCTTTCCGGGGTTGCGCAACAGGTCGGAACCCCGGACGAGTTGTACGAGCACCCGGCCAACCTGTTCGTCGCCGGTTTCATCGGTTCGCCGGCGATGAATTTCTTCCCCGGCACGCTGACCCCCGTTGGACTCAAACTGCCGTTCGGCGAGGTGATGCTGGCACCGGACGTGCACGAGGTGATCGGCCGGCACCCCGAGCCGGCGAACGTCATCGTCGGCGTACGGCCCGAGCATCTTTCCGACGCTGCACTGATCGACGGCTACCAGCGCATCAAGGCGCTGACCTTCGAGGTGAAGGTCGACTTGGTCGAGTCGCTGGGCGCGGACAAGTACGTCTACTTCTCCACCGCGGCGTGGGCGGCGCACTCGGCTCAGTTGGACGAGCTGGCCGCCGAGTCGGATGCCCACGAAAACCAGTTCGTGGCAAGGGTTCCCGCCGAATCGAAAGCGGCGATCGGGCAGTCGATCGAGTTGGCGTTCGACACCACCAAGCTGGTGGTCTTCGATGCGGACTCCGGGGCCAACCTGACCATCGCGCCCTCCGGGACACCATGACAGACGACTTGAATCGGGTGCGCGCGCATCTGCAGGCTCACTTCAACGACCCCGAGCCCGACGCGGCGAGCGTGACATTTCTGGGCACCGAGACCATCGAGGTGCTGCGTTTCCGCGAACCGGACGGGACGGTGGACTACGTCACGTTGGGCTGCTCACGCCATCCGATGACCGAGCCGACGCTGGATATCGCCGACCCGTTGCGCGGTCCGCGGGCTGAAATCGTGCTGCAGCTACGCGATCCGGGTTCGATCTCCGGGATTGCGCGCAGCCTGGCGATCCTGGCGGCGGCTCCGGCCGTCGACGGTATGGTGCTGAGCGCCGACGCGCTGGTCGATCTCGGTTCGCCGCTGTGGGCGTCCCCGACGTCGCGGGTGCCGTTCACGGCTGTGCTGTTGGGCCGCAGCGAGATCGGCGATCTGCCGCTAGATCCGCCCCGCGACCCGGTGCAGTTCCTGTCGGCGACCCCCATCACCGCAACAGAAGCGGCGTGGGTGCGGCTCAAGGGCGCCGAGGCGATGCGACAAGCGTGGGACAACGACGGCGTCGATGTGCTAGACCCGAATCGCCCTGCCGCACAGCCTAATTGATGCCTCGGCGCCGATCCCTCGCGCGCTAGAGCCAGTTGTTGCGCCGGAACTGGAAGTACAGGCCCACGCAGGCGACGGTCATCAGGGCCACGATGCTCGGGTACCCCCACGTCCAGTTCAGCTCGGGCATGAAATGAAAGTTCATCCCGTAGATGGCGGCGACCATGGTGGGCACCGCCAAAATACCGGCCCAGGCCGCCATCTTGCGCATGTCGTTGTTCTGCTGCATCCCGACCCGCGCCAAGGCCGCCTGGATCAACGAGTTGAGCATGTCGTCGTAGCTGGCGATCTGGTCCGCGGCCTCGGAGTGGTGGTCGGCGACGTCGCGCAGATAGCGCCGCACTTCTTTGGAAATGACGTCCTTGTTGTCCATCTGGATCCGGTGAAACGCCGCCGACAGCGGCGTGACGCACCGGCGCAACTCGACCACCTCACGCTTGAGCAGATAGATCGGCTCGACGTCGATCTTGCTGCCTGGGGCGAACGCCAGCCCCTCGATGCTGTCGATATCGGACAGCAGCAAACTGCTCACCTCGAGATAGTGGTCCACCACATGGTCGGCGATCGCGTGCATCACCGCGTAGGGCCCCAACCGCATCTGCTCGGGGTCGCCATCCATTCGCTTGCGCACATCGGACAACCCGCCGTGTTCGCCGTGGCGGACCGTGACCACAAAATCCGCGCCGACGAAGATCATGATCTCGCCGGTCTCGACGATCTCGCGGGCCAGCACCACCGATTCGTGGGGCACGTAGTTGACGGTCTTGAGGACGAGAAACAGGGTGTCGTCGTAGCGCTCCACCTTGGGCCGCTGATGGGCGCAGACCGCGTCCTCCACGGCCAGCGCGTGCAGCCCGAACACGTCGGCGACTTCCTGCATCTCGGATTGGCTGGGTTCGCGCAGACCCACCCAGACGAATCCCTCGTGTCCCAGCGATTCGACCTCGCGGACCTTCTCCAGTGCGGCGGCGTAGCCGAACTTGCCGGGCAACCGCTGACCGTCGGCGTAGACGGCGCAGTCAACCAGCGTCTCTTTGGGCGGTTGCGGTGCCGGGCTCGGCTTGGGTTGCGGTTCGTGCGCGAGGGGCCGAAGGGCTTCGGGTAATGCGTCAAATCCTTGGAACACAGCCACCTCCCACCAAACGCAGGTCCGACCGGAGCGGTGCTCCATGCTACGCGTCCCGCCTGTTGCGGGCATGACGATCCGGTGTCGGGAAAGCCCTGGTAGCGGACCGGAGATCGAGGGCCGAGCAGAGTGCGCTAGTTTCGAGCCGAAACCCGAATCTGCACGAACTTCTCCACAAGGAGTAAATCGACGTGAGCGCAAGTCCTCTCAAGGTCGCTGTCACCGGCGCCGCCGGCCAGATCGGCTACAGCCTCTTGTTCCGCCTGGCTAGCGGCTCGTTGCTGGGCCCCGACCGCCCGATCGAGCTGCGCCTCCTTGAGATCGAGCCCGCGCTCAAGGCGCTGGAGGGCGTCGTGATGGAGCTGGACGACTGCGCGTTCCCGTTGCTGTCCGGCGTCCAGATCGGCGCGGACGCCAGCAAGATCTTCGACGGTGTCAACCTGGCGCTGCTGGTCGGCGCGCGGCCCCGCGGCCCGGGCATGGAGCGCAGTGATCTGCTGGAGGCCAACGGCGCGATCTTCACCGCGCAGGGCAAGGCCCTGAACTCCGTCGCCGCCGATGACGTCCGCATCGGCGTGACCGGCAACCCGGCCAACACCAACGCGCTGATCGCGCTGAGCAACGCCCCCGACATCCCCAAGGAGCGGTTCTCGGCGTTGACCCGCCTGGACCACAACCGGGCGATCTCGCAGCTGGCCCGCAAGACCGGCGCGGCGGTCACCGACATCAAGAAGATGACGATCTGGGGCAACCACTCGGCCACCCAGTACCCCGACATCTTCCACGCCGAGGTCGGCGGCAAGAACGCGGCCGAAGTGGTCAACGACCAGAACTGGATCGAGAACGACTTCATCCCGACGGTCGCCAAGCGCGGCGCGGCGATCATCGACGCGCGTGGCGCCTCCTCGGCCGCCTCGGCGGCCTCGGCCACCGTCGATGCCGCCCGTTCCTGGCTGCTGGGCAGCCCGGAGGGCGATTGGGTCTCGATGGCGGTGTTCTCCGACGGTTCCTACGGCGTGCCCGAGGGCATCGTGTCGTCGTTCCCGGTCACCACCGAGGACGGGAACTGGTCGATCGTGCAGGGGCTGGAGATCGACGAGTTCTCCCGCGGCCGCATCGACAAGACCACCGCCGAGCTGGTCGACGAGCGCGCCGCCGTCACCGAGCTCAAGCTGATCTAGCGGCCTGCGGGGACGGCACTGAGACCTACCTCACCAATTAGGCCTACAAATGGGTAGTCAGTACCCTGAAGCGCGTGTCCGAATTGCTTGAATCGATACAGAACCACGCAGAGCAGGGCGTGATCACTGACGCGGAGATCTTCGAGGCACACGTAGGCGGCAAGCTTTCCGTGGGCCTGACGTCCCCGCTGGACACCCAACGCGCTTTGTCGATCGCCTACACGCCCGGTGTGGCACAGGTCAGCCGGGCGATCGCCGCCGACCACGCCCAGGCGGCCCGCTACACGTGGGCGAACCGGCTGGTGGCCGTGGTCAGCGACGGCAGTGCGGTGCTGGGCCTCGGCGACATCGGGCCCGCGGCGTCGCTGCCGGTGATGGAGGGCAAGTGCGCCCTGTTCCAGGCGTACGGCGGGCTGAACGCCATCCCCCTCGTGCTGGACACCAAGGATCCCGACGAGATCGTGGAGACTTTGGTGCGCCTGCGCCCGACGTTCGGCGCGGTCAACCTCGAGGACATCTCGGCACCGCGCTGCTTCGAGATCGAGCGTCGCCTCATCGAGGCGCTGGACTGCCCGGTGATGCACGACGACCAGCACGGCACGGCGATCGTGGTGCTGGCCGCGCTGATGGGTGCCGGCAAGCTGCTCGGCCGCGACATGACCTCGCTGAAGGTGGTGGTGTCCGGAGCCGGGGCGGCCGGTGTCGCGTGCACCAATCTCCTTATGGTGATGGGTGTTTCGGATATCACCGTGCTCGACTCGCGCGGGATTCTGCACACCGGTCGCGACGACATGAACGACGTCAAGTTGGCTCTGGCGCAGCGCACCAACCCCGCGGGCCTGACCGGCAGCCTGGGCGAAGCCATCCGGGGCGCCGACGTGTTCCTCGGGCTGTCGGGGGGCGTCGTCCCCGAGGAGATGATCGCCACCATGGCACCCGGCGGCATCGTATTCGCGCTGTCCAACCCCGATCCGGAGATCCACCCGCACATCGCCGCCAAGTACGCCGCGGTGGTGGCCACCGGCCGCAGCGATTTCCCCAACCAGATCAACAACGTGCTGGCCTTCCCCGGGGTGTTCCGCGGTGCGCTGGAAGCGGGTGCCCGCCGGATCACCGAAAAGATGATGGTCGTCGCGGCCGAGGCGATCTTCTCCGTCGTCAGTGACGACCTCGCGCTCGACCGGATCGTCCCCAGCCCGCTGGACACCCGGGTCAGTGAAGCGGTCGCCACCGCGGTGGCGCTGGCCACAGAACCTTCAGACACTTCCGTTTCCGGGGGGTGAGAATCGGCAGGCTGGCGGTGCCGCTGCTCGCCGCCGTACTCGCCGTGGCCGGTTGCGCAACCGACACCGGTGACCGTCGCGCCCGTGCCGAGGTGGTGGTCGGATCCCGGCCCGACGCCGATTCGGCGTTGCTGGCCGGCGTCTACGTCGCCGCCCTGCGGTCATACGGGTTCGGTGCGCGGACCGCGACCGCGGCCGACCCGAAGCCGCAATTGGATTCCGGCGCATTCACCGTCGTGCCCGCCTTCACCGGCCGCACGTTGCAGACCCTGCAGCCCGGCGCGACGGCGATGTCGGACAAAGACGTCTATCGCGCGATGATCGCGGCGCTGCCCGAGGGCGTCGTCGCGGGCGACTACACGACGGCCGCCGAAGACAAACCCGTGTTGCTGGTGAGTCAGTCCACCGCCAAGGCGTGGGGAGGCAGCGACGTCAGCGCGGATCTGAGCACGCTGCCCCAACACTGCGGCGGCCTCGTCGTCGGGACTTTCGCCGGGCACCAGGAACCGTCGACGGTCGGCTCCTGCCGGCTGCCCGCCCCGCGCGAATTCCCGGATGCCGCAATGCTGTTCGGCGCCATCCGGGCCGGACAGCTGACCGCGGGGTGGACCACCACCGCCGACCCCGGCACTCCCGGCGACCTGGTCGCGCTGGCCGACGGCAAACCCGCCCTGGTCCGCGCGGAGAACGTGGTGCCGCTGTATCGCCGCAACGCGCTCAGCGATCGGCAGTTGCTGGCGATCAACGAAGTGGCCGGCGTGTTGGACACCGCGGCCCTGGTCGAGATGCGCCGGCAGGTGCGTAGCGGTGCCGACCCGCAGGCGGTGGCGGGCGGCTGGCTGGCCGAGCATCCGCTCGGCCGCTGACACCCAGGGCCCAGGGGGTTAGCGCTTCGGCAGTAACCGGTGTACGAACTGCTGCAGCCGGCTCATCACGGGCCCGCCCAGCAGTCGCTCGTAGTTCGGCCCGGCAACCCGCACCAACAGGTCCATCGCCTTCACGTCGGGACCGACCAGCACCCGGGGCTTGTTCTTGCGCACGCCCTCGAGGATGAGCTGCGCGGCTCGCTGCGGGCTGGTCTTGGCCTGCTGCTCCTCGAACAGGCTGGCCAGCTCGGCGTGGTCGAGCCCCTCCACTCCGCTGGCGTTGCGGGCAAACGCGGTCTTGATGCCACCCGGATGCACGGTCGTCACCCGCACCGGGTGACCGGCGCGCGCCATCTCCTGATGCAGCGCCTCGGTGAAACCCCGGACGGCGAACTTGGCCGAGACGTAGGCCGCCTGGCCGGGCGCCGAAAACAGTCCGAGCGCGCTCGAGATGTTGATGACGTGTCCGTCGCCGGAGGCGATCAGGTGCGGAAGGAACGCCTTGGTGCCGTTGACGACGCCCCAATAGTCGACGTCGATCACCCGCTCGATGTCCTTGAACCGGCTGTCCTCGATGGATCCGATGAACGTGATGCCGGCGTTGTTGTAGATCTGGTTGACCTTGCCGAAGTGCTCGTTGACCGCATCGGCGTAGGTCAGGAAGGCCCCACGCTCGGTCACGTCGAGGCGATCCGACTTGACGGGTGCCCCGATCGCCTGCAACTGCTCCGCGGTCTGCGCCAGCCCGTCGGTGTCGACGTCGCTGATCGCCACTGTGGCACCCGCCCGGCCCAGCTCAACCGCCAGCGCCTGGCCGATGCCCGAACCCGCGCCGGTGACGACGGCGACCTTGCCGGCGAACGTATCCATGGAACACTCCTCGTGGCGGATTGACCGCTTGACGTTAATCGTTACCAGCGATGCCGGCTACAGCAGGGCGAAATGCTGATTGGGCGATCGCGCCGCCTTGAGACATCGATCACTGCTTCGGTAGCAACCGACCCATGACCGGCCCGAACAGCTGTTGGTAACCCGGCCCCGCCAGCCGCACCAAGATGTCCAGGATCTTGGCGTCCGAGCCGACCAGCACCCGTGCCTTCTTCTTGCGCACCGCGTCCAGGATGATCTGGGCGGCGCGGTGTGGAGTGGTCTTGGCCAGCCTCTTGTCGAACAATTTGGCCAGCTCGGCCTGGTCGAGTCCCTCGGCGGCGGTGGCATTGCGCGCGATCGCGGTCTTGATGCCGCCGGGATGCACCGTGGTCACCGCCACCGGGTGGCCGGCGGCCACCATTTCCTGTCGCAGCGCCTCGGTGAAACCCCGCACGGCGAACTTGGCCGAGTTGTAGGCCGCCTGCCCGGGCACCGAAAAGAGCCCGAACACGCTGGACACGTTGACGACGTGTCCGTCGCCCGAGGCGATCAGGTGCGGAAGGAACGCCTTGGTGCCGTTGACGACGCCCCAGAAGTCGACGTCCATCACCCGTTCGATGTCCTTGAACTGGCTGACTTCGACGTCGCCCGTGAAGGCGATGCCGGCATTGTTGTAGACCTGGTTGACCTTGCCGAAGTGCTCTTTGACCTCGTCGGCGTAGGCCAGGAAGGCCTCGCGCTCGGTCACGTCGAGCCGATTCGACTTGAACACCGCGCCGATCGCCTTCAACTGCTCCTCGGTGTGGGCCAGACCCTCGAGGTCGACGTCGCTGATCGCCACCTTGGCGCCCGAGCGGGCCAACTCCAGGGCCAGCGCCTGCCCGATACCTGAACCCGCGCCCGTCACCACCGCGACCTTGCCGGCGAACCCTTGCATGAGCACCCTTCCTTATCGGCACGTTTGCGTCGAGGCTAGCCGGTACCAGCGGTCCCTGATACTTGCGGGTCGCCGAATCCGGCGCGCGGTTCGGCCCCCTGGCCCGGTCAGCCGAACGCCGTGTCGATGATCTCCTGCTGCTCGACGGCATGCACCTTCGACGAGCCCGACGACGGCGCCGACATCGCCCGGCGCGAGATTCGCTTGAGCCCGGTCAGCTTGTCGGGCAACAGTTCGGGCAGCTCCAGTCCGAATCGCGGCCAGGCACCCTGGTTGGCCGGCTCCTCCTGGACCCAGAAGTACTGCGCGACGTTCGGGTAGCGGTCCAGCGTTTCGTTCAGCCGCCGCTTCGGCAGCGGGGCGAGTTGCTCGATCCGCACGATCGCCACGTCCTCCCGGTTGTCCTTGGCCTTGCGGGCGACCAACTCGTAATAGAGCTTGCCGCTGGTCAGCAGGACCCGGGTGACCTTGCTGCGATCACCGATGCCGTCCTCGTAGGTCGGCTCTTCGAGCACCGAGCGGAACTTGATCTCGGTGAAGTCCCTGACGTCGCTGACCGCCGCCTTATTGCGCAGCATCGACTTCGGCGTGAACACGATCAGCGGACGCTGCACACCGTCGAGTGCGTGCCGCCGCAACAGGTGGAAGTAGTTCGACGGCGTCGAGGGCACCGCGATCGTCATCGAACCCTCCGCCCACAGCTGCAGGAAGCGCTCGATGCGGGCCGAGGTGTGGTCGGGGCCCTGGCCCTCGTGGCCGTGCGGCAGCAGCAGCACAACGTTGGACAGCTGGCCCCACTTGGCCTCACCGGAACTGATGAATTCGTCGATGATCGACTGCGCGCCGTTGACGAAGTCCCCGAACTGCGCCTCCCACAGCACCAGGGCGTCCGGGTTGCCCACGGTGTAGCCGTACTCGAAGCCGACGGCGGCGTACTCCGATAGCGGCGAGTCGTAGACCAGGAACTTGCCGCCGGTGGGGGTGCCGTCGGCGTTCGTCGCCAGCAGCTGCAGCGGCGTGAACTCTTCGCCGGTGTTGCGGTCGATGATCACCGAGTGCCGCTGGGAGAAGGTGCCGCGCTTGGTGTCTTGACCGGACAGCCGCACCAGCTTGCCCGCGGCCACCAGCGAGCCCAGCGCCAGCAGTTCGCCGAAGGCCCAGTCGATCTTGCCCTCGTAGGCCATCTCGCGGCGCTTCTCCAGCACCGGCTGCACCCGCGGGTGTGCGGTGAAGCCGTCGGGCACACCCAGGAATGCGTCACCGATGCGGGCCAGCAACGCCTTGTCCACCGCGGTGGCCAGGCCCGCCGGCAGCATCTGGTCGGCCTCGACCGAGGCGCTCGGCAGCGCGCCGTGTTTCTCCAGCTCGCGAACCTCGTTGAACACCCGCTCCAGCTGGCCCTGGTAGTCGCGCAGCGCGTCCTCGGCTTCTTTCATGGAGATGTCGCCGCGGCCGATCAGGGCTTCGGTGTAGCTCTTGCGGACTCCGCGTTTGATGTCGACGACGTCGTACATCGCGGGGTTGGTCATCGACGGGTCGTCGCCCTCGTTGTGTCCGCGCTTGCGGTAGCACAGCATGTCGATGACGACGTCCTTCTTGAACTCCTGCCGGAAGTCGACGGCCAGCTTGGCCACCCACGCGCACGCTTCCGGGTCATCGCCGTTGACGTGAAAGATCGGCGCTCCGATCATCTTCGCGACGTCGGTGCAGTATTCGCTGGACCGCGAATACTCCGGCGCGGTGGTGAAGCCGATCTGATTGTTGGCGATGATGTGGATGGTGCCGCCGACGCGGTAACCGGGCAGGTTGGTCAGGTTCAGGGTCTCGGCGACTACGCCCTGACCGGCGAACGCGGCGTCGCCGTGCAGCATCATCGGCACCACCGAGAAGGCCTTCTCGTCCCCGTGATCTTCCGCGCCCCGGTCCAGCAGGTCTTGCTTCGCCCTGACCAAACCCTCCAGCACCGGATCGACGGCTTCCAGGTGCGACGGGTTGGCGGTCAACGATACCTGAATGTCGTTGTCGCCGAACATCTGTAGGTACACACCGGTGGCGCCCAGGTGATACTTGACGTCCCCGGAGCCGTGCGCCTGCGCCGGGTTGAGGTTGCCCTCGAACTCGCTGAAGATCTGCGAGTACGGCTTGCCGACGATGTTGGCCAGCACGTTGAGCCGGCCGCGGTGCGGCATGCCGATGACCACCTCGTCGAGGCCGTGCTCGGCGCACTGATCGATCGCGGCGTCCATCATCGGAATGATGCTTTCTGCGCCTTCCAGTGAAAACCGTTTCTGCCCAACATATTTGGTCTGCAGGAAGGTTTCGAAGGCTTCGGCCGCGTTCAGCTTGCTCAGGATGAACTTCTGCTCGGCCACCGTCGGTTTGACGTGCTTGGTCTCGACGCGCTGCTGCAGCCATTCCTGCTGCGAGGGTTCGAGAATGTGGGTGTACTCCACGCCGATGTGGCGGCAGTAGGCGTCGCGCAGCAGACCCAGCACGTCGCGCAGCTTCTTGTACTCGCAACCGGCGAAGCCGTTGACCTTGAACACCCGGTCGAGGTCCCACAGCGTCAGGCCGTGGTTGAGGATCTCGAGATCGGGGTGGCTGCGGAATCGGCTGCCGTCCAACCGCAGCGGATCGATGTCGGCCATCAGGTGACCGCGATTGCGGTAGGCCGCGATCAACTCCATCACCCGGGCGTTCTTGTCGACGATCGAGTCCGGGTTGTCGGTGCTCCAGCGCACCGGCAGGTACGGGTTGCCCAGCTCGCGGAAGATCTCGTCCCAAAAGGCGTCCGACAGCAGCATCTCGTGGATGGTGCGCAAGAAGTCGCCCGACTCCGCGCCCTGGATGATGCGGTGGTCGTAGGTCGAGGTCAGCGTGATCAGCTTGCCGATGCCCAGCTCGGCGATGCGTTCCTCGCTGGCGCCCTGGAACTCCGCGGGGTACTCCATGGCGCCGACACCGATGATGGCGCCCTGGCCGTTCATCAGGCGCGGCACCGAGTGCACGGTGCCGATGGTGCCCGGGTTGGTCAGCGAAATGGTCACTCCGGCAAAGTCTTCGGCGGTCAGCTTGCCATCGCGGGCGCGCCGCACGATGTCCTCGTAGGCGGTGACGAACTGCGCGAAGCGCATGGCTTCGCAGCCCTTGATGCCGGCGACCACCAGGGAACGCTTGCCGTCCTTGCCCTGCAGGTCGATGGCCAGGCCCAGATTGGTATGCGCCGGCGTCACCGCGGTGGGCTTGCCGTCGACCTCGGCGTAGTGCCGATTCATGTTCGGGAACTGCTTGATCGCCTGCACCAGCGCGTAGCCCAGCAGGTGGGTGAACGAGATCTTGCCGCCGCGGGTGCGCTTGAGCTGGTTGTTGATGACGATCCGGTTGTCGATCATCAGCTTGGCCGGGACGGCGCGGACGCTGGTCGCGGTCGGCACGTCCAGCGACGCCGACATGTTCTTGACGACGGCCGCCGCGGCGCCGCGCAGCGTCTGCAGCTCGTCGCCTTCCGCCGGCGGGGGAGTCGGGGACTTCGCCGGTCGCGACGGAACCCCATTGCCGGCGGCCGGGCTGACGGGGGGCGTGGGCTTGGCGGGTTCGGGGGTCTGCGGGGCCGCTGGGGCCGGCGTCGCGGGCGCTGCCGCCGGGGCGGGCGAGCCATCACCGCTGGTCGGGGCAGCCGGCACGGGTTCGCTGGCCGGCTCGGGGTTGTAGTCGACCAGGAACTCGTGCCAGCTCGGATCGACTGACGAGGGGTCGTCGCGGAACTTGCGGTACATCTCCTCGACCAGCCATTCGTTTTGCCCGAATGGTGAACTTATGTTGCTCACGACCGCAGTTCGCCTCAATCCTTCTGTTTCGCAAGCGCATTCCCGCGGCGCCTGCACCCTTGTCGGCCCCGGATGACCGAGCACTTCACACCCATGGCGGTACCCATTGTTTCCGCCCTATAAAGGCTAACCTTTCGCCGCCGATCCGCCAGGCTGACCGGGGGGCACGCGGGAGGCCGGGGCCGGCGACCCGCTGCGCCCGGCTACGCCTTGTTGTGGCGACCCGCTGCGGCCCGGCTACGCCGCGCTTGCGATCGCCACGGCCGCGCTTGCGATCGCCACGGCCGCGCTTGCGGTCGCCGCTAGCCGGCTTCGTGGATGGGCGGCACCAAATGCAGCGCGCGTGGCCAGCGCGCGGGCGGGGCGCCGAACGCCCTGTTGGCGTTGCGAATCGTCTTCTTGCCGGCAAGGTAGTTGCCGATGGCGCCCACCACGACGCCGATTCCCACCGGGAGCAGCTTGCCGAACAACAGGGCGCCGCGCCGCACGGTGTACTTCCTGACCCAGGACTTGAGCAGCCGCGAGTTCAGCCGCGACATCGACGACAGCGGCAGGGCGGCCAGGCTCTCGGAGATCCAGCCGCCGTTGGTGCGCCCCGGTCCGATCAGCTGCCTGACGGCGTGTTCGCTGTTGTCACCGGCGAGGACCGCCAGGACCAGCGCGCGGCGCCGTTCCCGGTGGTCGGCCGGAATGTCGTGGACCACCGCCACGGCCAGCACGAAGAACGCGGTGGTCTCCAGGAACGTCACCGTTTCCGCGGCCGCCGCGGACAGGGCGCTGATCGTGCCGATGCCGGGGACGGTCGCCGCGGCCCCCACGGCGACGCCGCCGGCCGTCACGATGCCCAGGTATCGCTTCTGCAGCTTGGCCAGGATCTCCGCCGGGCTGGCATGAGGGTGCGCGTTGCGCAGCCGGGTCACGTAGGCTTCGGCGGCCGGCCCCTGCAACCGCGAGCCCCGCTCGATGACCTGTGCCAACGCCCGCGCGGACATTTTGGGTCGACCGTTGCTCTCAGTCGGTGGCTGTCCGGCGTCGGACATGGTGAAAAACCGGTTCGGCGACCTTTTCCGTCGAGCCCGCATATCGTCTCTCCTGCAGATGGCGTTCCCTCAGGCTAACGTGCCGGTGGGCAAATCCTGTCGCGTTGCGCACTCTGACCGGATCCTTGGCTGCCGGCCTATTGCCTCACCGGGAATAATGCAGGCGGGATGTCTGCGACGGTCCGTGCCGTTTGGCGGTCCTCATGCCGTTCACCGCGCCGCACGCGTGGAGTTGACCTGCGTGGTTGGGGCCGGTGGACACACGGACCGGACGGCTGAACAGCATCGTCGGGAGCGAAACGAGGTTGGTGGATGACCACGGCTACGCCCCGCACACCAGGGGGAGCGCGGCGCGCGGGCTCAGGCCCGGCGCGGGCGGCCCGACGCTGGGACTTTCTCACCCGCAGTTCGCCGCAGTCAGAGAACCCCTGGAATCCGCTGTGGGCGATGATGATCGGCTTCTTCATGATCATGGTCGACTCGACCATCGTCGCCATCGCGAACCCGACCATCATGGCCAATCTCCGCATCGGCTACGACACCGTGGTCTGGGTGACCAGCGCTTACCTGCTGGGCTACGCGGTGGTGTTGCTGGTGGCCGGGCGGTTGGGTGACCGGTTCGGTCCCAAGAACCTGTACCTGATCGGCCTGGTGGTGTTCACCGTCTCCTCGGTGTGGTGCGGACTGGCCGGCAGCGCCGCCATGCTGATCGCCGCGCGCGTCGTGCAGGGCGTCGGCGCGGGGCTGCTCACCCCGCAGACCCTGTCGACCATCACTCGGATCTTCCCGGCCGAGCGGCGCGGCGTCGCCGTGAGCCTGTGGGGTGCCACCGCCGGTGTCGCCAGCCTGGTGGGCCCGCTGGCCGGCGGTGTGCTGGTCGACGGGCTGGGATGGCAGTGGATCTTCTTCGTCAACGTCCCCATCGGCGTCATTGGGCTGGGGCTGGCGTATTGGCTTATCCCGGTGCTGCCCACCCAGTCGCACCGCTTCGACCTGATCGGGGTCGGGCTGTCTGGGGTGGGCATCTTCCTGATCGTGTTCGGGCTGCAACAGGGGCAGGCCGCGCACTGGCAGCCCTGGATCTGGGCATTGATCGTCGCGGGCGTCGGATTCATGACGGCCTTCGCGTTCTGGCAGTCGCTGAACGCCCACGAGCCGCTGATTCCGTTGGTGATTTTCGGGGACCGCGATTTCAGCCTGTGCAACGTCGGGGTCGCCATCATCTCGTTCACCGCGACGGCCATGATGCTGCCGCTGACGTTCTACGCGCAGGCCGTGTGCGGGCTGTCGCCGACGCGGTCGGCGTTGCTGATCGCGCCGATGGCGATCGCCAACGGTGTGTTTGCGCCGTTCGTCGGTAGGATCGTCGACAAATACCACCCCCAACCGGTGCTCGGGTTCGGCTTTTCGGTGCTGGCGATCGCGTTGACCTGGCTGACCTTCGAGATGTCGCCGACGACGCCGATCTGGCGGCTGGTGCTGCCGTTCTTCGCGATGGGTGTCGGGATGGCGTTCGTGTGGTCACCGCTGACCGCCACCGCGACGCGTAACCTGCCGCCGCACCTGGCCGGCGCGGGCTCTGCGGTGTACAACTCCGTGCGCCAGCTCGGCGCGGTGCTCGGCAGCGCCGGCATGGCCGCGTTCATGACCTGGCGGATCACCGCCGAAATGCCGCGCCGGCCGTCCGGCGGCGGCGAGGAGACGCTGACCTTGCGACTGCCCGGGTTCCTGCGGGAACCGTTCGCCGCCGCGATGTCGCAATCGGTGCTGTTGCCCGCGTTCATCGCGCTGTTCGGGATCATCGCGGCACTGTTCTTGGCGGGCTATGCGCCCTGGTCGCGCAACGGCGACGGCAGGGGCCGCGACGATCTGTCCGCACCCGATGACGCCGACGTCGTCGACGAGGACTATGACGACGACGCGTACGTCGAGTTCGTCCTGGTGCGCGAGCCCGAGGTTGAGCGGGGCCCGCAGCGGGTCGATCGTCCGCGGCCGGCGCCCACCGACGAGGCGCGCCGCGGCCCCGCCGATTCGTGGCACACCGTGCTCGACGATCCGGCCGGGCAGGCCCAGCCAATCGGCCACGCCCACAACGGGTCTCATGTGGACAGCGGCAAGCGCCTTCGTCAGGTGGCGGTGCGGCGCTCGCCGAAATCCATCCCGCCGGGCGATCGGCTCACCCGGCCGCCGCGCCGCCAACACAACGGCTCGGCCGGGCGTCATTTCACCGAGGGTGAATCGCTGCGGGGCCAGCACCACCGTTCCGATCCGGACGACGACCCCACCGGTTCGGGGCGGCACCCGTCGACAGGCTAGGCGGTCACCGCAGATCGGGCTGGGTGAGCGCCAGGAAGGCGCCCAGATCGATCAGGCCCGCGGGGGTTGCGGGCAGATATTCCGTCAGTGACGGCGAGCGCACTATCACGGCCGCGTACTGGGCCCGGCTTACCGCGACGTTGAGTCGATTCCTGTTGAGCAGGAACGAGATTCCGCGCGGCACCACATCCATGGACGACACCGTCATCGAGATGAAGACGACCGGCGCCTGCCCGCCCTGGAACTTGTCGACCGTCCCCACCCGCACCCCGCCGAGTCCCGCGGCGGTCAACCGCTGGCGCAGCAGCGCCACCTGCGCGTTGTAGGGCGCCAGCACCATCACATCGGCGGCGGTCAACGGGCGGGTGCCGTGCTCGTCGGTCCACGACGCGCCCAGCCGCTGGCCGATCTCGGCGACTATCGCGTCGGCCTCCTCGGGGCTTTCGGTCGAGTTGCCGTGGTGCTCAACGGAAAGCAGCTGCACGCCGGGCCGATACCCGTCGAGTTGGCGGGCGGCGGTGCAGTCGTGGGAATGCAGCCTGCCCTCGTAGGAGAGCGCCGACACCGCGGCGCAGACGGCCGGATGCATGCGGTAGGAGAGGTCCAGGAAGTAGCCGCGTTCGTCGGGCAGCGTGCGCTGACCGTCGACCAGCCACTCCAGCGCGGAGGTGTCCACCGGCTCGGGATGGGTGCCCTGGCTGACCTGCGGCAACTGCTGCGGGTCGCCGAGCAGCAGCAGGTTGGCGCCGGCCGGGGCCACGGCGATGGTGTTGGCCAAACAGAATTGGCCGGCTTCGTCGATCACCAGCAGATGCAGGCTTCCCGGCGGTATCCGGTTGGCGTTGGCGAAATCCCATGCCGTGCCGCCGATCACGCATCCCGGGGTGTCGGCCAGGAATGCTGCGTACGCGCCGCCATCCATCTCCCGCCAGCGCGGGGCCTGGCGGTCGTAGCGTTTCTTCGCGATCCGTTGCGGATCCAGGCCGGCGTCGATCAGACAGTCCAGCAGGTTCTCCACGGTGGCATGCGATTGCGCGACGACACCGACGCGCCAACGGTGTTTGGTGACCAGGTCGTGGATCACCCGGGCGGCGGTGTGCGTCTTGCCCGTACCGGGCGGTCCGTGCACGGCCAGGTATGACGAATCCAGATCGAGTAGCGCCGCGGTGATGTCGGCGACGGTGTCGTCGCTGCGCGGCAGGGGAGCGCTGCGCCGCGCGCGGGGCGGCCGGCGCACCAGCACGTCGACGATCGCGCTGTAGGGCAGTTGCGGCAATCCGGTGGCCACCGCGGCGGCCATCGCCTCGATCGACTCGCGCAGGGCCGTCGTCGGAATGGGCGGACCGGGGGTCAGCGCGAACGGCAATTGATGAAAAGTCTTGCCGTCACTGCCAACTCGTTCGAGCACAACCACTTCGGTGGGGACCGCCGGATCGTCGGCTTCGATGACCGAGGCCCGGCCGGCCGCGCGCCGGTCCGGGTTGTCGGACATGCCGGGCGGCGCCGGTGGGTTGTAGAGCGCAAAGACCTCACTCTTCAGGTCGCCGCGCGCCAGCTCGCCGCGTAGCTGAAGCCGTCGCTGCGGTTTGCGGGCGCGGGGAGGCATGTGCCAGTCGACACTGACCGAAGCGCGCTCGGCAACGAACACATCGGTGTTGTCCGCCCACTCGTCGATGGGGAAGTTCAGCCGGTCGAAATGCGCCCACCAGAAGGGTTTGTCCTCGCGCCGGTGGTAGCCGCGCGCCGCGGCCAGCAGCGCCACCGCCGTCTGCTGCGGGGTGCGGTCGTCGATGCCCGCCGCCCCGCTGAACGTCGACAACGTCACCGCCAGCTGGTCGCGGTCGTCGACGGTGTTGCCGTCGGCCACGGGCTGGGCGCCGATCGGTACGACGCCAGATTCGTAGGCGCGCAACATCAGCCAGTTACGCAATTGCTGAGTGGACCGGCAGTCGTAGTGGTTGTAGTCCTCGATCTCCTTGAGCACGGATGCGGCCTCGTCGCCGCGGCCGTCCGCCTGCAGCTCGCAGTACCGTGCGTAGGAGGTGATCGAACCGGTGGCCGTGGTCACGTCACCCGCGCGCAGTTGGGCACCCATGTAGAGCGGCTCCAGCGCCTTGAGGCTGAACGACTCCGCGCCCACGCGAATGCTCCTGCGCACCAAGGGGTAAAGATCGACCAGCGTGCCGCTGCGCAGCAGTTCGTCGACCTCGTCCTCGCCCACCCCGTAGCGCCCGGCGAGCCGCAGCAATGCGGTCTTCTCGTAGGGCGCGTAGTGGTAGATGTGCATGTTCGGGCGGCGCTTGCGGCGCTTGGCCACCAGCGCCAAAAAACCGATTAGCGCCTTGCGTTCGTCTGCCCGGTTGTGTGCCCACAGTGGGCGGAATCTCCCCGTCGGCCCCGCCTCTAGGACGCCGAACAGATATTCCAGGCCCCAGTCGCGACCATCGGTGGTCCACAGCGGATCGCCTTCGAAGTCGAAGAAGAGGTCCCCCGGGTCGGGTTCGGGCAGCAGGGCCAGCGGCTGCGGGTCGATCACCTCGACCTGAGGGATACCGGTTTCACGTTGGCGGACTTGCAGTTTCGCCTGGATGGTCAACTTGTTCAGCACGCCGGCGGCCAGGTCGGGCACTGGGCCGCGATAATCGGCCAGCTCCGCGACCGTGCCGATGCCCGCGTCAAAGAGCTTGTCCCGCTGGTCTACTCGCATACCGGCGACCAGCAGCACGTCGTCGGCCGCTTGCAGCTGTTCGAGGCACACCGGGCAGCGAAAGCAGGCGGACACGTCTTCGTCGTCCCAGCGAACCGCGGTGCCCCTCGCGTAGTGCTCATCGAGGAGGCGCTGCAGGCGCGCCCGCTGGGAGCGGTACACCGGAATCAGGTCGCACACGCGGTGGCGCACCGCGGTTCCGTCGCCCAGCCGCAGTTCGGCCTCCGGCGCGACCGGGATGCCGGAGGCGGCCAGCGCATCGGCGTAGGCGGCCAGCTGCAACAGCGCGGTCACCTTGGCCGAGCGGGCCAGTTTGGTGTCGACGACGCGGTACCGCTCACCGTCGCGCACCAGAAAATCGGCGAAGCCGACGAAGCGGCCGTCGAACATGGCGGCCTGATACACCACGGGCGCGCGGTCGGCGACGGCGCGCCGGGTCGCGGCGGCGGCAGCGGCCAGGCCGGCGGGCGTGTAGGCGGGGCGGCCGATGATCGCGACGGCCTGGCCGAACCGGTCACGCAGCGAGGCGAGTTCGCGTCGCTCGTGTTCGCTACCGAGCTCGGCCGTCCGCGTGAGCAGCTCGTCCTCGACGTTGACGGCGGGCCCGCGACCCAGCCTCGCGTCGAAGTCCCGTAGCAGCGCGAATTCGCAGCGGGCGGCGGCGGCAAGATCCGATGCGCTGTAGACGATGCTGTCGCCGGAGACCAACACTGGAGCCACTGTAGGTCAGCCCTCCGACAGGAGGGCCGTGTCGGGCGGGCGTGTGCCGGATCAGTGGGCGGGTGTATTGCCGATGAGTTCGACCGCGTTGCCGTTCCAGTGGAACTTCACATCGGTGTTCAAGCCGTTGATCCCGCTGGGATACGTCAGCGCCACCGTGTCGCCCGTGGTTTGCGCCGGGTCAACGCCGTTGAATCCGTAGGTGTCGGGCACGCCCTGCGGGATGAATTGGCCCAGGTGGAACAGGACCGCACGGGTAGTCGGGCTGACCGCGTTGGTGTTGGCCTTGATGATGATCGCCGACAGCTGCGCGCACTGGTTGTAGTTGCCGGCCAGCGGTTCGGGGTTCCAGGGCTGCTGGCTGCGCGGGTCGCGCGGCAGCTCGGACACCACCTTGGCGATGGTGGGCGAGGCGAGGTTGACCGCGCAGGGATCGGCCGGCTGGGCGTTGCCGGGCTGGGCGGCCGCCGGCGGTGTGGCGGGGGCCGTGATGGACGCCGTCTCCGAAGTCGTCCTGGCCTGCGGCGTCTTCGCGGCGGTGGAGTCTCCCGAACCGCAACCGGTCAACGTGAAGGCGAACAGAGCGACAGCGACCGAGCCGGCCAGTGGCTCGGTACGACACGGCAGCGACCACACATCTCCGCACCGTACCGTCATCGGGTCCGGGGCTGTGGCAGGCATGGCCGGGTGTGCTGATGATCACCGGATCGGACGGCTGGCCGTGACCCGCAGCGCTCAGCTCCGCTGATCTCGCGGTCACCACTAGACTCCTTGGACGATGACCCTCTCGGACAGCTCGACTGAAGCTGCCTCAACGACGTTTGCCGACCTGCAGATCAACCCCTCGGTCTTGCGGGCGATCGCCGACGTCGGCTACGAATCGCCCACCGGCATTCAGGCCGCGACCATCCCGGCGCTAATGGCGGGCTCCGACGTCGTCGGGCTGGCCCAGACCGGCACCGGCAAGACCGCCGCCTTCGCGATCCCGATCCTGTCCAAGATCGACGTCACCAGCACCGCCACCCAGGCGCTGGTGCTCGCCCCCACCCGGGAGCTGGCCCTGCAGGTGGCCGAGGCCTTCAGCCGGTACGGGGCCCACCTGCCCAAGATCAACGTGCTGCCCATCTACGGCGGCTCGTCCTACAGCGTGCAGCTGGCCGGGCTGCGCCGCGGCGCCCATGTGGTGGTGGGCACTCCGGGCCGGGTCATCGACCACCTCGAACGCGGGACGCTGGACCTGTCCCACGTCGACTACCTGGTGCTCGACGAGGCCGACGAGATGCTCACCATGGGCTTCGCCGAAGAAGTCGATCGCATACTGTCCGAAACCCCGGAATACAAACAGGTGGCGTTGTTTTCCGCGACCATGCCGCCCGCCATCCGCAAGATCACCACCAAGTATCTGCACGATCCGCTCGAGGTCAGCACCAAGGCGAAAACCGCTACCGCCGAGAATATTTCGCAGCGCTACATCCAGGTCGCCGGTCCGCGCAAGATGGACGCGCTGACACGGGTTCTCGAAGTCGAGCCGTTCGAGGCGATGATCGTCTTCGTCAGGACCAAACAAGCCACCGAGGAGGTCGCCGAAAGGCTCAGGGCCCGAGGCTTTGCCGCGGCGGCCATCAACGGGGACATCCCGCAGGGCCAGCGCGAGCGGACCATCGCCGCCCTGAAGGACGGCAGCATCGACATCCTGGTCGCCACCGACGTGGCCGCACGCGGGCTCGACGTCGAGCGGATATCGCACGTGCTCAACTACGACATCCCGCATGACACCGAGTCTTACGTGCACCGGATCGGGCGCACCGGCCGCGCCGGGCGTTCGGGAACCGCGCTGTTGTTCGTCTCCCCGCGCGAGCGGCACCTGCTCAAGGCGATCGAAAAGGCCACGCGGCAAACGCTCACCGAAATCGAATTGCCCACCGTCGAGGACGTAAACGCCCAGCGGGTGGCCAAGTTCGCCGATTCGATCACCACCGCGCTCGGTGCCCCCGGAATCGATCTGTTCCGCAAGCTGGTCCAGGACTACGAACGCGAGCACGACACCCCGATGGCCGACATCGCCGCCGCGCTGGCACTGCAATCCCGCGACGGCGAGGAATTCCTGATGGCGCCCGAACCGCCGCCGGAGCGACGCGAGCGTCGCACCGAACGTCGTGACCGCCCCGAACGGCCAAGGAATACAAAGCCCTTCGCCACCTATCGCATCGCGGTCGGCAAGCGGCACAAGATCGGTCCGGGCGCGATCGTTGGCGCCATCGCCAATGAGGGCGGGCTGCATCGCAGCGATTTCGGCCATATCGCGATCGGGCCGGATTTCTCGTTGGTGGAACTGCCGGCCAAGTTGCCCAAGTCGACGGTGAAAAGGCTTGAAAACACCCGTATTTCGGGGGTGCTCATCAACCTGCAACCGGAGCGCGCATCCGCCAACAAGCCCCCCGGCCGCGACGGTGGGAAACCGCGCAGGAAACCCGGCGGATGACGCTGTCCGAAGAACAAGACGCCCAGGGCGGGCTCGAGCAGACCTCTCGCGTCGACCGGATCGCGTCGCTGACCGGGGTCCGCGCGGTCGCCGCGCTCCTCGTCGTCGGCACCCACGCGGCCTACACCACCGGCAAGTACACGCACGGGTATTGGGGCCTGGTCGGTTCGCGGATGGAGATCGGGGTGCCGATCTTCTTCGTCCTCTCCGGCTACCTGTTGTTCCGCCCGTGGGTGAAGTCGGCGGCACGAAGCGGCGCTCCGCCGTCGCTGAGTCGCTATGCGTGGCACCGGGTTCGGCGCATCATGCCCGCCTACGTCATCACCGTGTTGTTCGCCTACGTCCTGTATCACTTCCGCGATGCCGGGCCGAACCCCGGGCACAGCTGGCTGGGGCTGGCGCGCAACCTGACGCTGACCCAGATCTACTGCAACGGCTACCTGGGCAAGTATCTGCATCAGGGGCTGACCCAAATGTGGAGCCTGGCGGTGGAGGCCGCGTTCTACGTGTTGCTGCCGCTGCTGGCATACCTGCTGCTGGTGGTCATCTGCCGGCGGCAGTGGCAGCCGAAATTGGTGCTGGGCGCCCTGGCGGGAATGGTGTTGATCAGCCCGGCCTGGCTGGTCCTGGTGCATACCGATCACTGGTTTCCCGACGGCGCGCGGCTGTGGTTGCCCACCTATTTGGCGTGGTTCCTCGCCGGCATGATCCTGACCGTGCTGCAGGAGATGGGGGTGCGCGGCTACGGATTCGTGGCCATCCCGCTGGCGGTGATCAGCTATTTCATCGTGGCTACGCCCATCGCCGGCGCGCCCACGACCTCCCCGGCGACGCTGAGCGAGGCGTTGTTCAAGACGTGTTTCTATGCCGTCATCGCCGCGCTCGCGGTGGCGCCGCTGGCCCTGGGTGGCGCTCCTGGTACCCAAGGCTGGTATTCGCAAATCCTGGCCAGCCGCCCGATGGTGTGGCTGGGGGAGATCTCCTACGAGATCTTCCTGATTCACCTGATTACCATGGAATTCGCAATGGACTACGTGGTCCGCGCGCGTGTCTACACCGGCTCGATGCTGTACCTGTACGTTGCGACGCTGGTCGTGACGATCCCGTTGGCGTGGCTGCTGCACCGTTTCACCCGCGTCCGGGACTGAGCCGCGCTCGCGATCGACACTAGCGGCGGGCGGAAACCGGCGTCACAATCGGCACGACGAATTCCTCGATCATCGCCCGTTCCTCGTCTTCGTCGCGGCCCGGATACGTCAGCAGCGAGACGATCACCCGCACCGTCCAGCGGGCCCGGCGTTCGACGACGGCGGGATCCTCGGGCCCCAGCGAGTGCAGGAACGCAACCGCCAAAGCCGCGATCACGTCGGAGCGCCCGGCCAATTCGCCACCCACCGGCGGGCGGGTGGTGGCAAACCAGGATGCCAGTGCCGGGCTGTCGCGGACCATCCCCAACGTGACGAGGATGCTCGCCACCAGCCGGTCGCGCGGGTCCTCGATGTCGCCGGTGCGCGCGATGATCTCGCGGCCCAGCCGACGGGTTTCGCGGTGGATGTAGGCGGTGCGCAGCGCCTCGCGATTCTCGAAGTAGCGGTACAGCGTCGCACGGGAACAGCCCGCCGCCCTGGCGATTTCGTTCATCCCGATGGAATCCGAGTCGCGCTGCGTGTAGAGCAGCTCGGCCGCATCGAGTATCCGGTCGGCGGCCGCTTCGGTCCGGTGCGCACCCAGCCAGTCGTTCCCCGGCATCAGGACTTCACTCGAATCGGCACCGACAGCGGACGGCGCACATAACTGCCGCCGGCCCAGACGATGCCGGATTCGTCCACGTCGAAGTCCGGGCAGCGGGCCAGCAGTTCGGTCAGCGCGACGCGGGATTGCATCCGCGCCGCGGCGGCGCCCAGGCAGTGGTGTGCGCCGTGGCTGAACGTCAGGATGTTGCGTGGGCGGCGGGTCACGTCGAGTTCGTCGGCGTCCGAACCGTATTGGCGTTCATCGCGGTTGGCCGAGCCGTACAGCAGCAGCACCCGTCGCCCGGCCGGGATGGTGGTCTCGCCGACGGTCACGTCGCGGGTGACGGTGCGGGCCAATCCCTGCACCGGCGAGGTCATCCGCAGCAACTCCTCGACCGCATCGGGAATGCGGTCCGGGTCGTCCACCAGCAGCCGGCGTTGGTCGGGTCGTTGGTGCAACAGCGGCATCGAGCCGCCGAGCATTCCGGTGACGGTGTCGTTGCCGCCGGTGACCATCGTGAAGGTAAACGCCAGGATCGACAGCGTGCCGGCGATATCGCCGTCGGCGCCGACCCCGGCGGCCACCAGGTGCGAGATGGTGTCGTCCTCGGGTTCGGTCCGGCGCCGCTCGATCAGCCCGGTGAAGTAGGCCATCATCGACCCGACCGCGTCGCCGACGGTTTCCAGTGCGCCCGCGACGCCGCCCTCGGCGGTGTTGGCTGCGACGATCGCCTGGGTCCAGCCGTCGAATTGGGCCCAATCCTGTTCGGGCACACCGAGATAGTGGGCGACCACCATCGACGGCAGTGGTTTGAACAGCTCGGTGACGATGTCGCCGCCGCCGGCCGCGCGCAACCCCTCGATGCGCTCGGCGATGAACTCCCGGACCTTGGGCTCCACCGCCTCGACCTGCCGGGGGGTGAAGCCGCGCGACACCAGCTTGCGGAACTGCGTGTGCACCGGTGGATCCTGCATGACGAACGGCGGATTGTCCTGCAGTCCAATCAGTTCCAGGTCGTCATAGTTGACGGTCAGACCCTTGGCGGAGGAGTAGGTCTCGTGGTCGCGGGCCGCGGCCCACACGTCGGCGTGCCGGGAGAGCACGTAGTAGTCATGCTCGGGGTGGTTGGCCGGCTCGACGTGGTGCACCGGGTCGTGATCGCGCAACGCGCGGTACATCGGCCACGGATTGGGCCAGGTGTCGGCGGTGGCCAGCTGAAAAGCGACCGGCGCTTCGTGAGACATAACGGCAGCCATGTCTTATTCGTACGACAGTAACGACGCTATGTCAACAGTTGCGATCCGCGAGCGCCCCGCCGGCCGGGCGTGTTGGGTCTCATCCAAGATGGCGGAATTCTCATCTGTGTGACGTCAAAATGGCGGATCCGCCACAAGATGAGAATCCGGTGAGTGAGTCTAAGCTTTTGTTGGTCAATTGGGCCGCATCCACTCGCTTGGACCTAGTCGGTTGGACTCGCCAATTCGTTCTACACCAAGGACATTGGCGTCTGGCACTAGAGAATCGCACGCGTCCACAGCTGGTAGGCGGGTCACATTAGATCGATAGATCGCGAGGGCCTTCCAGTGTTGGCCATTTCGGCTTCGCTGGCGGCGGCCAGCCATGCACGTCGGGCTGGTGTCCACCCGACGCAGGTAAGCAGCGATTGCGTTGCGGTCCAAAGGCGAATCGGATCCGCGCTTACCCGTTGCGCCGCTGCGATATTTATTGCCATTTGAAATCTTCGTCGAGTTGTTGGGCTTGTTCGTTGCGCTGAGCCGCGGAGCGGGTATCGATCGTGACCTCTTGCCAGTACGCCGGACTGTAGAGGTGAATATCGTTGCCGCTGCTGACCTTTAGCACACCGCCCGTGAGCACCTCATAGGTGGCGTCATCCGGACACTCGTCGCCCTCATCGTGGCCTTCAATTTGGATCCACATTTTCATAATGAAAGTAATCTCTCGCATCGGCCGATCGGGATCCTTGAGGTTACCGCCGCGACGCGGAGATGCGTGAGTTCAGAAGTCACACGCATCGGTGTCAGAAGTCCCAACAACGAGGTCTTTCGCCCGCTGGTGAGCGCACACGGCGGCATCCATTCTGTATCTGGTTCGACGACCGCAAAGGCGGTGGTGCGCTGGTGTGCGGGAAACTTATGGGGAACAGGCGCGCGGCCGGGGGTTATGTTGGAGCCCTTCATGCGTTCGAATGACGTTGCGGCCGAGGCACTGCAGGAGTTGGCCGATCTGATTGCCATCTCTGGTGGCGATCCGTACCGGGTGCGTGCTTACGAGAAGGCCGCCCGTTCGGTTGCCGGTTATCCCCTCGATCTAGACGCTCTCGACCGGAAAGGTTTGATAGCGATCCCGGCGATCGGCGCACACACCGCTGACAAGCTGCTCGAGTTGCGGCAGAGTGGTCGCATCGCTGCGCTTGAGGAGCTGCACGCCCAGCTGCCCGCAGGTCTGCGCGCTCTGCTGGGAATCCCTGGACTCGGACCGAAGCGGGCCCATCAGGTCTATGTGGAGCTGGGCATATCGTCGATGCCCGAGCTCCTAAACGCATTGCACGACGAGCAGCTGCGCAACCTGAAAGGCTGGGGCGAGATCAGCGAACGGAACCTGGCCCGCGCGATCCGCCAGATGCAGGAGGTCGGGGGGCGCATGCCGCTGGCGATCGCTCTGGATATTGCCGAGGATCTGGTTGCGCGGCTGGCCGCACTGCCGCAGGTGAGCCGAGTCGACTTCGCAGGATCGTTGCGACGGATGCGCGACACTGTCGGCGACATCGATCTGTTGGTCGCCGCAGACAAGGACCCGGCAACCGTGATGGACTACTTCTGCACCATGTCGTTGGTGGATCGCGTGCTGGCCCACGGGCCCACCAAATCGTCGGTGGTGACAACCAAAGGTATCCAGGTGGACCTGCGGGTTGTGCCTGCAAACGTCTGGGGTGCGGCACTGCAGTACTTCACCGGTTCGAAAGCCCACAACATCCGCATCCGCGAATTGGCGGTGCGGGCTGGGCTGAAGCTGTCCGAGTATGGGCTGTTCCGCGTCGACAACGGCCAGCTATTGGCATCGACAGACGAAGCGGACGTCTACGCCGGACTTGGGCTGCCGTGGATCCCGCCCGTGTTGCGCGAAGACCGCGGAGAAGTCGAAGCCGCGCTGGAGGGCCATCTCCCAGATTTGGTGGCGACGGCCGACATCGCCGGTGACCTCCACGTGCATACCAATCTCACCGACGGCCTCGCCGGCCTGGATGAGATGGTCGCCGCCGCGTCCCGCCACGGTTATCGTTATTGCGCGATCACCGATCACGCGTCGCAGCTAGCGATGCAACGGATGACGCGCGATAAGGCCCTCCAACAGCGCCGCAAGCTGCCCGAGCTGTCTCGCCGCCACGGTATCGAGTTGCTGCACGGCTCCGAACTCAACATCGCCGCCGACGGCTCGCTGGACTGGGATGACGACTTCCTTGCCGGCTTTGACGTCCTGGTTGCTTCCGTTCACTCGGACCTCGACCAGACCTGCGAGCAGATGACCCGGCGCCTGCTCACCGCAATTGAGCACCCCTACGTCAACATCATCGGCCATCCGACCACCCGCCTTCTCGGTCGTCGTCGGCCAGTTGATTTCGACGCTGATGTGGTATTCGCGGCTGCAGCCCGCACCCATACCGCCATGGAAATCAACGCCTTTCCCGACCGGTTGGACCTCAGCGATGAACTCGTGAGCCGCGCTCGCGAACACGACGTTGTCTTCGCGATCGACACAGATGCCCACGCCGTGCCGCATCTGGACTACATCCGTTACGGTGTCGCTAGCGCCCAGCGCGGCTGGGTTTCAGCCAGCGAAGTAATCAACACCTGGCCGCTGAACCGGCTACGCGGGTTCCTCGCAAAGGGACGCCGACTCGCCGACAACCCATCAGCCGCACACCACCGTGCCCATACCCGCCCTGATTGAGCAAGCCAAAAGTGTTCGCCCGAACCCATAACCGCTGGGACCCATCATCACCAGGCTGCTGGCCGCAGCGGCCAATGCAGTCTGGGCGCTGCCGAGGGCGTGCTGGTTGCTCTTCGTCATTGCGGCCTCGATGATGCGCGTTCAAGTCCTTGAGTAAGTGGACGCCCTGCATTCCCCCGAATCCGCCCACTCATCGTGGTCAAATAGCCACGACCGCGGCAGATACGCCGGACCGCTGCTCGGGTCGGTCAGCACCGCCATCGGCCATGCGGCCCGTATCCCGGTGATCGTTGCCCGCCAACATTAGTGCGTTCCCCCCCATTGTCGCCGGGGGCAGCGCGTGGGGAATTGGAGTTACGAGTTCGCTAATCTTCGTCTTCGATGACGTAAACCTCGTCGTCGATGATGTGAACCGCGGCTTCCTCGGCAGAGGCTGCGCCTCCGCAGATACCGACGTCCTCGGCGACCAACTCTGCCTCGGCGTCTTCGCCAAATCCCTGGTCCGGCGCGACAAGCCGGCCGGCTCGCGCCCGGCCAAGCTCGCGGTGCTTTGGAAATTCGGTCTCGCGCTCGGCTTCGTCGGAGCGTTGCTGCTCGGCTTCATCGAACAGGACATCGATGCGCGCGGCCGGATCCGGTTCTTCCTCAACAAGCATCTGGTCCATGGTTTCAGATGGGCCAAACGCGCCATGCCCATATAGTCGCTCGGGCGGCGAATAGCCCTCGTCGAGCATATCGCCCACACCGCGGTCGATGAGGGTGTCCTCTGGTTGAAGCTGATTTTCGTTCTCGACGCTGTATTCGCCTGCGGCAGGACCGGCCTCATAGTGAGTGCTCATGATTGTGTAACTCCTGAATCGTGACGGTACCCGTATTTGCCGCGTGGGTAGTCCAACCATCGCGTGGGTAGTCCAACCATAAAGAAGGCGATGTTCTTCGCCTAGTGCCATTTGTCCCTTCGCGCCGACGACGGTGGACCGGCGACCTCAGCCCCGTCCTACTCAATCCGTTCTGCGATCCTCACTTCCGCCCTGAACTGAATTGGCCAAGCAAGGCTGGAAACATTCGGCTTCGCCTCGGAACGACCTCCCGCGGCCGACAGAGGACTTTCGGCCCCTCGGCCCGACGTCGAGTCGGTGCGAGGGTCGAGGGTGATGACCCGAATCGGTGTCGCGGCACCAGCATGGACTCTGTGCGGCGACGGAAAGGATGCCCGATGACCGTTCTGCGAATCGTCTCCGGCAGCGCCAACCCGAATTTGGCCAGTGCCGTCGCCAACTATTTAGGGGTCGAGTCCGAAGGCTGCCCCCTGCAGCGATTCCCGGACGGGGAGCTTCGTCCCGTTGTCGAAAACATCTGTGGTTCCGATGTTTACGTCATCCAACCGACATCACCACCGGTCAACGACCACCTCGTCGAACTACTCCTGCTGCTCGACGCGTGCCGCCGGGCCCGCGCAGCCCGCGTGACCGCGGTGGTGCCGTACTTCGGCTACGCCCGCCAGGATCGACGTACCACAGCAGGTCAGGCCCTCGGATCGGCAGTTGTCGCGGATGCGATCGCCGCCGCGGGCGCCGACCGGCTCGTCGTTGTAGACCCGCACACGCCCGCTCTGGAAGCCGTGTGCCGCATCCCGGTGGAAACGCTGTCCGCCGTCCCCGCAATGTCCGGTGAGCTCGCCACCGAGCTGCCGGAGGGAGCGATAATCGTCGCCCCCGACCTCGGTGCGGTCAAGTTGGCCGAACGGTATGCGGCGGTGCTGCACGGCCCGGTGGCGGTGGTTCGCAAACAACGCGAAAGCGGCTCAGCCGTCGCAGCATTGGACATCGCTGGCGAGGTCCGCGGCCGCCCGATCGCGATCATCGATGACATGATCACCACCGCAGCCACCATTGAAGCCGCGGTTGGACTGCTACGTATGCGCGGCGCCGCACAGGACATTGTCGTGGCCGCGACGCATGGGCTTTTGGTCCACGCTGCGGTCCGCCGCCTGCACGAGCTTGAGTTGCGCCGTGTGCTCGTCACCGACAGCGTCGCGGTCAAGACCGCAGGCACCTTGGTCCGGGTGTGCTCGATTGCGCCGATGGTAACCGAGGCGATCGCCTGCCTGCACGCCGACAAGCCACTGAAGGAACCTGCCGTCCGCGCGCGATGAGCGGACCGCCAAGGGTGCGGTGGGCCTGAGGGGGCTCAGCCGAGCTGCTCCATCTCGTCAGCCGCGTCGGCGGCGGGTGTGCTCAAGTTACGTTGCTGCTCAAACCTGCTCGAGTGTTCCCGGCTGCTCGAAGAGATGGGTAGCGTCGGGAACAACGGTGAGCTCGCAGAGACCGTGCATCATGGCCTGGGCCTGCCGATTCAGTTCCAGCACCATGTGATCGCGCCCACCCACGATCAGCAATGTCGGTGCTACGACTTTGGTCAGGGCCAGGCCTGCCAGATCTGGCCGTCCGCCGCGGGAGACTACCGCTGCCACCCGCACGCGGGGATCGGCGGCCGCGACCACCGCAGACCACCGGCAGGGACTCCGACCACCGCAGCTTCGCGACGACCTTCGCGAAGTTGTCGATGTGATTGTCCTGCAAGCTAAAAGGACCTAGCCGCGCGTTTCGCGGAATCTGGCAGCTGCTCGCCGACGCCGATGCCCACCGCCCCTGCGGATCGAGCGCGCCAACTGATCTGACCTGCGAGTTGAGACGTGGTCGGGGTGGACGCGACCCGGCAGCGATGAGGCCGAGGGTATGCAGCGGTGTCACGCTGCTCACAGGATCGTTAGCCACCGGGTGCGGGCCATAGGTCCCGAACCCGTCCTCGCCCAACCACTTTGGTGACCGTCGCCTCTGTGCGTCAAGGCCGAAGGGCCCTAGGAGCCGCGCGCCCAGCACGGCGATGATCATCGAATCGACTCAACGTTGGTCAAGGAGCTGCAATGGAACCGTTTACGCTGCGCCTGCCGTGGGGGCCGATGTTGCGGTTGTTTAGCCGTAATCCACTGGTGCGCAAGGTCGATCGGGTCGAGGCGGTGCTTATGCTGGGAGCTGTCGTGGTGGCGCTTCTGGCCGCACCCTTCGGCGCCGCTGCTGTTGGTACCGCAGTGCACGATGTCCGCGGCCACCTCTACGCTGAACAGGCGCAGACTCGTCACGCTGTCCTCGCGACGCTGACCGACCTGCACGCCGCCGGCGCGGAATCAGCGCCGCCACATGGAGTGATCAACACGCCTGCCCGGCCGGTGCTCGGCAGAACCGCACATGGGGGCGCGGTCGACACCGCGCCGACGGTTCAAATTGGCGACCGCGTCGGCATCTGGGTCGATGACGATGTTCAGCAGGTCGATGAGCCCGCGGCGCTCTCGCGTGCCGCGAATGAGGCCGTCGCGGCCGCACTTGTGACGTGGGTGATCGTCGTCGTTGCGGCAGCCGGGCTATTGGCCAGCGGTCGGGTGATACTGAACTGTGTCCGTAACACCGGATGGCAGCATGACATCGACAACCTGCTCTGCCGTGGCGGTCAGACGAACATCCAACCTTGGCGACCAAGGGTCGCTTACATGGTCCATCGGCGCGCCAGGGGACTTCGTGGGCGGGGAGCCCGGTGAGCACTGCGTTGGCGTCTTGCTGGCCTAAATCGATGCACGCCCGGAGGTATTCGCGATCGAAATTACCGCCCAGTGTGCTGGCCATGGTTTCACTATCACGTTCGACGATCTCAGTGGCCAACAGCACCGGTTGCGGCCAACCCAGGCCAGAGGACCTCGAATCGGGCCTCTTTAGATGTGCGCGAGGACCGTCACGCCAGCGCTGCCGATGCGGGCGCGTGCCGGGTTAGGGTTGGCCATGACTGCCCGCGAGGAGCCGGTGACCATCCTCGGTGAAGATGAGAGCTGGGAACTGCTGGCCAGCGTGGCGCTGGGCCGTTTGGTGACATGCGCGGGCTCGCGCCCCGAAATCTTTCCGGTCAACTTCGTCGTCGAGCGCCCTACCGTGCTGTTTCGGACCGCCGAAGGCACCAAGCTGTTGAGTGTGGTCATCGACAAACACGTGGCGTTCGAAGCCGACAGTCATTCACTCGACGAAGGCTGGAGCGTCGTTATCCACGGCACCGCCGAAGTGTTGTCGACCAGCGCGGAGATCACTGAGGCGGATCGTGCGGGACTGCGGCCCTGGGTTGCAACGCTGAAACTTCGCTACGTTCGCGTACACGCCGCAAGCATTACCGGCCAACGATTCCGTTTCGGCCCCGAACCCGATCGCGACGACACCTTCGCCTGACCGCCCACACCGTGGCCGCGAGATGCAACGCCGGTCCGATCAAACACGGGCGTCGCTCGACGACCGAGGAAATCGCCCAACGCACGCCGGCTGCGTTGTCGAACGGCTTGGCCGCCAGGCATTCGGCGGATAATCAATCAGCGGCGGTAGGCGGTCCGGGATTTACGCGCTGACGGCCTCGATGGGTTCGCGTCATGACTGTGAGTGCCGCGGCGCCGTGCTTGGGTCAGCAGCACCGCGGTGTCGGTATCCAACGCGAATTGCTTGTCCGGCCGGACGCAACCTGCGCTTTGTAGCCGGCCAGCGTGCCGTTGCGCCCGACCTTCGAGGGTTCGCGGTGAGGCCGCGCCTGGTTCGGGGAAGAATCGAGCCGGTGGAGGCCAGAGCGCAGTGAGGCCGATTGTGCGGCAGCGTGATCGGGCGACGCTGTATGCGGTGAATTTCTTCATGGCTGACATGTCGGCCGGGATGGGCCCGTTTTTGGGTGTGTTGTTGGCCAGTCGTGGCTGGAGGACTGGCGCCATCGGCACCGTCATCACGCTCGGTGCGATCGTCGGCATGGTCGCGGTTCCACTGGCGGGAGCGGTGGTCGATGCCACCACGCGCAAGCGCTCCTGCGTGATCGCCGTCGGACTGTGCAGCGTGGCGGCTTCTGCGCTGATATTGGCGTCGCGGCAGTTTTGGGTCATCGCCGCCGCACAGGCGGCCATGTGCATTGCGGGGGCAACGATTGCCCCGGCCGTAATCGGCATCAGCCTGGGTGTGGTGGGCCAGGCGGGGTTTACCCGCCAAAACGGCCGCAACCAGGCCTACAACCACGCCGGCAATATGGTCGGCGCCGCGTTATCTGGCCTGCTGGGCTGGCAGTTCGGATACCCCGCGGTGTTCTGGCTGGCCGCGGCGTTTGCGGTGATCACCATCGTCGTCGTGGTGGCAATCCCCGCTGGCCACATCGACCATCAGGTCGCGCGCGGGGCCGCCCACGGCCCGGGTCAAGCCCCGGTCAAGGCGATGCGGGTGTTGCTGCAGTCCCGGCCTCTGCTGGCAGTCGCGGCCGCGATGGTGCTGTTTTGGTTGGGCAACGCGGCCATGCTGCCGCTCTACGGGCTGGCCGTGGTCGCCACCCATGCAAACCCGTTCACCACCGTTGCGGCCACCGTGGTGATCGCGCAGGCCGTGATGATCCCCGCGGCGCTGGTGGCCACGCGCATCGCCCAAATCCGCGGCTACTGGCTAGCGATCCTGATCGCATTGAT
Source organism: Mycobacterium mantenii (assembly GCF_010731775.1). Classification (NCBI taxonomy): domain Bacteria; kingdom Bacillati; phylum Actinomycetota; class Actinomycetes; order Mycobacteriales; family Mycobacteriaceae; genus Mycobacterium; species Mycobacterium mantenii. The sequence continues at coordinate 2,964,937 of NZ_AP022590.1, read as the reverse complement.
CGCCCTGCCTATCCGGGGATTCCTAGCCGCGGGGGTGATCACCACCTGGGGGGTGATCCCGGTGGAGGTGCTCGACGGCATCGGGGGAGGCATCCTGTCCGTTGCGGTGCCCGGGCTGGTGGCCCGATTACTTGACGGCACCGGCCACATCAACGTCGGTCAGGGCCTGATCATGAGTGCCCAGGGCCTGGGGGGAGCGCTCAGCCCGGTGCTGGGTGGGGTCATTGCCCAAGCGTTCGGATTCCCCGCGGCGTTCATGCTGCTCGGCGCATTGTCTGTTGGCTCCCTGGTCATCTGGGTCCGGTTCGCGCCGATACTGCGCCGCGGCGCCGCCGACGGCGCCCAAGCGGTGTACGAGACGGGCTGAGAGCATGTTTGGCGCGCGGAAATTTAGATCGAGACGGTTTGGCCTTAGTCGATGAGACACGGGATTTCAGGACGGACCCCGGTCTTCCCGGCACTGCCGCCATTGCACCCAGCCAACCGGGTGCGAGGGGCCAAACGTCTTCAGAGGCTGCGCCCAAGGACACTGCCCGCTGAGGCTTCGGCCCATGCATGCCAGTCCACGAAGTGGGGTGGTGGTGCAGTTGCCTAAGCGGCGCTCGTGACCCGAAAGACCTTGTCCCGCTACATCCGGTGGGTTACTCGAGCAAGGTAGACGATCAGTGCCTGTGAGCGGCACCCACTGGTGCTGATGCGAGCTGGTACACATCGATCAGTCGGCTTAGGTCGCTGGTGGTGACAATGCCGACCACACGGCCCGCGTCGGTGACAAGAGCGCGGTTGCCGGCGGCTGATCCCAGACGGGACAGTAGCGCGGTGAGCGGTTCGTGCGGTGCCGCCGTGGGCACCCGGGGTAGGGGTATCGCGGCCTCGCGCACCAAGGTGGCAGCCCGCTGGCTGGGTGCGATGGCGCGCAGTTGCGCCAGGGTGATCAGCCCGATGATCGATTGGTCCCGGTCGGCGACTGGATACGCGGAGTGGCGGTCACCCAGCAGGTAGCGCTGGATGAAATCCTCAATGGTGATGTCGGCAGGAGCGGTGTGGGGATTGGCGGTCATGACGTCGGCGACGCGCACACCGGCGATGGCTTGTCGGGTGATCACCTGTGCCTCCTCCTCGCGGGAAGCGGCGTAGATGAACCATCCGATAAATGCCAACCACACGCCACCGACGAACGCCTTCGCCAAAAACTCCAGCAGCCCGAGCGCGATCAGAATGAACCCCAGGATCCGCCCGGCGCGCGCGGCGCCGACGCCGGCGCGCACGGGATCGCCGTGGCGGCGCCACAGGTAAGCCTTCAGGACCCGCCCGCCGTCGAGTGGGGCGCCGGGTAAAAGGTTGAACAGGCCCAGCAGCAGGTTGATGCCCGCAAGCCACCATGCGACGCCGACGACGATGTGTGCGACCCCGAGCACCGCGAGTCCATAAGCCCCGCCGGCGAAGACCGCCGCGAGCGCCAGGCTCATCAACGGGCCCGACACCGCGATCCGCAACGCCTCTTTCGGTGTCTTCGCTTCACCGCCGAGGCGTGTGACGCCGCCGAACAGCCACAGCGTCACGTCGTACACCGTGACGCCGGCGCGGCGCGCGAGGATCGCGTGGGTGAGTTCGTGGGCCAGCAGCGACCCGAGCAAGATCAGCGCACCGCACGCTCCAGCCAACCAGTAGGCCCCCTTCGAGTAGCCGGGCACGGCGGTGGGCAACGTGGAGGCCAGGCTCCAGGTGAACAACCAGAGGATGACCAGTACGCTCCAGTTGACGCTGACCGGGAATCCGGCGATCCGTCCTATCGGGATGCCGCCCATTTCGAATAGCCTCCAAATATGATGGTAGACAACGTTGTTAGTGTTAGCGCGCGACGATCACCGGGATGCGGGCGGCGTGTGCGACGGCGCTGCTGACCGATCCGAGCAGCATTCCGGCGAATCCGCCTCGGCCGTGGCTGCCGACCACGACGAGTTGGGCGGACTCGGACTCCTCGAGCAGATGGCGGGCCGGGCGGTCCAACACCAGCCGGCGGTGAACGGTGACGTCGGGATAGCGTTCCTGCCAGCCGGCCAGGCGTTCGGCGAGGATCTCGGCGGCCCGAGACTGAAGGGCCGACCAGTGCTTGATCAGCTCACCCGAGGTGCCTAAGTCGGTCCAGGCGTGCACGGCCAGCAGGTCCACGCCGCGGAAGGAGGCCTCGTCGAAGGCGATCGCGGTGGCCAGTTCCGAGGCCGGCGAACCGTCAATGCCCGCCAGCACCGGTAAGTGCGAGGGTCCCGGTAGGATTGGGGCCTCGTCGTGGATCACCGCGACCGGGCAGTGGGTATGATGGATCAATCCGGTGCTGACGGAGCCGAGCAGGGTCCGCTGCAGCGCCTCTTGCCCGCGACAGCCGACCACGATCATGTGCGCCTCTTTGGACACGTCGATGAAGGTCGGTGTGGGCGCTGCGCAAAACAGTTCGCTGTCGATCTCGGGTCGATTGCCCTGCTGCACACTGTCTTCGGCGATCTTAATCGCATCGGCGACGAGCCGGCGGGCCCTCTCTTGGTGCCGTTGGTAGATCACGGCCGGGATGGGTGCGGCCGGCCAGAGGGTGGGCGGTTCACAGACGTGCACGACGGTCAGGCCGATGTTGCGCATGGATGCCTCGCGTGCGGCCCACCGCACGGCCATGGTCGATGACGGGGATCCGTCGACGGCGACCACGACACCCGGATGTGTGCTGCGTCCAGACATGGCGCCGGCCTTCCTTGCGTGAATGTCGCCGACGTTAGAGGGTCGGCGATCGCTGGTCAGGAGGCGTTGGTCCCCACCGGGAGTGGCCTTAGGGCCCTTCGACGCGCCGCCACATCGGAACACACTCGAGGGATGAAAAAATCCGACGATAGCGGTGATCGTGGGCAGCCAATAGGCCGATGGCTGGGTTCGTTGCGCGGCACTATGAGACCGTTCGACGATCGCGTCGATGCCGGGCGCCAGCTGGCCGAGCGGCTGGAATCTTTGCGCGGCCAAGACATTGTGGTGTTGGGGCTGCCGAGGGGCGGGGTGCCGGTGGCCTTCGAGGTCGCCAAGGCCCTGCGGGCGCCGCTGGATGTTCTTGTGGTGCGCAAGCTGGGGGTGCCGTTTCAGCCCGAACTGGCCTTCGGCGCCATCGGCGAGGGCGGCCTGCGGGTGATCAACGACTCGGTGGTGCGTGAGGCGGACCTGTCCGAGGACGAGGTGACCCGGGTCGAAGCTGAGCAGCAGGTTGAGCTGCGACGCCGCTCGGAACGCTTCCGCGGTGGGCGCGAACCGTTTCCGTTGGCGGGACGCACCGCTGTGATCGTCGACGATGGCGTCGCGACCGGGGCGACGGCCAAGGTGGCCTGCCAGGTCGCCCGCGCCCGCGGCGCGAGCCGGGTGGTGTTGGCGGCGCCGATCGGCGCAGACGACACCGTCGAGAGGTTTGCCGGCTACGCCGATGAGGTCGTGTGTTTGCAAACGCCGGCGTTCTTCTATGCCGTAGGGCAGGGATATCGCAACTTCACACAGACCTCCGACGATGAGGTCGTCGCGCTGCTGGATCGCGCCTACAAGGGTTACCGGCAGTTTGTGGTCAGCGCCGTGGATCCGCCGTTGCGCGACGAGGAGGTCGGCGTGACCGCCGGCCCGGTGTCGGTCGCCGGGCACCTTACGATCCCGGAGCACCCAACCGGGATCGTCGTGTTCGCCCATGGCAGCGGCAGCAGCCGCCACAGCCCCCGAAACCGCTACGTGGCTGAGGTCTTGAACCGGGCCGGGCTGGCCACCTTGTTGTTCGACTTGCTTACTCCTCACGAGGAACGGAACCGCGACAACGTCTTCAATATCCAGCTACTGGCGCGGCGCTTAGTTGAGGTCACGCACTGGTTGGCGGGCCAGCCCGACACCGTGGCGCTGCCGGTCGGGTTCTTCGGCGCCAGCACCGGGGCGGGCGCGGCCCTGGTCGCGGCCGCTGATCCCCGGGTGAACGTGGCGGCGGTCGTGTCGCGCGGCGGGCGACCCGATCTGGCGGGCGAGGCGCTGACGAAGGTGCGCGCGCCCACGCTGCTGATTGTGGGCGGATATGACGAAGTCGTCCTCGACCTGAATCGCCGGGCGAGGTCGGTGATACCGGGCACGTGCGAAATCGTGGTGGTTCCCCGGGCCACCCACCTCTTCGAAGAACCGGGAACGCTCGAGCAGGTGGCGGTGCTGGCCCGGGACTGGTTCCTCGACCACCTGAGCCGGGTGGGTGTGACCACGAACCCGTAGTGCAGTACGAAAAGCCATGGCAGCGCAGACATCAGGGCATCGGAGTGTGCCGCACACTGCGGATCTGCGGATCGAGGCGTGGGCGCCGACTCGTGACGGCTGCATCAGGGAAGCGGTGCTCGGCACGGTAGAAAGTTTCCTGGATTCCACGTCGGCTCAGCCGCGCCGCATCCGCCTGACCCGGGTGACGGCCGACCGTGACGACGATCTCCTGGTCGCGGTGCTCGATGAGGTCATCTATTTGTTGGATACCGAGGGTACTGTGCCGGTTGATGTCGATCTGAACGGTGCAGACGGTGGCGTCGACGCCACCTTTGTGATGGTCGATGCAACGACGCTGCCTCAGGTGGGTGCCGTGCCGAAGGCGGTGTCGCTCAACGATCTTCGCTTCTCGCATGGCCGGCATGGCTGGCGGTGTGCGGTGACACTTGACGTGTGAGTGAGCGGACGCATGAAGATCGTCGAGGAGACCCCATACCGGTTCCGGATCGAGCAAGAGGGCGCCATGCGCGTGCCTGGGATCGTCTTCGCGTCCAGGTCGCTGTTGCCCGACGAATACGGGGATATGGCGCTGGCTCAGGTGGCCAATGTCGCGACGCTGCCCGGGATCGTGCGGGCGTCGTATGCGATGCCGGATGTGCACTGGGGCTACGGATTTCCGATCGGCGGCGTGGCCGCAACCGACGTCGAGGCCGGTGGGGTCGTCTCGCCTGGCGGGGTCGGCTTCGACATCTCCTGCGGGGTACGGCTTTTGGTCAGCGACCTGGACCGCCAGCGGCTGCAACCAAAGATCCGCGCGGTGATGGACCGCCTCGACGTCGCGATACCCCGCGGCGTGGGCACCAAAGGCGTATGGCGGCTGCCCAACCGCGGTGCGCTGGAAGACGTGTTGACCGGCGGCGCCCGGTTCGCGGTGCAGCAGGGACACGGCGTCGCGCGCGACCTGCAGCGCTGCGAAGACGGCGGCATGCTGCAGGGGGCCGACGCGGCGGCGGTCAGCGAGCGGGCGATCGAACGCGGGCTCGGGCAGATCGGCAGCCTGGGCTCGGGCAACCATTTCCTGGAAGTGCAGGCCGTGGAACGCGTCTACGACGCCGCCGCCGCCACACAGATGGGCCTCTCCGAAGGCACCGTCTGCGTGATGATCCACACCGGCTCGCGCGGCCTCGGGCATCAGATCTGTACCGATCACGTCCACCAGATGGGAAACGCCATGGGCCGCTACGGTATTCAAGTGCCAGATCGCCAGTTGGCGTGCGTGCCCGCCCGCTCGCCCGAGGGCCAGGCCTACCTGGCCGCGATGGCCGCGGCGGCCAACTACGGACGCGCCAACCGTCAACTGCTCACCGAAGCAACCCGCCGGGTGTTCGAGCAGGAAACCACGACATCGCTGGACCTGCTCTACGACGTGTCGCACAACCTCGCCAAGATCGAGGAGCACCCCGTCGACGGCCAGACACGTACTCTGTGCGTGCACCGCAAGGGCGCAACCCGCTCGCTACCGCCGCACCATCCCGACGTGCCGGCCGACCTGGCCGCCGTCGGCCAGCCGGTGCTCATCCCCGGCACCATGGGCACCGCCTCCTACGTGCTGGCCGGTGTGCCGGATAACCCCGCCTTCTATTCCACCGCACACGGCGCCGGCAGAGTGCAAAGCCGCCACCAAGCCGCCCGCCACACCAACGCCGAGGCATTGAGCAGAAGCCTTGAGGATGCCGGCATCCTGGTGCGCGGCAAATCCCGAAAGGGGCTCGCCGAGGAAAAACCCGAGGCCTATAAGGACATCGACGCTGTCATCCAAACCAGCCACCTCGCCGGGCTAGCCCGCAAGGTCGCCCGCCTCATCCCCCTTGGCGTAGTGAAGGGCTGAACACGAGACCGACCACCACACAACACATCTGTGCGCGTCGATCACGTGCAGCACCACATCATCATTCATTGGCCATCCTGCCCGCAGGCAGGTCGATCAAACCTGTGGCATCACCAGCTGAAGGGTGCAAGGCGATAGTCCGCTACTCGGCTAGGAGCGTGGAACGTGCTCTCCAGGCCGTGGGCATTCGTCAGGCACATGAATAATCACCGCATCGTCGTCGGCGGTTTCGGCTTGGCCGCGGCGATGCGCAACCAGGTAGAGCCATCCCGGTCCGATGGGCTGTTTGCAGCGGGCGCATTGTGGGTCGGCGACCATTGCTGCCTCCTTCCTCGGCCTCACTAATCTCGGCCCTCATTCTCCGCGTCTTCCACGCGTCGGTGAGCCGCTATTGACCAAAGATCGCCGTCGCCGCGTCCAGTGGCGGTCCGGGTCACCCAGTCCCGCGACCTATCGCGCCGAACGCGGGCCAGTATTCGGCGACCGGCACATCGTAGGCAAGCAACCCCCGGTCGACAAGCCGATGGATGACCGTGGAAGCCAAGCCCTTTGTCGCAGAACACACCATCGCACCAGTATTGACCGACCACGGCACGCTGCCACGGCGATCGGCCCACCCGGTCTACACGTCGACAACCGGCTGTGCCGTCCAGGCATACTGTTAGCGCGCCGCCGCCGAGTTAGCGGGCCGGAAACAAGCTGGCGAAACCCCGGATCGCACGCGAAGTTGGCGTCAGCCGCGCCGTGGACTCCGCGCGGCAGCCAGTTATCCTGACGGTAAACGCCTGCGCTTGTCATAGCGCTCAGAATCGCCCATCGCAAACAATGCGGACGAGTGCCAGATGGCCTGGGCGCCGTCGTCGTAGGTCTCTTCCCGAAGGAGTCAGAAGTCACTGATGCTGAGGGCCAAAGCCTCAGCGTTGATCATGTCGTTCGGGCGCGCCGCTGGTCAACGAGCGCAGACTGGAAGCGGATGCACAGTGTGTGCTGTTCCCGATGGTGTGGGAAGAGGAGGGCGGCTCGTGATCGTCGAAGCGATGGCACGCCGTGTACCGATGGCGGGCGGGCCCAACAGTGCCATGAGGGTGGTCAAATCCATTGAACTGCAACGCAATCACTTCGGTAAGCTCGATCGGCCAGCCACGACATGACGATTCCGGCCGCGCTTAACAGCGGCGAACCGTCCCGCATCGGGGCCGGCGGCGACACCGTGACGCTGGTCGAAGGCGCGACGTTTTGCCTGTCCGACCGGCATGGCGACATCGCAGCGGGCGGCTCACACGGATTGTTCTTCCGGGACGCGCGGGTGCTATCGCGATGGGAGCTACGCGTCGATGGCCAGCCCGCCGAATCGCTGTCAGTGGAGTTCTCGCAAGCCTTTGCGGTGCAATTCATCCTGCGTCGCACGCCGCGCGCGGGGTCGGCCGATAGCACGCTGCTGGTGGTGCGCGAGCGGCTGGTGGCTGATGGCCTGCGCGAGACCATCACGCTGTGCAATCTCGACCGCGAACCCACTGTTGTCTCTCTCGAACTGCACGCCGACGCCGACTTCGCCGACCTGTTCTCGGTCAAGGAGGGCCGTGCGCCGCTAGGGGGCGCGGAGATGACGGTCATCGACGGGGAGCTCATGCTGGCCGAACGCACCGAGCGGGTGCACGGCCTGTCCGTCACGGCATCAGCTGATCCCACCGTGTTGCCCGGGTCGCTGCGCTGGCGGGTCGTGGTGGCACCCGGGCAGCGCTGGCAGACCGAGATCGTCGCCCAACCCACCTGGGACAACCAGAAAATCACAACGCGACTGCGCCGCGGCGAGCACGTAGGCGCCAGCGCCCCGGCCCGCAAGATCGAGGCGTGGCGCGACACCGCAACCAACGTCGACACCGGTCATCAGGTGCTCAACGCGGTGCTGCGGCAAACCGAAGGCGACCTGGGCGCGTTACTCATTCATGACGACAGCGGTCGCGGCCGATCGTTCGTCGCCGCCGGGGCGCCGTGGTTCATGACCCTGTTCGGCCGTGACAGTCTGCTCACCGCCTGGATGGCACTGCCTTTAGATGTCGGACTGTCCATCGGCACCCTGGAGCAGCTGGCCGCTGCGCAGGGCACCCAGGTAGAGCCGATCACCGAGGAGCAGCCTGGCCGGATCATGCACGAGATCCGCCGCGGCCCGGCCAGCACCGAAGTACTGGGCGGCAGTGTCTATTACGGCTCGGTGGACGCGACACCGCTGTTTGTGATGCTGCTGGGCGAGTGCTGGCGGTGGGGCGTCGACGAGGCGACGGTGCGCTCGCTGCTGCCGGCCGCCGACGCGGCACTGGCGTGGGCCGAGAACTACGGCGACCACGACGGCGACGGCTTTGTCGAGTACCGGCGCGCGACCGATCGGGGCTTGATCAACCAGGGCTGGAAGGACAGCTTCGACGGCGTCAATGACGCCGCCGGTCGCGTGGCTGAGCCGCCGATCGCGCTCTGCGAGGTGCAGGGCTACCTGTATGCGGCGCTGCTGACGCGCGCCGAGCTTGCCGAGGCGTTCGGCGACGCGTCGACGGCCGCGCGGTTGCGTGAGCGCGCTGCGGCGCTGCGAGCCAGGTTCCTGGACGCGTTCTGGCTCCCCGAAAAGGGTTGGTACGCGGTCGCGCTGGACGCCGCCAAACACCCAGTCGACGCGTTGACGAGCAATGTCGGACACTGCCTGTGGACGGGTATCGCGGACGATGAGCACACCCGCGTGATCATCGAGCGTCTCTCAACCGAGGAGATGGACTCCGGCTTCGGATTGCGCACACTCGCGGCGACGATGGGCGCCTACAACCCGATGAGCTATCACAACGGCTCGGTGTGGCCGCATGACACCGCGATCGCGGTTGCCGGTCTCCTGCGCTATCGCCAGGTGCCGGGCGCGCTGGCACTGGCCGAGCGGCTGGCCACCGGCGTGCTGGACGCGGCCGCGACGTTCGGTGGGCGGCTGCCCGAGCTGTATTGTGGATTTCCCCGCTCGCAGTTCCACGCTCCAGTGCCGTATCCAACATCGTGCTCGCCGCAAGCGTGGGCCAGCGCGGCACCGCTACTGCTGGTCCGATCGTTCCTCGGCCTGGAGCCGCACGTGCCCCAGCGGCGACTCGCGGTGGCACCACAGTTGCCCGAGGCGTGGGGTCGCGTCAAGCTCAGCGACCTGCGGCTCGGCGGCATCACGGTGCACCTGGAAGCTGAGGGCGAGACTGTCACGACTCGCGGCCTACCCGACGACTGGCGGTTGGTGACACCGTCCCGATGATCCTGCGCCGTCGGGCTTGGGCCCCCGCGCATGCAGGGCACAGACCACGGATCGCGTGGCACGGACCTTCAGCCCAAGAGAGCCGCTGCCCACCGGTGTTCCGCTGCCCCACGTGGACAAACGACCCCCTGGGGGGTGACATCGGTCCCTATCGACGCCCCGCGGAGGGTGGTCGGATCAACAGGTACGCCGACCGCCTAAGCCTTTAGGAGCATGATGAGTGACCTTCTTGCGCAGCGTCAGCCGCGACGGCTGTTCGAACCCACCGAATCGTTCCCCGATTTCTCCACGTGGGCCGATCTTCCGTTGCTCGTCGACACCCAGCTGATGCGGCTCGAAGACGAGGTGACTGACGGCCACTATGTGGTGCGCGCCGAAATCCCCGGCATCGATCCGGCCAAAGACGTCGACATCACCGTGCGCGACGGCCGGTTGACGATCAGGGCCGAACGCAGCGAGAAGACGCAAGCCGACGGCCGCTCGGAGTTTCGCTACGGCTCGTTTGTGCGCTGCGCGACCTTGCCGGCTGGCGCCAACGAAGACGACATCAAAGCTACCTACGACAAAGGCATCCTGACCGTTTCGGTGGCCGTCCCCGAACGGGCTGCGCCGGCCGAGAAGCACATCGCCGTGCGGGCAGTAATCCAAGCCGGGTCGAAGCGCCGCCGCTGGCATTCGCGGCATTCCCGTTAAATGCGCAGAATCCTGTTGTCACCCAAGGTATTCCATTAAGGCGTTCCTCAGGTAAACAATAGCTGCGGTTTCATCAGACGAATTTCATTGGGCCGCAACATCGGTGCAGCCCCGGGCTGATTTCTGGAGAGGTTGAACTTATGTCGTCAGCGTTGAGGTCAATCGGCCTCCGGATGTCGCGCTCCAGCAGACACTAATCACCATCTCCGAGGATGTTGGCAATGAAGATCGATCACACCGGTTATGCGGCAAGCGATTCAGCAGCCAGACGCAGGCACGGGCTGTTCCCGGGATCAGCTGAACTGGATGCTGACCCGAGACAGCGCCTGCGCATCGCCCTGGTCGCGCCGCCCTACTTCGATGTTCCGCCCCGCGCGTACGGGGGTATTGAAGCGGTGGTGGCCGATCTGGCCGACGAGTTGGTGGCACGCGGGCACGACGTGACTCTGTTGGGTGCCGGTCAGCCAGGTACCGCGGCTCGCTTTGTGCCGCTCTGGGACCGCGCGGTGCCAGAGCTGCTCGGCACGCCGTTACCCGAAGTTGTCCATGCGCTCAAGGTCGGCCACGCGGTCGAGCAACTCGCCGCTACCGACGGCGTCGATGTCGTCCATGACCACACCTTGGCCGGGCCCCTGAACGCGGTCGCCTACCAAGACCGCGGGATAGCGACCGTGGTCACCGCGCATGGCCCGGTGCACACCGACATGCACGATTACTACCGCGACATCGGTGCTGACGTGGACCTGGTCGCGATCAGCGACCGCCAACGCACACTGGCCCCCGGCTTGAACTGGGTGGGCCGAGTCCACAACGCGCTGCGAGTCGAGGATTGGCCGTTTCAGGCCGAGAAAGAGGATTACGCTTTGTTCTTAGGCCGGTTCACACCCGATAAAGGGCCCGATCTGGCGCTGCGAGCCGCACACCAGGCCGGTGTTCCGCTGGTCCTCGCCGGCAAGTGCATCGAACCTGCCGAGAAGGCCTACTTCCGTGAGACGGTCCAGCCCCTGCTGGGTGACCGCGACTCCCTATACGGCCAAGCTGATGCGCTGGCCAAACGCAGTCTGCTCGCCCGGGCTCGCTGTCTGCTATTTCCCGTGCAGTGGGAAGAACCGTTCGGAATGGTGATGATCGAGGCGATGGCCTGCGGGACGCCGGTGGTGGCGCTGCGTCGGGGTGCCGTCCCGGAGGTTGTCGTCGACGGGGTGACGGGGTTCACCTGCGACGACCCAAGCGATCTTGCCGAGCTGATCGGCCGCACCGCAACGATCGACCCGGCAGCATGCCGTCGCCACGTCGAGGCCAACTTCGGCGTCGAGCAGCTCGGGTTGGGCTACGAACGCATCTACCGGCGAGCGCTTGCCGCGATGCCGCAGGCGGACGGGCTGGCCCCCACGCCGGCCCGGCCTCGGCCTGCCTGCCAAATCCTGGAGGTAAGCGCATGACCGCACCCACGCCCACACACGACACCCATGAACCGGTTTGCACCAAAGATGCTGCAGCTATGGTCACCCTGGTCGAGGGCCCGACGTTCTGCCTGTCCAACGCCTACGGTGACATCGTCCCGGGAACGTCGCAGGGATTGTTTCTTCGTAACACGCGGGTGCTGTCGCGGTGGGAGCTACTCGTTGACGGACACACGCCCGACATGCTGTCCGTGCAGACCCCCGAACCCTTTACCGCACAATTCATCTTGCGCAAAGCCCCGCGCGCAGGATTTTGTGACAGCAACCTGTTGCTGGTGCGTGAACGATTCATCGCCGGGGGCCTGCGCGAAACGATCACGCTGGAAAACCTCGGCCACGAAAGCACCGTGGTCTGCCTAGAAATTCATGCCGACGCCGATTTCGCCGATCTCTTCGCGGTCAAGCAGGGCCGCGCACCGCTGCACGGCGCCGAACCGACGGTGCTCGGCACCGAACTGGTGCTGGCCGACCTCACCGATCCCGCACGCGGACTGTCTGTGGTCGCCTCCGCGGATCCCACCGTGATACCCGGCGTGCTGTCCTGGCAGATCGTCCTGCCAGCCCGGCGACGTTGGCAGGCCGAGATCGTCGCGCAACCAACACCGGCACACCGCCAGGTGCCCACCCGCCGCGACCACCTCAAAACCCTGAAACCCGACCGCACCGTCAAAGCATGGCGTGACCGCACGACCGACCTAACCGCCGAGGACGAGCTGCTCACCCAGGTATTGCGCCGCACAGAAAGCGACCTGGGGGCGTTGCTGATCTGCGACGAAAAAAAAGACACCAAGCCGTTCGTCGCGGCGGGGGTGCCGTGGTTCATGACACTGTTCGGCCGCGACAGCCTGCTGACCGCATGGATGGTCTTACCACTAGATGTCGGCGTTGCACTGGGCACGCTGCAGCGGCTCGCCGGGCTGCAGGGCCGGCGCCTCGATCCCATGACCGAGGAGCAACCGGGCCGGATCCTGCACGAGCTGCGCCGCGGGCCCGGCAGCGGCGGCGCGCTCGACGGTGTCGCCTATTACGGCTCGGTTGACGCGACCCCACTGTTTGTCATGCTCTTGGGAGAGTGCTGGCGGTGGGGGGCCGACGAAACCGCGGTGCGCTCGCTGCTTCCGGCCGCCGACGCCGCCCTGGCCTGGGCCCAGAAATACGGTGACCGCGACGGCGACTGCTTCATCGAATACCGACGTGCGACCGACCGCGGGCTGATCAATCAGGGCTGGAAGGACAGCTTCGACGCGATTAACGACACCGAGGGCCGCACCGCCGAGCCGCCGATCGCGCTGTGTGAAGTGCAGGGCTATCAATATGCGGCGCTGCTGGCGCGCGCCGAGCTGGCCGAGGCGTTCGGCGACCCGGCCCAAGCCGCCGAGCTGCGTGACCACGCCGACACCCTGCGCGGGAAATTCCTCGAAGCATTCTGGCTCCCCGAAAAGGGCTGGTATGCAATTGCTCTGGACGGCAGCAAACGTCACGTCGACGCACTCACCAGCAACATCGCGCACTGCCTGTGGACCGGAATCGCCACCGATGAGCACGCCGCCGAAATGATAGAGCGGCTCGCGAGCGAGGAAATGGACTGTGGGTTCGGGTTACGCACCCTGGCCTCGACGATGGGCGCCTATAGCCCGATGAGCTACCACAACGGTTCGGTGTGGCCGCACGACACCGCCATCGCGGTGGCCGGCCTGCTGCGCTACCGGCACCTTCCCGGAGCGATCACACTGGCCGAGCGCCTTGCCGACGGTCTGCTCGACGCGGCCGACGCGTTCGACGGGCGCCTACCCGAATTGTTCTGTGGATTCGCCCGATCACGGTTCTACCGGCCGGTGCCCTACCCGACCGCGTGCGCACCGCAAGCATGGGCCAGTGCCGCACCGCTGCTGCTGGTGCGATCGCTTCTCGGCCTGGCTCCCCACGTACCTCAGCGCACCTTGACCGTGGTTCCGCACCTGCCGCGTCGATGGGGCCGACTGACCCTCACCGATTTGCGGCTTGGCCCGGCCACCGTCCAACTGCAAGCCGAGGGCCAAACGGTGACTGCCCAAGGAGTGCCCCACGACTGGCAACTGGTCACGTCAAAACCAGCCGATGACTGCACGGACTAATACGCTCGACGCGTTACGCCGACAAACGACCCCCGCGGATGGGACTTCGGCCCCTACCGTATGGCAACGCATAAGTTGAAAGATCGAAATGGTAAGTCCTACAACAACCAACCACGAAGGAGCATCATGGCTGATCTCCCTGCACGTCGTCAACCTCGCTCGTGGCTGCCGGACTGGTCCGATTTCTGGTCGGATGTATGGACCGGTTTCCCATCGCGGACAGGGCTGCGTCCGATGATCGACGCCCACCTGATCCGACTCGAGGACGAAATGCAAGATGGGCACTACCTATTGCGTGCCGAACTACCCGGCATCGATCCAGTCAAGGACGTCGACATCACCGTGTGCGACGGCCAGTTGACGATCAAGGCCGAACGCAGCGAGAGAAAAGAATCCAAGGGCCGCTCAGAGTTCTCCTACGGCTCATTCACCCGCGCGGTCACTTTGCCGGCTGGCGCCAACGAAGACGACATCAAAGCCAGCTACGACAAGGGCATCCTGACCGTCGACGTGACCGTGCCCGAACAGGCAGCCATGGCAGCCGCGGAGAAGCACGTCGCGGTACAAGCCGCCAGCTAACCCGACATCCCCGATGGTCCCGGAGTCGAATCAGGTTCCGGGACCACCGCCTAATAGCGCTCCGAGGAAGTCACTAGCGAGCATCACTGCCGTCGAGCTTCTCGACGGCAGGGTCGTGTCCCTACGCTGGCTGGCTGGCCAAGACACCGAGGCCGTATTGGCGCTTCACAAGGATTTACCCGACCAGGACCTGTATCTACGCTTTTTCACAATGCGGCCCGCGCATCTGGAACGGCTCGCGCAGCAACTCACCCGACTCAACGGGATGTGCTGCGCTGTGGGCGCCTTCGATGGCGATCGATTGATCGGTGTGGCCCACTACGTGGTGAGTGATGACGATCCCCAGACCGCCGAAGTGGCGATCGCAGTCGCGCACGACGAGCACTCGGTCGGTGTAGGAACCGCTCTGCTCGAACACCTCGGCGAGGTCGCGATCTCGCGGGGAATTCGCCGATTCACCGCCGACGTGTTAGCGACAAACCATCTGATGCTGCAGGTGCTCTCCGACGCCAACTGGCCGCATAAGCGGCTTTCCGATGGTGGACTGGTTCTGCGCTTCCGGATCGACCTACCCGACACCCCATGAGTGCTCTTGGAATCGCTCGACGACTCTTCTTGGCCGACCGCAAAGACAGACGGGTACGGCTGCCGGGCCGACTCTGCCTAATACAAGCGCGAAACAGGGGGAGGCGCCAGAATTTTCACGGGCGTCGATGATCATCGCGCCTGGACACGCAGTACCTGTGGTCAGCGAACCTACATCAACTACCGTCGGCGGTGCCGGCCTCCTCCTCATCGAGGGTGACTGCTGCACAACCGCTTTCGCGATACCGGCCGTATCCGCAAATGTGCACCGACGACGCCTCGCCGGAGTACGGCGCATCAGGCCGTATGCGAATCAACCAGCGACCGTTCTAGTTGTTCTGATAAGGGGCCCAATGGCCCTACAGGTTCCCGGCCTATCGCCCTAGGTTCCGACTATCAGCCAATAGATCCGGATGTTAAGGAGAAAGCTATGACCACTGCACGTGAAATCATGCACGCCGGAGCCAACTGTGTCGCCGAGCACGAAACACTGACCGCCGCAGCCGAGCACATGCGCGATCTGGGTGTAGGTGCCCTGCCGATCTGCGGCGATGATGACCATCTGCACGGAATGATCACCGACCGCGACATCGTCATCAAGTGCATCGCGTCCCGCCGTGACCCCAATACCGTTACCGCGGGTGAACTGGCCCAGGGCAACACCTATCGTGTCGACGCCGACGCCACAGTTGAAGAGATGCTCAACCTGATGGAGGAGCATCAGATTCGCCGGCTACCGGTAATCGACAATCACCGGTTGGTGGGAATCGTCAGCGAAGCCGATATCGCACGCCATCTTCCCGAGCACGCGATCGCCCAGTTCGTGAAGGCCATTTGCTCGCAGACGGCTATCACCAGCCACTAACTCACGCCAGAATGTCCGTGTTGATGCCCCGCTCGCGCTGCGGCGCCTCGAGGGTATACACGGGGTTTGCGATGGCAAAGTGGCCCTTTCAACGGGTTGCCTTTTGGAGTTTCTGCCTCACAACACCATCGCGGTCGGAGACGCCGAGAACGACTTGTCCCTATTCGGCATTCGCCGAATCGGCGCAGCGGTCGCCGATGCCGTTCCTTCGGTCAAAGAACATGCCGATCTCGTCCTCGATGCACCGCGGCACCTGCGACGACGCAACCTCGACCCAGATACCAGGAAGCCAGGGCCGCGGCTAGCCAGAAATGAGGAGCTGACATGGCTAATAACCGTTACCTTGAAGTCATTAAACGTCTGCTCGGTGCAGAGATGTACTTGCGTCTGCGCAGGGAGGCAAAAGAACGTGAACCGCAACGTCCGGCCGCTGAGGAAAAGCCAAAATGACCACACAGAAAGCGCGCGGCGGGCGCGAAACCGATCATGGGGACTTAGGCTCGGTCTGCGGGATAGCGTCGTGTTGGAATCGCACGCTCAATTGCCCACGACGGCGGGATGTGAAGCATCCCGGGTTTCATGCACCCTCGGGGTTCTGTGAGCCGGCCGGTTGGTCGGTCACGTGTTGGGAATAGTACTGGGCTTCGGCTTCGGCGGGTGGGACTCGGCCGAGGCGGTGCATGAGGCGCTGCTGGTTGTACCAGGCGACGTAGTCGGCGGTGATGTACTCGACGTCACCGACCGTGGTGAGCGGCCCGCGACGGAACGGGGAATCAGGCCGGATGCACTCAGTCTTGTAGAGTCCGATCGTGGTCTCGGCCAGAGCATTGTCATAGGCATCGCCGACACTGCCGACCGAGGGTCGGATGCCCGAAAGGGCAAGTGTTTCACCGAATCTCACGCTGGTGTACTGCGATCCTGCGTCGCTGTGGTGGATGGCGTCCTCGATCGGGTGACCCTGACGCGACCGCAATGCGACGGCCTGACGGATCGCCGATTCGACGAACTGGGTCTGCTTGGAGGCGCAGGCCTCCCATCCCACGATCGCCCCGGCGTAGGCGTCGATGACGAATGCGACGTAGACGAACACCCCCGTGACGAGCTTGACGTAGGTGAAGTCCGCAACGAGCAGCTGGTTGGGTGCGCCCACCCCGAACTGGCGATCCACCAGATCCGGTGGCCTCACCGCCGCCGGGTCGGCGATCGTGGTGCGCACGGCCTTCTGGCGGCGTACGCCCTGCCACCCGTTTCGGCGCATCAGGCGTTCCACCGTGGACTTCGCCACCGGGATGCCTTTGCGCTGCAGATGTGCCCACATCTTCACCGACCCGTACAGCGACTCGGGCTTGCGCCGGCCGTGCTCATCGGGTTCGTAGTAGCCGGCCAAGACCTCGCTGATGGTGGCGTCCCACAGGGCTCGCTTCGACGGTGCCCGCTTGACCCAGGCGTAGAAGGTGCGTGGGGCGATCGGCACACCGTGCTCGGTGAGCACGCGGCAGATCGGAGCGACCCCGAAGCGGTGCCTGTGTTTGGCGATGAACTCGCAGACCGAACTGGTCAGCGGCGGTTGCGCGGGTCGCTCTCCCGCACGAAGAAAGACGTTGCCGCCTTGAGGATTTCGATCGTCTGCTCGAGCTCGGCGTTGCGCCGCTTGAGGGCGCGGATCTCAGCGGCCGCCGCCGAGGAGACACCGTCACGATCACCGTCGTCGACCTGCTGCTGACGGATCCAACTACGCAGCGTCTCGGCCGTCATCCCCAACCGCTTGGACACCGCCGTGATCGCCGCCCACTCACTTGGGTAGTCAGCACGGTGCTCCAACACCAGACGGACCGCCTTGGCCCGCGTCTGCGGGTCGTACTTGCTCGGCATGACATGCACCTTCCCAAGGAAGGAGGTGCGCATCAAACGCGGGATGGTTCAATGTTTGGTGGGTGAAGGAAGACCGGTGGTGAAGTACACTGTGTGGCCGTAAAGCTGCGCCGGTGGTCTCGGCGCTCAGCAAGGTTCCGGGACCGCCTGTCTCCCTAGAGAATCTGTACATCTGAGCTGTCGTTGGGGCCGTTCATGTCATCTATTTGTGTGGACGTTAAAGAGTGCAGTGCGGCGACGGAAGGTCCTGCAGGACTGGGACTTCGGCAAGGGAACGACCACCACAGATTACGACCCGTGGACGATGAGGTTGGCATCGTGGTCGAGGGTGACGTACGTTCCGAAGCGCCGGCTGATGCGCTCGAGGGTAGAGCGCAACCATTCGCTGTCCTGGTGTGAGGCGTGGTCGAGCCGCATTCTGCGGGCCCGCATCGGCGTCATGTGCAAAGTGGTGAGGTTGCCGGTGTCGGGCTCGATCGAGGCAAAGTACAAAAGCCGCAGTTCATTGCGGTAGGCCTCGAAGCCCTTGATGCCTTCGTAGTCGTTGATGGCGTCCCCGCAGCCGTACAGGATGAGCTTGCCGCGGTAAACCTCGATCGGTCGTGGGTGGTGTGACGAGTGCCCGTGCACGACGTCGACCCCGGCGTCGATCAGTCGGCGCGCGAAGCGAACTTGGCTGCGCGCAACGTCGTAATCCCAGTTGGACCCCCAGTGCAGGGATACGATTGTGATGTCGCCGGGCTGTTTTAGCGCAAGTACCCGGTCGGTCATCTCGGTGGCGGTGCGATTCAACAGGTTCGGAATGAAGGCGACGCCCGCCCGGGCCGCGGTCGCGGCCCAACCGCGGGGAATGCCACTAGATTCCGTTGCGCCCGAGGCAATCACGACGTGATGTCCGTCGGACAGGGTCACTATCGCGGGGCGTTCGGCGTGGTCGGAGTCGAGCCCAGCACCCACATGCGCGATTTCGGCCCGGTTCAGCGCCTCCAATGTATCGATAAGACCGCGCTGCCCGAAGTCGAGGATGTGGTTGTTGGCCAGTACGCAAACGTCTGGTCGCATCGCGGTCAGGCACGTCATGTTGTCGGGGTGCATGCGGTAGTGCACAGACTTGCCGTGCGCGAGTTCGCCGTCGGCGGTGATGGTGGTCTCGAGGTTGATCAACCTCAAGTCGGGCGCGAAGTGGTCGACGAGGGCCAGCGCTTCCCCCCATGGCCATGCGAAATCGACCGGCCGGGGAATCGGGCCGCTGGTCTCCTCGGCGTACCTCACATAGCTGCGGGCGTCGTCAGCCATGGGCTCCCGCAATGTCGGATCTCCCGGGTGGGGCAGTATCTGGTCGACGCCACGTCCTGTCATGACGTCACCGCACAGGAAAATCGTTCGGCCACGGCCAGACTGGGCGATCATGGGCTCGGCTGTCGATCGTGACGAAGCCGCGACGGTCGCACGGAGGCGAGTTGTGCCCGGCTACACGACCGATCCGCTCGAGCTGCGTGTCGAATCACTGCGATGTTGCTCGACCCAGTCATTGGTCATCACCAGTTTAGTCGGTACGGCTGGTTCCGCGACGCCAAGTCGTCGATGAATGACCGTTGTGTTGAAAGCGCATTGGATTCCCAGGTAGGCCAGAAGACACGGTCGGTGACCGGCGCTGCCGCAGCATGGATGACGGCCGGTGGATGACCGCCATCGTGAGCCAAGACCGACAACTTCTGGTCGAACAGGTCAGCGACGTCGTCATCCCGATCGTCGCCGAGCAGGACGGGTAACACGTCGCATTGCTCATCATCATCGACCGGCCGAGCTAGCTCGGCGACGTCGGTCTTATCGGCGTGCGGAATAGGGATCACGGTTGGAGTCCCATCAGTTTGGGCAGCGAGCGGATGTGCGAACCGTCATCGGCGGCTGTTTGGCTCGTTCGCAGTCACCGCCCCCGGCCTCCGCCCAATAAGGCACCCCAGGCTTGGTCAACGGCCGTAACGACCGCGTTATCGAAGTCGCGAGGCACATCGTTTTCAGCGATCGTCACGAGCGCATCGGCCAACTCCAACGGGGCCACACTATGGCGTTTGGCTGTTTGCACGATGTCGATGAACGCCTCATCGAGCCTGCAATGACGTAAGGCAACCAGTATGCCCTCGGCAGCGCCGAGATTGCGCTGGGCGCTGCGGTGAACCATCCCGCGTTTGATGCGCACCTCCTTCCTTGGGAAGGTGCATGTCATGCCGAGCAAGTACGACCCGCAGACGCGGGCCAAGGCGGTCCGTCTGGTGTTGGAGCACCGTGCTGACTACCCAAGTGAGTGGGCGGCGATCACGGCGGTGTCCAAGCGGTTGGGGATGACGGCCGAGACGCTGCGTAGTTGGATCCGTCAGCAGCAGGTCGACGACGGTGATCGTGACGGTGTCTCCTCGGCGGCGGCCGCTGAGATCCGCGCCCTCAAGCGGCGCAACGCCGAGCTCGAGCAGACGATCGAAATCCTCAAGGCGGCAACGTCTTTCTTCGTGCGGGAGAGCGACCCGCGCAACCGCCGCTGACCAGTTCGGTCTGCGAGTTCATCGCCAAACACAGGCACCGCTTCGGGGTCGCTCCGATCTGCCGCGTGCTCACCGAGCACGGTGTGCCGATCGCCCCACGCACCTTCTACGCCTGGGTCAAGCGGGCACCGTCGAAGCGAGCCCTGTGGGACGCCACCATCAGCGAGGTCTTGGCCGGCTACTACGAACCCGATGAGCACGGCCGGCGCAAGCTGAGTCGCTGTACGGGTCGGTGAAGATGTGGGCA
Source organism: Mycobacterium mantenii (assembly GCF_010731775.1). Lineage (NCBI taxonomy): Bacteria > Bacillati > Actinomycetota > Actinomycetes > Mycobacteriales > Mycobacteriaceae > Mycobacterium > Mycobacterium mantenii. The sequence goes on along the minus strand of NZ_AP022590.1, from coordinate 2,944,569 downwards.
CATCTGCAGCGCAAAGGCATCCCGGTGGCGAAGTCCACGGTGGAACGCCTGATGCGCCGAAACGGGTGGCAGGGCGTACGCCGCCAGAAGGCCGTGCGCACCACGATCGCCGACCCGGCGGCGGTGAGGCCACCGGATCTGGTGGATCGCCAGTTCGGGGTGGGCGCACCCAACCAGCTGCTCGTTGCGGACTTCACCTACGTCAAGCTCGTCACGGGGGTGTTCGTCTACGTCGCATTCGTCATCGACGCCTACGCCGGGGCGATCGTGGGATGGGAGGCCTGCGCCTCCAAGCAGACCCAGTTCGTCGAATCGGCGATCCGTCAGGCCGTCGCATTGCGGTCGCGTCAGGGTCACCCGATCGAGGACGCCATCCACCACAGCGACGCAGGATCGCAGTACACCAGCGTGAGATTCGGTGAAACACTTGCCCTTTCGGGCATCCGACCCTCGGTCGGCAGTGTCGGCGATGCCTATGACAATGCTCTGGCCGAGACCACGATCGGACTCTACAAGACTGAGTGCATCCGGCCTGATTCCCCGTTCCGTCGCGGGCCGCTCACCACGGTCGGTGACGTCGAGTACATCACCGCCGACTACGTCGCCTGGTACAACCAGCAGCGCCTCATGCACCGCCTCGGCCGAGTCCCACCCGCCGAAGCCGAAGCCCGGTACTATTCCCAACACGTGACCGACCAACCGGCCGGCTCACAGAACCCCGAGGGTGCATGAAACCCGGGATGCTTCAGGTTGGCGTCGCCCAGCGCAATTTAGTGCGGCTGCAACGATTCTTGGGCCGCAGCGATTACGCGGGCGAAGACGTCTTAGTGCCGATCGCTCCGAAGCGAGCAGACGAATTCATGCTCGAGCTGCTTTCTCATCCACCACATGAGCCGTCTGGCGAGCTCGGAGGGCAGTCAGCGGATCTGCACCGACTGCGCATAACCGAGCCGTCGCTGCCCACTGTCACGATCGAAGGGAGGCGACCGTCGCGGCCATCGAATCAGCCCCGTGCTAGGGACCGAAGTCGCAGGTGTTTAGTTGGGGGTCGAGGTATGCGAGCGCCCGGTCGGCGGTGTTTGACAGCCTCGTGCCCGAGACCGTCTCAGAAAGCCTCGTAAATCCTGTCCGTACCTTCGCGGATCGCCCGGGCAGAAATCTGCTGAGTGATCACAAGATCGACGTCGTGCATTGGGATACCCACTGCGTCAAGCACTTCGCACAGCGAGTGTGCTGGCCCTCCTGGGGTCCAAGCGTGGTGGCGGTTGCGGAATGGATTGGCGACGATGCTCGGAGTTCTCAATTCAATTAAGATCGAACAGCTTCTGTACGGCGAAATAGATGGACGCTTCGCGTGAGCGCTTGGGGTAGCCACCAAGAGTTCACCGGCGAGGATGCTGCGCGGGGGATGCGGAAGCTCGTCGAGCGGCTGATGCCGATACTGCGGTCCTGACGAGGAGCCGAGGGACCTTTGGCCATCCGAGTTGGTGACGTGATACCCCTCCCGCCGACTGGCCGAACGTGTGCACGATTGAACTCCGAATGAACGGAGAAGCGCATGAAGGCAAAGGTCGGTGACTGGCTGGTAATCAAGGGCACCACGATCGACCAGCCAGACCAACGGGGACTGATCTCCGGGGTTCACTCACCAGATGGCGCACTCACCATATGTGGTGCGGTGGCTCGCCCCGGTCATGTAGCGCCCGTATCTCCGGGCGTCGACGCGGTTGTCGTCACGGCCGTGGAGCAGGCGGACGCCGACGAGTGTGCCCAACACCGGTTCGGTGCCGTGCAGTCAACCATCGCCCACGATAAGAGCAAGTAGGCGCTTTCGAACACGATGAAATCGGCTTCCATGGCTAGGTGGCCGGTGCAGATCCGGCGCCGTGATGGGACGCTCGCTCCCTTCGACATCAGACGGATTGAGGCAGCGATAGCGCGCGCCAGCCGCGAAGTCGGTTATGACGACCCGGACATGCCGGCCGTGCTGGCCAAGGCTGTTGCCGATGCGCTAGGGCCCAGAGTTGTACCCATCGAACGGATTCAGGATTTTGTTGAGGCGCGGCTCGGCGAATCCGGCCTAGACGACGTCGCCCGCGCCTATATCATTTATCGGCAGCGGCGCAGCGAGTTGCGCATGGCTAAAGCTCTGCTCGGGGTTCGCGACGAGCTGAAGCTGGGCCTGTCCGCAGTGGCGGTGCTGCGGAAACGCTATCTCCTGTGCGACGAGCAGGGCCGGCCGACGGAGTCGACCGGTGAGATGATGGACCGAGCGGCGCACTTCGTCGCCGGCGCCGAGGACGGATACCGGCGCGGCACGTCGGCACGGTGGGCCGAGCGCTTCTCGGCGCTGCTGCGCAACCTTGAATTCCTGCCGAACTCGCCCACGCTGATGAACGCAGGCACCGACATCGGACTGCTCGCCGGATGCTTCGTTCTACCCGTTGAAGATTCGCTGCGCTCGATCTTCACGACGCTTGGACATGCTGCCGAGATCCAACGCACTGGCGGGGGTGTCGGTTACAGCTTCAGCCACCTGCGACCCGCCGGGGATCGAGTGCCCATTACGGCCGGCACCGCGAGCGGACCGAATTCGTTTCTTCGACTGTTTGACACTGCGGCGGATGTGGTCTCGATCGGTGGTCGCCGCCGCGGCGCGTGCATGGCGGTTCTCGACGCGTCGCACCCGGATATCTATGACTTCGTCACTGCCAAAGCCGAAAGACGCAGCGAGCTTTCGCATTTCAACCTGTCGGTCGGCGTCACCGACGCGTTCCTGCGCGCCGTCGAACGCGGCCGCACACACCGCCTAGTCAATCCCCGAAACGGTAAGACCATCGCGCGGATACCTGCCGCCGAGCTGTTCGACGCCATCTGCGAAGCTGCGCACGCATGCGGCGATCCCGGGGTGTTGTTTCTCGACACGATCAACCGGGCCAACCCAGTTCCGGGACATGGCCGAATTGAGGCAACTAATCCGTGCGGAGAGGTTCCGCTGCTGCCCTACGAGTCATGCAACCTCGGCTCGATCAACCTAGCCCGGATGGTCGCCGATGGTCGCATCGACTGGGATCGGCTGGCCGCGGTGGCAAGGCTAGGGGTGCGGTTCCTCGACGACGTCATCGATGTCAGCCGCTACCCATTCCCCGAGCTGGGCGAGGCCACCCGGGCGACCCGCAAGATCGGGCTGGGTGTGATGGGTTTGGCCGAACTACTTGCCACGCTGGGCATCCCGTACGACAGCGAGGATGCCGTGCGGTTGACCGGCCAGGTCATGCGTCGCATTCAGCAGGAGGCACACACGGCGTCGAGGCAGCTGGCAGAAGACCGGGGCTCGTTCCCCGCATTCGCCGACAGCAGGTTGGCGCGTTCAGGGCCGCGGCGAAACGCACAGGTCACCTCCGTTGCTCCGACAGGCACCGTCTCGCTGATCGCCGGCACCACCGCCGGGATCGAGCCGATGTTCGCCATCGCCTTCACGCGCGCCATCGTCGGCAGGCACCTGCTGGAGGTCAACCCGTGCTTTGACCGGCTGGCCCGCGACCGGGGGTTATACAGCGACGAACTGATTGCCGAGATCGCACAGCGCGGGGGAGTGCGAGGCTATCCGCAGCTGCCAGACGAGGTGCGGTCGGCGTTTCCGACCGCAGCCGAGATCGCGCCGGCGTGGCATCTGCGTATACAAGCCGCCGCGCAGCGTCACGTCGATGCCGCCGTTTCCAAGACGATCAACTTGCCCGCGACCGCAACCATTGATGACATCCGCTCGATCTACCTGGCCGCCTGGAAGGCTAAGGTCAAGGGCATCACGGTGTATCGGTACGGTAGCCGCGGGGGCCAGGTATTGAGCTACGCCGCGCCGCAACCGGCACTGGCCCAGGCCGACACCGAGTTCAGCGGCGGCTGCGCTGGACGATCCTGCGAATTCTGATGACATTTCCTAGCGGCGAGCACACGCAGACTCGCACTCGCGAGCCACGTTTCGTTCGCTGCCGCATCTGCTCGCGCAGGCCCTCCGTTACCTTTGGGACTACGACTTTCGCCTGTTTACCGGAGAAGGCACGGCCACTCGGGTGTCTTGTACGGCGCTGCCACGTCAAGAGGCTCCCGATGTTTGGCAAGGTCGATTATGTGATCGACACCGTGCAGTGTGTCGTAAGTATCGACGAGCAACGTTGTGCCGGGATAGAAGCGGGCGAATGCATCAAATGCGTCCAGTTCGTTATCGAAGGTTTGAATGAGGCCGTGAGCCATCGTGCCGAACGCAGGGATTCCGTACTCGCGGGCCGCAAGCAGATTCGACGTGCCCGCTATGCCGGCGAGGTAGCTGGTCCGTGCGACCTTGCCACCAATGGCGCGCGATTCCCGAATGTGAAGAAGTCGGGCTTCTCGCTGGCGGCAAGCGATGGTTTCATCACATCAACCCACTTCTGTTGCGTCGGAATTTCTTTGATCCTGCTGCGGTCCGGTAGGAAGGCATAGAAACAAAAGTCATGCTCGGTCGTTCCTCGGACCGGCTGAAGTCCGTGCCCGATGAGGTCTTTCGTCACCTCGCTCGCCCGCGTCTGCTGCTGGATCGATGCGGACTACGAGCTTGCGTCCAAGCGGCCACCCGCCCGCGTGAGCACGTTAGCCCCGAGGACCTTGCGGCGCAGGCCACCAACCTCAAGGAGGAACTTCTGGGCAGTCACTACGACGGGCCATATCCCGGCCCCTCGATGACCCTCCGCCGATGATTACAACAGCCGCCTGCAGATCCAACACGTGTGTTCAATTAACGCGGCCAAATGTGAGCCCTGAAGTGACTTATTCCCCGGGCTTTCGTGCCTTTGCGCCCTTATCGAACGGCCTACTGTCACCCAGCATGGACCCGTCCGGGCCCGGCTTTCAAAGGAGTTGGTCAATGAAGTCGCTCATCATCTGCGTTTCAACCTCACACGGCAACACCCGTAGGGTGGCCGATCGGATGGCTGAGGTCCTTGATGCCGAAGTCGTCGAACCCGAATCAGTGGACCCCGAGAACCTTTGCCAATACGACCTCGTCGGTTTTGGGTCCGGCATCTATTACATGAGCGTGGACACGCGGCTACGCAAGTTGATACGGCGCCTACCCCACGTTGACGGCATCCGCGCGTTCACTTTCTTGACCAGCGGCGCCGGGCAGATTCCACTGTTGGACTACAGCAAGCCAGTGCGAAACCAGCTCGCGTCGAAGGGCTTTAAGGTACTCGGTTCGTTCACCTGCCGCGGCTTCGACACGGTTGGACCATTCGGGTTCATCGGCGGGATCAACAGGGGACGGCCCAATGACCACGACCTCGAGCATGCCGCGGCATTCGCGGCACGCGTTCGTATACGAGTCGCGGGCTCTCCGGCTGCTTCCTGAGCAATGGCACCCGAAGAGCGGGCAGCTCCGGTCCTGGCGCTGGTGCGCGGCCTCGTCGCCGAGGTTCACCCGCACGCCACGCCGCCTTCAGTAACGCTTGACAGCACGTTCGACAACCTGGGCATCGGCAGCCTTGAGTTGGCGGAGCTGCTGTTGCGCGTCCAGGACAAGTTGGGAGTGGCACTGCCGCCTGACACTCTCGCCAACGCGGAGACGCCGCGCGACCTCGCAGCGGCGGTCGCCCATGCACATCCCGCCTCGCGAAGCGTCCGGCTGGATGGTCGCGGCATGGTTTCACTTCCGGCTGCCGCGCCGGGCGCCCTGCTGCCAGAAACGGCGTCGACCTTAAACGATGTGCTCAACTACCACGTCGCCGCTAACCCCGACCGGACGCACATCCGCGTCCTCGATGATGATGGCGGTCCCGTGGACCTGACCTACGCGGCGTTGCGCCAGGAAGCGGCGGCCCTGGCGGCCGGGTTGATCGCGCATGACGTCGTGCCGGGCGAGACGGTGGCCATCATGTTGCCCACCTGCCGGGCGTATTTTGTGACCTTCGCCGGTGTAGTCGTCGCCGGCGCGGTGCCCGTTCCGGTCTACCCGCCGGCCCGGCCGTCCCAGCTGGCGGATCACCTGCGTCGCACGGCCGGCATCCTCGCGAACGCCCGGGCCACGCTGCTGGTCACCGTGCCCGAGGCTGTTACTCTCGGGCACCTGCTACGCGCCAACGTCGAAAGCCTGCGTCACGTGGTCGTCCCCGAATCCCTCACGGGCGCGAGCGAAGACGTGCTGCCGCGACCATGCGCCGACGACCTCGCGCTGGTGCAGTACACCTCGGGCAGCACCGGGCAGCCCAAGGGGGTCGCTCTCACACACTCCAACCTGCTCGCCAACATCCGCGTGATGGGGCAGGCCGCGGCGGCGTCCGGGTCGGACACGTTCGTCAGCTGGCTGCCGCTGTATCACGACATGGGTCTGATCGGCGCATGGCTGGGGTGCATGTATTTCGGTGTCCCTCTGGTGGTGATGAGCCCGCAGTCGTTCCTGATTCGTCCGTCACGATGGCTCTGGGCCATCCATGCCAACCGCGCCACCATGTCGGCCGGGCCGAACTTCGCCTATGAACTCTGCCTTTCCAAGATCCGCGACGACGAGATCGAAGGGCTCGACCTGAGCTCGTGGCGATTGGCTTACAACGGCGCCGAGCCGGTCAGTGCTGCGACGATCGAGCGCTTCGGTGATCGCTTCGCCCCCTACGGGTTTCGGCGTGAGGCGATGACGCCGGTGTATGGGCTGGCCGAGTCCTCGGTGGGCCTGGCGTTCCCGCCGCTTGGGCGGGGCCCGCTCGTCGATCGAATCCGTCGAGACACATTCGTGCGGTCCGGACGGGCCGAGGCGGCAAGGCCCGGCGAGGCGGACCTTCGTTTCGTCGCTTGTGGCCGACCCTTGCCGGGCCACGAAATCCGGATTGTCGACGCCGCCGGCACCGAGCTGGGTGATCGCTGTGAAGGCCGCGTCGAGTTCCGCGGTCCGTCGGCAACCGCCGGATACTTCAACAACGCGCCGGCGACGCGTTCGCTGTTTCATGACGACTGGCTCGACACGGGGGACCTGGGATACCTGGCCGACGCCGACCTATACGTCACCGGTCGGGTCAAGGACGTCATCATCCGTGCCGGCCGCAATTTGCACCCGGCCGAGCTCGAAGAGGCGGTTGGCAATCTCAAAGGCGTTCGCAAGGGCTGCGTGGCCGTCTTCGCCTCTCCCGACCCGTCGGGGGGTGCCGAACGACTCGTCATCCTGGCCGAGACCCGCGCAACCGGAGACGACGCCCGCGCCGCGTTGCACTCCGAAATCGGGGCTACCACAGTCGATCTGCTTGGCGTGGCTCCCGACGACGTGGTCTTGGCGCCCCCGCGCACGGTACTGAAGACCTCGAGCGGCAAGATCCGCCGTGCCGCTACCCAGGCTATCTACCAGGCGGGAAAGATCGGCGCACGACCGCGGGCGGTGTGGTGGGAATTGGCCCGCCTGCGCCTGCGTGGCGCAATACCGTCGATCCGTCGCGCCCGGCGCGTGGGCGCCGCTGTGGCGTTCGCCGTCTGGGCGTGGGTGGTCTACGCGGTCTTGGGGTTGTCGGTCGTCGTATTGTTGCTGCTGCTACCGCGACCGCGGTGGCGCTGGTGGGTGGCCCAGGGGGCGGCGCGGCTGCTGGCTCGTTTTACCGGGACGGCGATCACCGTGCGCGGACTTGACCACCTGCCACGCGGAACGTCCATAGTGGTGGCCAACCACCCCAGCTGGATCGACCCGCTGGTGCTGGCTTCGGTGATGCCCCAATCGTTTCGCTTCGTCGCCGCCGAAGTGCTCGAGCATCAGGGGCTAAACGGATTCGTGCTCAAGCGGCTGGGCCAGCATTTCGTCGAGCGCCACGAACGTGAACACGGCGTGGCCGACACTGGCCGACTGACCACTCTGGTGCGGGCCGGGCAGTCGCTCGTCATCTTCCCAGAAGGCCGGCTGGCGCGTGCCCCCGGTTTGCGGCCCTTCCGCATGGGCGCATTCGCGGTCGCCGCCAGAAGTGGCGTGCCCGTCGTCCCGGTGGCCATCCGCGGGACGCGGACGATACTTCGGCCCGAGCATCATTTTCCGCGACGGGGGGCGGTCGACATCACGGTTGGTGAACCGATCCGGACGTCGGGCGCCGACTGGGCCGCGGCGGTCGAACTGCAGCACGCAGTGCGGAAGGCCGTCTTGGGCCTTTCGGGGGAGCCGGACCTCGAATGATGAATGCCGATGGTCGCGCGGCCCCGCTGGCAACCGCTTGACCGTCGGATCGTTAGATACCCATTGGAACGCCGGATTACTCGCTGCGCTTGCTTACCGCTCCGTCGGCGCTTGGCACTACGTCGCGGAAGAACTCCGTCCGCGCGGAGACCAGCTCCTCACCCAAATCCAGGGCAGCGTCGACAATGGTCTTGTGCGAGACTGCTTGGGCAGCACGGGACTGATCTGATTGACGAACCTGCGCACCGCCTCGATAGCGTGCTTACTGCCGGACTCGACCGATTTCCAGCACGTCATCGGAAAACTCGGGCCAGCCTGGCTTGGACTTTTCCGGCGCCACCGTCATGATTCCACTCTGACTCGAGATGTCTCGGTTCCATACCGAACCTTGGTTTTGCGGACGCTCCGACGTTACGACTGGCCGAGCACCGGCATTTTGATGGGGATTCTGCAAACCAGCACGCAGAGCGGTCCCGATCCGGCCATATCAAATGGGGATTACCCTGGACGCCGCGCCCCCCCGGCCGGGCGCTCCAACGCGCGACCTAGATGCCAGCGCCGGGGTTGAGGATGCCCTGCGGATCCAGCGCCCGCTTGATGCGCTGGTTGAGGTCCATCACGTCGGGGCCCAGATAGCCGGCCAGCCAGGGCCGCTTCAACCGGCCGACGCCGTGCTCACCGGTGATGGTGCCGCCCAGCCCGACGGCCAGGTCCATGATCTCGCCGAACGCCAGGTGGGCGCGTTCGGTCATGTCGGTATCGGCGGGGTCGTAGACGATCAACGGGTGGGTGTTGCCGTCGCCGGCGTGGGCGATCACCGAGATCATCAGGTCGCGTTCCGCCGCGATGCGCGCGATCCCGGTGACCAGCTTGCCCAGCGCCGGAAGCGGCACCCCGACGTCTTCGAGCAGCAACGAGCCCTTGGCTTCGACGGCCGGGATGCACATTCGCCGTGCGACGACGAACGCCTCGCCCTCATCGGGATCGTCTGTCGAAAACACTTCCGTCGCAGCGTTTTCCGCGAACACCTCGGCCATGATTTCGGCGTCCTCGCTGCCGGCGCGGCCGCGCTCGTCGGACCCGGCCACCAGCATGGCGGCCGCCCCGCGGTCCAAATCCATGCGCAGGGTGTCCTCGACGGCGTTGATCGCCACCGAATCCATGAATTCCAGCATCGAGGGGCGCAGCCGCGCGGTGACGCCGAGCACCGCCTCTACCGCGTCCTCGACGGTCGCGAAGCTGGCCACCACGATGCTGGACGCGTTCTGCTTGGGCACTAGGCGCAGCGTCACCTCCGTGACCACGCCGAGCGTGCCCTCGCTACCGACGAACAGCTTCGTCAGCGAAAGGCCCGCGACGTCCTTCAACCGTGGGCCGCCGAGTTTGACCGCGGTGCCGTCGGCCAGTACCACCTGCATCCCCAGCACGTAGTCGGTGGTGACGCCGTACTTCACGCAGCACAGGCCGCCGGCGTTGGTGGCGATATTGCCGCCGATGCTGCAGATCTCGAACGACGACGGATCCGGCGGATACCACAGGCCGTGTTCGGCGGCCGCCTTCTTCACCTCGGCGTTGAACAGCCCGGGCTGACAAACCGCGGTGCGGGTCACCGGGTCGATGGCGATGTCGCGCATCTTCTCGGTGGAAATCACGATGCCGTTGTCCAGTGCGGTCGCCCCGCCGGACAGGCCGCTGCCGGCGCCGCGCGTCACCACGGGCAACCGGTGCGCGGCGGCCCAGCGCAGCACGGTCTGCACGTCCTCGGTGCGCCGCGGCCGCACCACGGCCAGCGGCTTGCCGGCCGACGGGTCGAAAGCGCGGTCCTGACGGTAGCCCTCGGTCACGGTCGGATCGGTGACGACCATCCCGGCGGGCAGGTCGGCGATCAGGCTGGCCAGGGCGTCAGAGCTCACGGCCCGATACTAAGCCCGCGTCACGGGCCCGGGTCTTGCGCGAACTCCGGCGCGCGGTCCAGTTCGCGCAGCGACGGGAGTCGGCAGGCGACGAGCCCGATTAGGAAAATCGGCACCGCCAGCGCCAGGAACGCGACCTTCAGCCCGGCCGCGTCCGCCAACGGGCCGGCCACCAGCAAGCCCAATGGGCCCGCGGCGTACATCAGCCCCGTCATCACTCCGACCACTCGACCGCGCAGGTGATGCGGGGCCCGGGTCTGCATCACGTAGTTGTAGATCGGCTGAATCGGTCCGTAGACCAACCCGGTCACCGCGCACAACGTCAGGATCACCGGTAACGGCGGAAGGAACGCGAGGCCGGCAGTCGCGGCGCCGAAGGTCAGCGTCGCGGTCAACACGGCCGTGCGCCGCCGCGTGTATCTCGACAGCACGGCGTAGCCAAGCGCTCCCACCACGCCGCCCACCCCGAGTGCCATCAACGCCCAACCCAACTGCGCGGGTTGGTGATGGTCGCTGAAGTATTTCGGGAACAGCACGCTTTCCATCGGCAGGTAGAGCGCTGTGACGACCAGGTCGATGAGCCCCAGGGTTCGTAGCACCCGCAGGTTCCAGACAAATCGCATTCCTTCGACGACGCCGGACACCAACCCGCCGGGTCGCATCGCGTGGTGCGGCTTGCCGGCGCCTTCGAGCCGCAGCGCCCCGATAGCAAGGAAGGACAACCCGAAACAACCGGACGTGACCCACATCGTGTTGATGCCGCCAACCGTGGCGATCATCAAACCGCCGATACCCGGACCCACGATGTAGGCCAGGTTCAGGATCGCTTCATAGACGCTGTTGGTGCGGTCCAGCGACCAGCCGGCCCGGGTGGCGGCCTCGGGCAGCATGGACTGGCGGGCGGTGGTCCCGGCCGGATCGAAGGCGGCGGAGAAGAATGCCAGCCCGGCCAGTTCGGCTACGTTGATCGCGTCCGCACCGAACAACCAGGCGATCAGCGGGACGGTCGCCACCGCGGTGCCCGATAGCGAGTCGGAGATGAGCGACACCCGGCGGCGGCCGAACAAGTCGACTGCGGTGCCCGCGACGAGTGTGGACAGCACCAGGGGCAGCGTCATGGCAGCGGCGACGGCCGAGGCGTCCCGAGCGCTGTTGTGGTGCTGCAACGCCAACCACGGGAATGCGACGATCGAGATGCCGCTACCCGCCGTCGCCATCAGCGTGGCGAACAGGATCAGAAACGCTGGGCCGCCGCTCTTCATGGAATATCGCCGCCGAATTTATGCCAAAGCAGTGATCGCGGCGACCGAATTTTGCGACTCATGCAGGATGTTCATGTGCTCGCCCACCCACGTACCGGCCAGGCGTTCGGCTCTCCGGTCGGTGCCGGCACCGGATGGCCCGGCGATCCGGCCACACCGCAGACCCCGGTGGCGGCCGACGCCGCGGCGGTCGTCGGCCTCGCCGAAGCCGCCGGCTCGATTCCCGAAGTCGACGCTCTGGTCAGCGTCTGCCGCGCCTGCCCCCGGTTGGTCAGCTGGCGCGAGGACGTCGCAGTCGTCAAACGCCGAGCCTTCGCCGACCAACCGTATTGGGGGCGGCCGGTACCCAGCTGGGGCTCGGCGCGTCCCCGGCTGCTGATCGTCGGATTGGCGCCCGCCGCGCACGGTGCCAACCGCACCGGACGGATGTTCACCGGTGACCGCTCGGGCGACCAGTTGTACGCGGCGCTGTACCGGGCCGGCCTGGTGAACCAACCGACCAGTGTGGACGCCGCGGATGGGTTGCAGACCAAAGAGATTCGCATCGTCGCGCCGGTGCGGTGCGCGCCGCCCGCCAACGCCCCGACCCCGCAGGAGCGGGACACCTGCTGGCCCTGGCTGCAGGCCGAATGGCGGTTGGTGTCGGAGAATGTCCGGGTGGTGGTGGCACTGGGCGGCTTCGGCTGGCAGATCGCGCTGCGGCTGCCGGGCGCCTCCACGGGGCGCAAGCCCCGATTCGGCCACGGCGTGGTTGCTGACCTGGCGCCCGGGGTGCGATTGCTCGGCTGTTACCACCCGAGCCAGCAAAACATGTTCACGGGTAGGTTGACACCAGCAATGCTCGACGACGTCTTTCGTGACGCAAAGGAACTGGCGGGAATCAAGTGACCGACGTTTTGGTGTCCGGCGCCAGCGTGGCGGGTGCGACAGCTGCGTTTTGGCTTGGGCGGCATGGCTTTTCGGTGACCGTGGTCGAGCGCCATCAGGGGCCGCGACCGGGTGGTCAGGCGATCGACGTGCGGGGACCGGCGCTGACGGTGCTCGAACGCATGGGGCTGTTGGCCGCCGCTCAGAAGCGCAAGACGCAAATCCAGGGCTCCTCCGTCGTCGACCGTGACGGCAACGAATTATCCCGGGACACCGAATCGACGCCAACCGGTGGGCGCATCGAGAGTCCCGACATCGAACTGCTGCGCGACGACTTGCTCGAATTGCTTTACGGCGCAAGCCAATGGACCACCGAGTACCTCTTCGGCGACACCATCACCGCCATACAGGACGATGGCGCTGCAGTCCGCGTCACCTTTGAGCGTGCTGCGCCGCGCAGTTTCGACCTCGTGATCGGCGCCGATGGGCTGCACTCCAATGTGCGGCGCTTGGTTTTCGGGCCGGAAGAGAATTTCATCGAGCGGCTGGGCACGCACGCGGCGATCTTCACCGTGCCCAACTTCCTCGACCTGGACTACTGGCAGCGGTGGCACTACGGCGACGCCACCATGGTCGGTGTCTACAGCGCGCGCAACAACTCCGAGGCCCGGGCCATGGTGGGTTTCATGGATGCCGATCTGCGGATCGACTACCGCGACACCCAGGCGCAATTGGCCGAACTGGAACGGCGGATGGCCGGCGACGGCTGGGTCCGCCCGCAACTGCTGGGGTACATGCGGACCGCGCCGGACTTCTACTTCGACGAGATGTCGCAGATCAAGATGGACCGCTGGTCGCGGGGCCGGGTGGCGCTGGTCGGTGACGCCGGGTACTGCTGCTCGCCCCTGTCCGGCCAGGGGACCAGCGTCGCGCTGCTGGGCACCTACGTGCTGGCCGGGGAGCTGAAGGAGGCCACGAAGGACGGTGTGGTCGATCACGAGCTCGGCTTCGCCAACTATCACCGCGAGTTCAGCGACTACGTCAAGCGCAACCAATGGTTGGTCGTGGACAACATCCCCGGCGGTGCGCCGATACCGCAAGAGGTGTTCGACCGTATCGTCACCTCGATCACCCTCAAGGACTACTGAGCCAAGGACTACTGAGCCAAGGACTACTGAGCCAAGGACTACTGAGTACGGTCACCGGGAGCGGGAACGTTTGCCGGCCCGCGCGCGTTGACGCCATCGTGCGTCTTTCCGTCCTTGATCTCATCCCGGTGCGCACCGACCAGACGACGGCTGATGCGCTGGCGGCCACCGTGCAACTGGCGCAGGCCGCGGATCGGCTCGGGTTCACCCGCTACTGGGTCGCCGAGCACCACAACATGCCGTCGGTGGGTGCCACCAGCCCTCCGGTGGTGATCGCCTACCTGGCCGCACAGACCTCGCAGCTACGACTCGGCTCGGGCGGTGTGATGCTGCCCAATCATGCCCCGCTGGCGGTGGCCGAGCAGTTCGCGCTGCTGGAAGCCGCCGCCCCGGGCCGGATCGACCTCGGCATCGGCCGGGCGCCCGGCTCGGATCCGGTGACCTCATATGCGCTACGCGGCGGCCGGGACGATCGTGACATCGAGAATTTCCCCGAATACCTCGACGACGTGGCGGCGCTGATGAGCGCTCGCGGTGTTAGGGTTCCGTTGCGCTCGGGTGATTACACGCTCAAGGCCACCCCGGCCGCGGCGGGCGAACCGCGCCTGTGGTTGCTGGGCTCGTCGATGTACTCGGCGCAGCTGGCCGCCGCCAAGGGGCTGCCATACGTGTTCGCACATCACTTCTCCGGCAACGGAACCGAAGAGGCGCTGCAGGTCTACCGTTCGCGATTCCGGCCCAGCGCGCTGACCGCCGAGCCGCTGACATTCTTGACGGTGAACGCCGCGGTGGCCGAAACCCGGGAAGAGGCAACGGCATTGATGTTGCCCAACCTGCAGATGATGGCCCGGCTCCGGACCGGGCAGCCGCTCGGGCCGGTGCCGCTGGTCGAGGAGGCCGCGGTCGCCGAGTTGACCGGACAGCAACAGCGGATCGTGGAGAGCGGGCTGCGCCGTGCCGTGCTGGGGACGCCCGCGGAGGCCGCCGACCAGATCCGCACGCTGGCCGACCGGTTAGGGGTGGACGAAGTGATGGTGAACCCGGTGGCCTCGGCCCGCCGCGGCACCGACGCGCACACCGCACCGGGACGGGTCGCGACGCTGGAACTACTGGCCAAGGAGCTGTTCTAACCCCCGGCGCTCACGACAGCCCGTTGGGCTGGGGATTCGGTGTGTGGCTGGCGATCCAGTCCCGCAGGTCGTCGGGCGGCAGTGGCGGGCTGTGTACGAAACCCTGGGTGATGTTGCAGCCATACCGTCGCAGGGCGTCCAGGGTGGCCTCGTTTTCGACTCCCTCGGCGACCAGATCGGCGCCCAGGTTGGACGCCAGCGCCACCGTCGACCGCACGATTGCGACCGACCGCGCGTCGTGGGCCAGGCGCGCCACGAAGATTCGGTCGAGCTTCAGCTCGTCGACCGAAACCTCTTGCAGACGAGCCAATGACGACCATCCGGTGCCGTAGTCGTCGAGCGAGATGCGGATGCCCAGGTCCTGCAGCGCGGCAACGGTGTTGCGGGATCGCACGGAATCCACCAGTGCGCTCTCGGTGATCTCGAGTATGAGCGCCTCGGCGGGCAGACCGTAATCGGCGAGCAGCCGCTCGACGGTGCCGACGAGTTCGATATCCAGCAGGTTGGTCGTCGACAGGTTGACCGCGACGGTCAGCGGCATGCCTTGCTCACGCCAGGACCGGACCTGTGCGAGAGCCATGCTGAGGGTGCGGTTGGAGATTTTGCGCATCAGGCCGGCGCGTTCGGCGACGGACAGAAACTCCTCGGGCAGCAGGGTTCCGCGGCTGGGGTGCTGCCAGCGCAGCACCGCCTCGACACTGTGGACGCTGCCGTCGCGGCCGTCGATCTTGGGCTGATAGTGCAATCTCAGCTCGTCGGTATCGAACAGCGCGGTGCGCAATTCCTCGATGAGGCTGGGGTCGTTGTCGCGGTAAACCTCGAACGAGGAGTCGTAGACCGCGATCCTGCTGCGCGCGGATTTGGCGTGCGCCATGGCGGTTTCGGCGCGCTCCAACAGTTCTTGCGGAGAGTCGCAGTGGTCGGGATAGAGCGCGATGGCGATGCGCGCCTCCACCTGTACGGTGATGGGGTCCAAAGCGATTGGTTCAGCCAAGGCTTCGAGCAGCCGACCCGCCGAAGCGCCGGCAGCGGTGAGGTTGGCCCCGTCCGACAGCAACACGGCGAATTGGTCGTCGCCCACCCGTGCGAGCAGATCGTCACGACGAACGCAGCCGGCCAAGCGATTCGCGATATGGCACAGCAGCTCGTCGCCGAACTGGCTGCCGATCGAGTCGGTGATTTCGCGAAAATCGCTCAGGCTCAGCAACAACAGCGCCCGACGTTGTTGTGACCTGCCCGGCATCGACGGAGTTCCCGGTGGCGGCGAAGCGGGCAGCCCGGTCAGGGCCGTCGCCAGTGAGCGCCGGTTGGGCAGCGCCGTCAACTCGTCGGTCATGGCGAGTTTGCCGTTGGTCTCCAGCAGGCTCACGTCCCGGAAGGTCAGCGCGAACCGCCCGGCCGCCACGACGAGGCTCAGCGCCGCCAGCGTCGCAGCGAGTCGCGAATGATGTGCCAGCACAATCACACCCAGCGCCACGGTGGCGGACGCCACCGGGGTGACGTAGGGCCCGTACCGCCCCCGGGCGGCTGGTGTGATCGACGACGACCTGGCCCAGGCCGCCATCGCGATGAGCAATGACGACGCGGCCCAGCAGGCATCCAGCACCGAACCGGTCCGGTACAGTCCGGCGGACGTCTGGAAGAGATACGCCGCGTCCGCGACCGCGAACAGGACCAAGCCGGCCACCAGCAGCGCCCAGCGAATTTCGTTGCGCCATCCAAGGATTGGCAACATGCCGGCGGCCAGGGCCAGCAGCACCAGATCACTCCACGGATACGCCAGGCCCACCCAGACGGTGGCCGGGGCGCGTACCGCCGCCGCCCGGATCGGGCCCGACGTCAATGCCGTTGCCACCGCCGCCAACGTCAAGACGCAGATGAAGGAGTCGAGTTGAATCGGGACCGGCAGCCGTTTGAGCCGTGCCCGCATGAGCAGCAGCAGTCCCGCGTAGACGAAGGGGTAATACGCGAGGTACTCCGGATCGGCCACCGACGGGGATCGGCCGTTGGGCACCCATAGGGCATAGACAACGTCACCCACGGCCGCGCACGCCATGCCCGCGGCGATCAGCGCCCACGCCAACCGGTCAACCGCGACGCGGTACGCGCGAAGGGCAATCAGCCCGGCCGCGACCACCGTCAGCGCCGTGTACAGGGCGGCGGCCGACAAGATGCCGTGCCCCGCGTTGGGATGAACGACGCTGGACACGGTGAAGGCGACCACTCCGATCGCCAGCAGCGCGATGGCGGCCCGGACGTTCCGTGGCGGCCAGCTAGCGTCGGGCGCCTCCTCGGGCGGTCCCGGTGCTGTGGTCGTGACGTCGGGGACGGGCGGTGGATCCTGCGCCGCTTCGCCATCGCCACTGCTGACGGCATGGGTCGCCACAGAGGCTCTGTTCGAGCCCGGCGCCGGCGGAAACGCATACGGCAGCGGCAGGTCGGGCATGAAGCTGCGAATGCATTGGCCGCCTTCGCGTTTGGCGGCGTACATCGCCAGGTCGGCGTGGCGCAACAGCTGATCGACCGTGCAGTTCGCCGCGCCGGTGGCCACCGTGAATCCGATGCTCGGCCGCACCGTGATCGGAATGCCGTCGATCACGATGGCTCCGGTGAAGGCGTCGAGGATGCGATGCGCGGCCGCCTGCGATTCTTCGACCGAAGCCTCGATGACCGCCGCGAATTCGTCGCCACCGAGCCGCGCGATGGTGCCCTGTTCCCCCAGCGCGGCGGTGAGCCGGCCGGCCACCCGGACGAGCAGTTCGTCGCCGGCGGGATGGCCCAGGGCGTCGTTGACCGACTTGAAGTTGTCGAGGTCCAGACACAACACCGCGACCGGCGTGCCGTCGGGATGTCGACGCGCCACGGCCTGGTCCAGCCGATGCAGGAAAAGAGCCCGATTGGCCAGGCCGGTCAGGTGGTCGCGGAACGCCTCCCGGGCGACTTCCGACAACAGATTCTGATTCTCGACGAGCACGACAAATTGCCGGGCCAATACGGCCGCCACGAGTATGCCCAGTGCGCCGAGCACCGGTTCGTGTGTCGCCGCATTGCCCGCCGCGTGCACCCAGCCCACCGCGGACGCCACAACCAGCGGCAGGTAGGGCAGCCACAGCCGCGCCCGGAACTCGATCTCATCCGGCGACGCCGGCACCGGATGTTCATGCACGGCGGCCCGCGCGGCCAGCGCCAACGCCGCCAGTCCGACCACCCGGATCAGGTCAGCGACGTCGCCGGTGTGATAGCTGCCGATACCGGCATGGAAGACCACCACCAGGTCGGCAATGCTGATCGTCGCGATCCCGGCGGCCACGAGGCTGCGGCTCGGCCGTTCGCCCGGGCGAGCCCGGGACAACATCAGGATTGCCGCCGTCAGCTGGACGATGTCGGCGAACACCTCGACCAGCGTCGTCAGCCGCGCGAAGGTGTGCTCCCGGAGCTGGGTTTCGACCACGAACACCCAAGCGATGACGAACAGTGAGGTCGCCACGATGAGACCGTCGAGCAGCAGACGCCGCGGGCTGTGTCGAGACAGCTTGGACAGCAGCACCAACGAGGTCATGGCGCCGACCGGCCACAACAGCAGCACGATCTCGGCCACCTGCGGGTGGGCGGCGTGCTCGAATTCCGGGCGCACCTCGTAGACCGCCCAGATGACCTCTCCGGTCGCCCAGCCGAGCAGTGCCGTCACGAGCGCCACCCAGCCGCATCGCTGTCGTCCGGACGTGCGGCGGGCCGCGCCTGCGGCGCATATCGCCGCGATCAGCAAACACACCGCGACGACGAACTCGTTGACCGGCCGAGTCCCATCGGGGCCGTGCCATCCCCGGAACGACGACAGCAGCAGCAACAACGCGGCAACGCCGTAGGCGGCGGCGAGCGGCCAGGCCGCGCGCGCGGGCACCCCGGACCGACGCCACGGATATACCGCCCAGCGTTTCATCACCGCACCAGCCGATCCTCTGCTGTGTGGTGAAGAAACGAACGACTTCACCACGAGTTACAGGGGATTAAACCGCTGCTTATGGTGGCGAAGTGTGGCTTTTGCCAGGTTGGTGCGGCCGCCGGCCGTGATCGGGCGGCTACGAACGGTCGACGACCCGGGGTGCGGCGACGTTGGGCGACCGCAGCTGGGCTCAATCCGGCTGACTTGCGTCGATGCGGGCCAGCGCGGTGCGCAGAATCTGGCCGGTGGCGTCCCGGTCGGGGTCGCGGCGCAGCAGCATTCCCTTGGCCACCGACAGCTTGTCGCCGTTGCGCCGGGGCAAAACGTGCAGGTGGATATGGAACACGGTCTGGAAAGCCGCGCTGCCGTCGTTGACGGCGATGTTGGTCGCGTCGGCCAGTTCGGTGGAGCGCGCGGCCCGGGCGATGCGTTGGCCCAGGGTGATCATCCCGGCCAGCGTCTCCGGTGCGGTGTCGGTGAGGTCGACGCTGTGCCGTTTGGGCAGCACCAAGGTGTGGCCGCGCGTGAACGGGCGGATGTCGAGGATGGCCAGGTAGTCGTCGTCTTCGTAGATCCGGATGGCCGGGGCTTCGCCGGCGACGATCGCACAGAACACGCAGGACATGTCGCCCACGGTACTGGCTGCTTCGGGATACGCTGCCGCAGTGGACGATCTCGCCTTTGCCGGCGCGGCGGCACAAGCGCGCATGCTGGCCGACGGTGAACTGACCGCGCCGGAGTTGCTCGAGGTCTACCTGGAGCGGATCGCGCGGCTGGACAGCCAACTGCGTTGCTACCGCGTGGTGCTCGCCGATCAGGCTCGTTACCAAGCGGCTGTGGCGCAGGAGCGCCTGGACGCGGGCGAACGGCTGCCGCTGCTTGGTGTGCCGATCGCGATCAAAGACGATGTCGACGTCGCAGGCGAGGTGACGACCTTCGGCAGCGGCGGACACCGGCCCGCGGTCACCTCCGACGCGGAGGTGGTGCGCCGGCTGCGCGCCGCGGGCGCCGTGATCATCGGCAAAACCAATGTGCCCGAGCTGATGATGCTGCCCTACACCGAGTCGATGACCTTCGGAGCGACCCGTAATCCGTGGAATCCGACCCGCACCCCGGGCGGCAGCAGCGGCGGAAGTACCGCCGCGGTGGCCGCCGGCCTGGCCTCGCTGGCGTTGGGATCCGACGGCGGCGGCTCGATCCGCATCCCGGCGACGTGGTGTGGCCTGTTCGGCCTGAAGCCGCAGCGCGACCGAGTGTCGTTGGAGCCGCACGACGACGCCTGGTACGGGCTGAGCGTCAACGGCCCGATCGCGCGGACGGTGCTGGACGCGGCGGTGTTCCTGGATGCGACGTCGACGGTGCCCGGTCCCGAGGGGGAGTTCGTCACCGCGGCGGGACGCGGCCCCGGCCGGTTGCGAATTGCGTTGAGCACCAAGCTCCCAACCCCACTTCCGGTCAGGGTCGGCAAGGCGGAATTGGCGGCAGTCGACCAGGCCGGCGCGTTGCTTCGCGACCTCGGCCATGACGTGATCGCCGCCGACCCCGAATATCCGGTTTCGGCGATACTCGCCAACTATTTGCCCCGCTATTTGCGCGGTATCTGCGACGACGCGGACTCCCTGGCCCACCCGGAGCGTCTGGAAACGCGCACCCGCAACATGGCTCGCTTGGGATCGTTCTTTTCCGATCGGCGGATGGAGGCCATCCGGGCGAACGAGGGTGCCGTGATCTCGCGGATTCAGGCGATCTTCGACGACGTGGACGTCGTCATCACCCCAGGCACCGCGACGGGTCCGCCGCGCATCGGCGCCTATCAACGCCGCGGCGCCGTGTCGACCCTGCTGCGGGTCGGTCGATGCGTTCCCTACCAACAGATCTGGAACCTGACCGGACAGCCCGCGGCGGTGGTGCCGTGGGACTTCGACGGAGGCGGCCTGCCGATGTCGGTCCAACTCGTCGGCAGGCCATATGACGAAGCGACCCTGTTGTCGCTGTCGGCGCAGATCGAAGCCGCCCGGCCGTGGGCCCTGCGGCGGCCACCGGTTTCGTAGGTCCTAGCGTTCGCCCGGCTGCGCCGCGCTCGCGATCACCCGCTGGGTTTATCGGCGGTGACCCGCTTCGCCCGGCTGCGCCGCGCTCGCGATCACCCGCCAGGTTTATCGGCGGTGACCCGCTTCGCCCGGCTGCGCCGCGCTCGCGATCACCCGCTGGGTTTATCGGCGGTGACCCGCTTCGCCCGGCTGCGCCGCGCTCGCGATCACCCGCCAGGCCGCGAGCTTGGCGCCCGGCCGCACCGCGTGGGCCGGACTGGTCGATGGCAGGCGCCGATACTGGATCCGGTCGGGCGCGGTCGCCAGCCTCCGGAACAGGTCGGCGGCCTTGGCGCCGTTGAAGTACACCGCCGCGATAGTGGGGTGGCGGGCGAAGAGTTCGTCAAAATCGTTGACCACCAAACTCTTTGGCTCAATCGCCGCGTCGGAGCTGCCGACGCGGCGGCACGTGTGGAGCACATCCCAGAGGGCGACGCCGTGGGACAGCAATGCCGCCAGCCGGCTGTCGTAGGGCGCGGATGAAGCGAAGCCGAACAGTTCACCGGCGATCGTCCAGAAGGCGTTGCGTGGATTGGCGTAGTACTGGCCCGCCACCAGCGATTGCGCACTGGGAAACGAGCCCAGGATCAGCGTCCTGGAGCGCTCATCGACGACCGGCGGGAATCCCCGCAGCAGCGGTGTGCTCATCACCTCACATCATGGCTGGCCCGCGTTGTAGGTTGGCGACGTGCACGACGGGGCCGACCACGACATCGACGATCTGCTCGACGGGCTCGAAGGAACCGCGCGCGCGGAGCGTGCCGAACTGGTGAGGTGGCTGCTCGAGCAGGGCGTCACCGCCGAGGAGATCCGCACCACCAATCCGCCCCTGCTGCTGGCCACCCGCCACCTCATCGGCGACGACGGCACCTACGTGTCCACCCGCGAGATCAGCGAGACCCACGGCATCGACCTGGGGCTGTTGCAGCGCGTGCAGCGCGCGATCGGTCTGGTTCGCGTGGACGACCCCGACGCGGTCGTGCACATGCGCGCCGACGGCGAAGCCGCCGCCTTCTCCCAGCGGTTCGTGGACGCGGGGCTGGATCCCGAACAGGTGGTTCTCGTGGTTCAAGTGCTCGCCGAGGGGCTGTCGCGAGCCGCCGAGGTCATGCGGTACTCGGCGCTTTCGGCGATCATGCGCCCCGGGGCCAGCGAGCTCGAAATCGCCCGGGACTCCAAGGCTTTGGTGACCAAGATCGCGCCCATGCTCGGCCCGATGATTGAGCACATGCTGTTCATGCAGCTGCGCCACATGATGGAGACCGAGGCGATCAATGCCGCGGAGCGCGCCGCCGGCAAGCCACTCCCGGGTGCGCGCCAAATCGCCGTTGCCTTCGCGGACCTGGTCGGCTTCACGAAGATCGGCGAGGCGGTGTCGCCCGAGGAGCTCGGACACCTGGCCAACCGGCTCGCCATCCTCGCCCGGGACATGACCGTGCCCCCCGTGCGATTCATCAAGACCATCGGTGATGCGGTGATGTTCGTCTGCCCCGATCCACTGCCGTTGCTCGACGTCATCGTGAAACTCGTCGAAGCCATCGATACCGACAACGACTTTCCCCGGTTGCGAGCGGGAGTGGCCTCCGGCATGGCGGTGAGCCGGGCCGGCGATTGGTTCGGCAGTCCGGTCAACGTGGCAAGCCGTGTCACCAGCGTGGCGCGCCCGGGCACCATCCTGGCCGCGGATTCGGTCTGGGACGTCATTGGTGACAGCGGTCAATTCTCCGGATCATTCGCCGGCGCCCGCCGCCTCAAGGGCATCAAGAGCGAGGTGAAACTCTTCCGCGTCCGGCGGGGCGACGGCGACTGACGTCCACTGCGACGGCCACTGACGCCAAATCGCCCAGCAGGGAAGAGGTACCGACACAAGGGCAGGCCCGGCGCGACTCCAGGGGGCGTCTGACTCCGTCTTATGCGTGTCCTACGCGGCCGGATTCCTACCCCGTGTTCCGGCACTTCGAATTGGTCGCTTCCGGGCCTGCTTCGTTACCCAAAATACGCCGTCGAGCAGCCCAGATCAACGGGTTTTCGCGGTCGGCCCGCGCCCTCGACGCCTAGTTGGCCCGGGGTTCGCGGTACCCGAAGACCGCGCCGTGCCGGTCGTCGTTTCGCTGCCGGTGAACGGCGGTTCCCTTACCTCTGTAACGGTGTAATCATGTAATCATGAAGGCTCATCACACACACGGGCGTCGGTACGGCCGCCCCGGAGGCTGGCAGCAAGCCCAGCAACCCGACGCCAGCGACGCCGCGGAGTGGTTCGCCGGACGTCTCCCGGAGAACTGGTTCGACGGCGACCCCACGGTGGTCGTCGACCGCGAAGAGATCACCGTCATCGGAAGGCTCCCGGACCCGGCGAGTGCGGAAGGCGAAGCGAGCGAGGCCCGCGCGGCCGGGCGAGCTTCACGATTCCGCGAAGACACCCGGTCGGAGCGAATGCATATCGCCGACGAGGCGCAGGATCGCTACGGACGCAAGGTGTCCTGGGGCGTCGAGGTCGGCTCCACGACGGGCACCGAGCGAATTCTGTTCACGCACATCGCAGTACCTGTCATGACGCGGCTGAAGCAACCCGAACGCCAAGTGCTCGACACGTTGGTCGATGCCGGCGTCGCCCGTTCCCGCGCCGACGCGCTCGCTTGGTCGGTGAAGCTCGTCGGTGAACACGCCGAGGAGTGGTTGGACAAATTGCGTGGTGCGATGTCGGCGGTCGATGACCTACGCGCGCAGGGCCCCGACCTTCAGTCGTGACCCTTTAGTCGTGACAGGGCCGCCGCGCCATAGCGGTGCGGCCCGTTAGCCCTCGGGCTTCTCGCTGTCGACTTTGCCGACGATCTTGTCGGCGATCTGGGCACCCTGATCGCTGATGTGGTACCCGCAGGCGTTGATGTCGACGACCACGTTGTTGGCCGCGCTGAGCGCGCGCTGGCACTCCCAGCCGTCGGCGCCCTCCTGCGTGTCCATCAGCGTGACCTTCGGCGGGCTGCCCTGCACCTGGGCGAACGTCCACCGATAGGTCTTGCCCTTGTTCGTGACGGTCACCGTCTTGCCGGCGCAGCCTTTCCACTTCTCCGTGGAGTTCTGCAGGAAGCTCTTGGCCTTATCGGCGGACGGAAACAGCACCACGGCCTGGTTGACCCAGTGGTCGTAGTTGTCGCCCGGCTCCGACGACACCAGTCCGCTGACAGCCGAATAGCCGGTGCCCGCGTACACCGGATCCTGGGTTGTGTAGAGCGCGCCCTGGCAGTCGGGCGCGGACACCGTCACCGAGGAGCTGTCCGTCGACGTGATCGGTTTGCCCGGCTGCATCGACGACGAGCCCATCACGGTGTTGACGTCCGCCGGACCGAGCAGCAGGGTGCTGAGGCGTTCGGGCCCCAGCGGGGCGGCCTGCGGCGGTTCCGGCTTGGGGCGAACGACAAGCCAGATGCCCACCCCGCTCGCGATGAGAACGAGCACCACGGCGACGGCCGCGATGATGGGCCAGACATTGCGGTGCGGCTTGGGCGGGGCCTGGCCCCAGGGTGTCGAGCTGGTGAACTGTGGCGGTCCGCCCCAGTTGGCGTTGCCGCCTTGGTAATAGGGCGGCGTGGGTTGGCCGGCCGCCGGGATCGGGCCACTGGCGGGGCCCCACGCCGGACCGCTCTGCGACGGTATCGGCCCGGAACTCGGGGCCGGCGGTGGGTCGAACGGCGACGGCGGCGGCGTGTTGAACGTGGGCTGATACGGCTGCGGAGGCGCCGCAGCGGCGTGCAGGCCGGGGTGTTCGACAGTGGGCAGGGCCGATTCCTGGCTGCGGCGCAAGATGGTGTCGGCGCGGTCCTGGTCGGGGTTGCTGAGCGCTTCCTTGGCGGCCAGGGCCAGGTCACCCGCGCTGGCGTAGCGGTCCTCCGGCTTTTTGGCCATGCCGCGGGCGATCACCGCATCGAAGGCCTTGGGGACGCCCGGGCGCTGCTGGCTGGGCGCGGGAATGGGGTCCATCATATGGGCGGACACCAGCACCCCGGCGCTGTCGGCCCGATAGGGCGGGGAGCCGGTCAAGCACTCGAACAGCACGCAGGCCAGCGCGTAGATGTCGGCACGGTAGGTCACTTCGGCGTCGGAAAACCGTTCTGGCGCCATGTATTTCCAGGTGCCGACCGCGGTGCCGAGCTGCGTGAGCTTCTCATCGGTGGTGGCGCTGGCGATGCCGAAGTCGACCAGGTAGGCGAAGTCGTCCCGAGTCACCAGAATGTTCTGCGGTTTGATGTCGCGGTGCATCACCCCGGCGGCGTGCGCGGCATCGAGCGCCGAGGCGATCTGGGTGATGATGGCGACCGCGCGGGGCGGGGTCAGCGGGCCGAAACGCTTGAGCACGCTGTCGAGGTCGGTGCCCTCGACCATGCGCATCTCCAAAAACATCTGGCCGTCGATTTCGCCGTAGTCGTGCACCGGTACCACGTGGGGCTCCTGCAAACGACCGGCGGTGCGGGCTTCGCGTTTCAACCGCTCGCGAAACACCGGGTCTCTGCTGAAGCTTTCGGAGAGAAGTTTGAGTGCGACCGTCCACTCTTTGACCGTGTGTTCGGCCTCGTAGACCTCACCCATCCCACCGCGGCCCAGCAGCCGCTTTAGGTGGTAGGGGCCAAACATCGACCCCGCCCGTGAGGACTGCTCGTCACTCATTCCTGATCCTTCCAACCCAACCCCTGGCCCGCCGGTCCTCGTCAAGACTTTGCGGACAGACACACGATCGCAACCCGTGACTGAGCAATCATGACGGTAAGCGCGCGGGCGTCCCACCGCACGATAACGGGAACAATTGCCGCGGGTGTCAGCGCGGGTCGGCTCGCCGAGGTCCTAGCCTTCGTCGTCGGCGTTACCGGCGATCTGGAAGGTGAATTCGTGGTCGCAGATCCGGACCCGGTCGCCGTCGTGCAAGGTCGCGGCCGAACGAATTCGTTGGTCCTGCACGTGTACGCCGTTGGAGGACCGAAGGTCGTCGATGATGTAGCTGGTTCCGGTGTCGACGATGACGGCATGGTGCCGACTGACTTTGGGGGAGTCGAGAACGATGTCGTTGTCGCTAAGCCGCCCAATCGTTGTCGACCCGCGTAGCGGAAAACTGCGCCCGTTCACCTCGTGCAGATAGGCGACCGCTTTGGTGTTCGATGTCAGGGGGTATTGCTCGAGCACGGTGATCGCGACCGCAGCGGTCGTCATGGCGTTCTTCTTGGCGTCCAGCGGTTCTTGGCGCAGGATGCGATCGTTGAGGGCGCGCAGGTTTTGGCCCGGGTCGATCCCGAGGTCATCGGCGAGCGATTTCTGGACGCGGCGGTAGGCCGCGAGCGCGTCGGATTGGCGGTCGCTGAGGTAGTACGCGGTCATCAACTGAGCCCACAGTTGCTCGCGGTAGGGATGTTCGGCCGTCAGGGCTTCCAGTTCGGTGATCACGGTAAACGCACGTCCGCAGGCGATTTCGGCCTCCGCCTGCGCCGTGTGGGCCAGGATCTTCTCTTCGACGAGGGAGGTGTTGAAGGTGTCGACGAACCGAAAACCGTCCAGGTCCTCGAGCACCGGGCCGCGCCATTCGGCCAAGGCGGTCGACAGGTGCTGGCTGGCCTGTTCGAAGCGGCCCGCGGCCGCCGCATGCATGCCGGCGGTCTTTTCGGCGATGAACCGGCCGAGATCGCAAGCGTCATCGGAGATGTTGAGCCGGTAGCCCGGTGGCGCCGCGACCAGCACCGTGCGCGGATCGACACCGCTGCCGGTCAGCAGCTTGCGCAGGTTGGAGACGTAGGAGTGGATGCTGGCCCGCGCCCCGGACGGTGGCGACTCGTCCCACAGCGCCGTGATAAGCCGGTCGACGCCGACCGGGCTGTTGCGGTTCATCAGCAGCATGGCCAGCACCGCCCGCTGTTTGGGCGTGCCCAGTGGCACCAGGGCACCGTCAACGCTCATCTCCAACGGTCCGAGCAGACCGAATTCGAGGCGTATGTCCGCCATCGGGCCTACCAGCCTTTCCGCATCCGCGGCGTCGGGTGCCGTGAGGTCACGCGCCATGAGGTCACAGTGGTGATTGTGACGGCAAGCGGGCGGATTCGTTGAGAATCCCGGCAAACCGCCGAGCTCCGACGGCATGTCGTCGCAACTATCAGCCCCCTGCGGCACTACCGGCGATGCCGGATGGCTGAAATGTGCTCGTCCCCAGCGCGATAGTGGACACCGCCCACGAATTGAATTGCAACGTCGAGACATACCCGCACGCGGGCGCCGGTTCAGGTGGTGACGACCATCAATTCGTTGCTGGTGTCCCAGGACTCGACGAAGTGCCGGACGGGGATTTGCTCGTTGCGACCCTCCGGTGTGCCGCTGTCGTTGAGGTGAACCACGCCGGCCACGGTGTCCACACCGGTCACCACCACGGCGTGGTTGGACTCCGGGCGGCCGTTTTTGTCTGTCTGTTCGACGGGCTGGTGCCAGATGAGTTCGGCGTTGAGGCTGACGATCACCTTGTGACCCCCGCCCAGTGCGCGCTCGATTGCCACCAGTCCCGAAGGGGTGCCGGTCTGAGCGGCGTCATCCTTGTCGCTGACGACGGCGCCGATCTTGTACTGGGCGAGCAGTTCGGGGATGTCCGCCGTGTTTGCTCCCGGGCCCGACTCGGGGTTGCTGCCGGCGACGGTCCTGGTGTAGATCGGGCCGGGGTGCACGACGCTGGGCGTCGCTTGCGCCTTTTCGATGATGTCGTGCTCCGATGGCTGCGCGCCGGTGAGCTCGCCGATGACGTCGGCACTCGACATGAGCACGCAGTCGTCGTATTGCTGCTGGCGCCAAAACTGGGCGGCGGCAGTCGGGTCGCCGTAGCTGAGTTGGGAAGCCGCAGCGCCGGCCGGGGCTGCCAGGCCGAGCGCGACTGCGGCGGTGGCCACCGCGAAGGTGAGGGTCTTGGCGATGTTGGCGGTCTTCACGGTGAACCCCTTCTCGGTCTCGCGTTTTGTGCGTTGAGAAGAGCTTCGAACGTCCGCCTTTTCGAGTTCTCTACGAATTCTTGGAGTCCCCTGGCGTGCTGTCTGCTGCAACGGCCGATGGGGGATTTCGATCAGCGAAATCCCCCACCGTGGGCCGTCGGCCGCCTAGGCGGGCTGACCGGAGAACTGCGGGCAGTAGGCGTTGGTCGCCGCTATCACCAGGTTGGCCGCCTGCGGAGGAGTCAGGTTGGTGTGACGGAAGATCTGGACGGTGACCGCGGTCGGGGTGTCGCCGGTGGCCAGTTCGGTGCACACCTGGTGGCCGGCCCGCACGGCCGCTTGAGTCGACGGGAAAGCGATGCCGAGGCTTTGCATCTGGGAGAGGAACGCCTCATCGGCGGTCTGCACGGCGCTCGCGGCGGCGGTGCCGGCCACGCCAACGGCGGCAAGCCCGATGGCGGCGGCGCCGATCGCGGTGGTAGCCATCGTCGTGACGCGGAGTGAGAACATTGCTGCCACCCCTTTCAAGTGATCTGTCTGAGTAGGACGATTTCAGCGTCTCGTTTGTTCCTCCACGCTTTCTCAATGCGTTCTTGGTAACAACGTGGCGGCATTTCGGTGGCGCCGGGCCCTGCGCAACGTGTTGCCGTCAGGCCTGGGTCATCGCGTAGTAGGCGCCGCGCCGGGCCAGCAGCTCGGCGTGGTTACCCTGTTCGACGATCCGGCCGGCCTCGACCACCAGGATGCGCTCGGCATCGCGGATCGTCGAAAGGCGGTGCGCGATGATAAAACTCGTGCGATCGCGGCGCAGTTCGCACATGGCGTGCTGAATAAGAGCCTCGGTGCGGGTATCGACCGAGCTGGTCGCCTCGTCCAGGATCAACAACTGTGGGCGGGCAAGAAATGCGCGCGCGATGGTGATGAGCTGCTTTTCGCCGGCACTGATGTTGCCGCCGTCGCCGCTGATCCGGGTCTGGTAGCCGGCCGGCAGTGTCCGCACGAACGGATCGACGTGGGCTGCCCTGGCGGCTTCGAGCACCTCGTCTTCGCCGGCGTCGGGACGTCCGTAGGCGATGTTCTCCGCGATCGTCCCTTCGAAGAGCCAGGTGTCCTGCAGCACCATGCCGATCCGCGACCGCAGCGACTGCCGGTCCATCGTGGTGATGTCGATCCCGTCGAGCAGGATCCGGCCCGCGTCGACGTCATAGAACCGCATCAGCAGGTTCACCAGCGTCGTTTTGCCCGCCCCGGTCGGCCCGACAATCGCCACCGTGCTCCCCGGTTCGGCCACCATCGACAGGTCTTCGATCACCGGTGTGCCCGGGTGGTAGGCGAAGCTCACGTGCGCGAACTCGACGCGCCCGCCTGGCTGCGGGGTCGCGACGGCGGGGCCGGGTTGGGCGGGCGCGTGATCCGGCGATTCTTCGGGTTCGTCGAGCAGCGTGAAGACACGCTCGGCGCTCGCCAGTCCGGATTGCACGGTGTTGTACATCCCCGCCAATTGGCTCAGTGGTGAATTGAACTGCCGCACATACTGAATGAACGCCTGGATGTTGCCCAGGGTGATGCGGCCGGTGGCCACCTGCAGGCCGCCCACCACGGCGACGGCGACGTAGCCGAGGTTGCCGATGAAGGTGGTCGCGGGTGCCACCAGCCCGGAGAAGAATTGAGCGCCGAAGCTGGCCTGGTAGACCTCGTCGTTGAGGGTGCGGAATCGCCCGCGCGACGCGGCCTGGTGGCCGAACGTCTTGACCACCGTGAAACCGCTGTAGGTCTCCTCGATGTGCGCGTTGAGGCGTCCGATGCTGGTCCACTGGGCGACGAACAGTCGCCGGGAACGTCGTGCGATCGCCCGCGTGGCCAACAGCGACAACGGGACCGTCAGCACGGTGATCACCACCAGCAGCGGCGAGATCGACAGCATCATCGCCAGCACCGCCACCACGGTCAGAACCGCTGTCAGCAGCTGGCTGATCGTCATCGACAGCGAGGATTGAATGTTGTCGACGTCGTTGGTGACCCGGCTCAGTAGTTCACCACGCTGCCGGCCGTCGAAGTAGGACAACGGCAACCGGTGGATCTTGTCCTCGACATCGGAACGCAGCGCCACCATGGTGCGCTGCACGGTGACGTTGAGCAGCCGCGCCTGTGCCCAAATCAGCAGCGCAGAAACGAGATACAGTGCCAGCGCCAGCGTCAGCGTTTTTGCGACCGCCCCGAAATCCACGCCGTGACCCGGCACCACATTCATCCCGGACAGCAGGTCGGCGAACGTGTTGGCACCCCGGCTGCGCGCGGCGGCGACGGCCTGCGCCTTGGTGAGCCCGGCGGGGAGCTGGCGCCCGATCACACCGTTGAACAGCAAGTCGGTGGCATGTCCCAGGATCCGCGGTACGATCACCCCGATCGCCGTGCCGGAGACACCCAACATGATCACCGCGATGCACGGCCGTCGTTGCGGCGCAAGACGTTTCACCAGGCGGGTGGCCGAACCCCAGAAGTCGCGAGAACGGGTTGCGGGGGTCGGCCGGTTGGCTGCCTTGCTGGGTGCGGGGGTCACGACGTGCCCCCGACCTGGCTCGATCGCACGGCGTCGACGGACTGCGAGTCGGCGAATTCGGCGTAAATGGTGCAATCGGCCAGCAGCGATTCGTGGGTGCCCGCGCCCACCAGATTCCCGTTGTCGATCACGATCACCTGGTCGGCTTTGGACGCGATCGAGATACGTTGTGTGACAACGATGACGGTGGCGTCCTCGGAGATCTCCCGGAGCGAGGCGCGCACGCGTGCGTCGGTGTGCGCATCAAGCGCGGCGAACGAGTCATCGAACAAATAGATGGCCGGGTGGCGGATGACCGCCCGGGCGATGGCGAGTCGTTGCCGCTGCCCGCCGGAGAAGTTGATACCGCCCTGGGCCACCCGCATGTGCAGCCCGTCATCGTGAGCTCGCACGAAATCGTCGGCGGCGGCCACCCGTAATGCTTCCCACATCTGTTCGTCGGTGACCGTTTGGTGTGGGGCGGCGCCGTAGCGCAGGTTGTCGGCGACGGTCCCGGAAAACAGATAGCCGCGCTGGGGGACCAGCCCGATCGCAGACCACAACCGTTCGGTCTGGTAATCGCGGACGTCGATGCCGTCGACCGAGACGGCGCCGCCGGTCACGTCGTAGAGCCGGCAGATCAGCGAGACCAGCGTCGACTTCCCCGACCCGGTGCTGCCGACGATGGCGGTGGTGGTTCCGGGCGGCGCGCTCAGCGAAATGTTCTGCAGCACTGGTCGATCGGCGCCCGGATAGGTGAACGTCGCGCCGTCCAAACGCACTGTCCCGGTGATCGCGCCGCGTGGGGATCGCGGATTCGGGGGATCGGTCACGGCGGGACGGGTGCCGAGCACCTCGGCGATCCGTTCGGCGCACACGGAGGCTCGGGGCAACACCACCAGCGTCATCGTCGCCATCAACACCGCCATCAGGATCTGGGTGAAGTAGGCCAGGAAGGCGGTCAACGAGCCGACCTGCATCTGGCCGCGGTCGATGCGCAGGCCGCCGAACCAGATCAGCGCGACGCTGGACACGTTGATGGTCAGCGTGGTCACCGGCAGCATCAACGCTTGCCAGTTGCCCGCGGTCAGCGCGGTATTCGACAGCGCTGTGTTGGCGCGCGCGAAGCGGTCGCGCTCGAAATCTTCGCGTGCGAACGCCCGGACCACCCGGACGCCGGCCAGCTGATCACGCATCACCCGGTTGATGCCGTCGATGAGTCCCTGCATCCGGCGGAACAGGGGCAACATGTGCGACATCACCCAGTAGTTGGCGACCGCCATGATCGGCACGCTGACCAACAGCAGCCACGTCAGCGCGGCGTCCTGGCGGATGGCCATGAAGATCCCGCCGAGGCACATGATCGGGGCCGTCACCAGCACGGTGGCGGATATCTGGACCAGGTACTGGATCTGCCGGACGTCGTTGGTGCTGCGCGTCAGTAGCGTCGGCGCTCCGAATCCGGCGGTTTCACGCTCGGAAAAGGTGGTGACGTGTTCGAACAGCGCGGCGCGCAGGTCACGGCCGAAGCCCATCCCGGTGCGCGAACCGAAATAGATCGCCCCGACCGAGCACAACACCTGCAGGGCGGTGACCCCGAGCATCACCATGCCGAGCCGAACGATTGTGCTGGTGTCGCCCTTGGCCACGCCCTCGTCGATGATGGCGGCGTTGACCGTCGGCAGGTACAGCGATGCGAGATTGCCGATCAGCTGCAGCACCATCAGCACCACCACCAGCCGCCGGTACGGCTGGATGTACTGGCGCAGCAGTGCCAGGAGCATTGGGTAACTGTCGCATACCGTCCGCCCGACCGTCCCCGCCAACCGCCGGACGGTCAAGCTCGGAACGGCAGTTGTTGGGGGTGCCGAATTACCTGCTCAGGCGCGTCGGTGGTTGACCCGCTGGGCTGCCGCTACAGTGCATCGTGTGGACCAGCAGCGGGCGGAACGGAAGCAGGGTAGCGGTGCGGCGTAACACGAGGGCGCTGGCTCTCGTGGCGTCAGCATTGACGATCCTGGTCCTCGCGGTAGCGGGCTGCTCCGATTCCGGCGGCAACAAGCCGGGAGCGACGGCGTCGTCGACGCCGCAGAACGGCCAGGGCAGCCACGGCGCGATGTTCCCGCAATGCGGCGGCATCAGCGACCAGACCGTAGCCGAACTCACCAAAGTCACTGGGCTGATCAACACAGCCCGCAACTCCGTCGGCTGCCAGTGGCTCGCGGGCGGTGGCATCCTCGGGCCGCACTTCTCCTTCTCGTGGTATCGCGGTAGCCCCATCGGACGCGAGCGCAAGACCGAGGAGCTCTCCCGTGCCAGCGTCGATGACATCAACATCGATGGCCACGGCGGTTTCATCGCCGTCGGCAACGAGCCCAACCTGGGTGATTCGCTGTGTGAGGTGGGCATCCAGTTCCAGGACGACTTTATTGAATGGTCAATCAGTTTCAGTCAGAAGCCTTTCCCGCCACCGTGCGACATAGCGAAAGAGCTGGCTCGCCAATCGATTGCGAACTCGAAATGATGGCCGTTATGCGCACCGGATCGCGGAGCAGACGGACTGCCCGCGTCGTGGCGACCATATTGATTGCCGCGCTGGTGGTGTTGACGGGCTGTTCCCGCTCGATTGGGGGCAACGCGGTGAAGGCGGGTGGCAACGTGCCCCGCAACAACAACTCCCAGCAGCAGTATCCGAACCTGCTCAAGGAATGTGAGGTGTTGACCAGCGACATCCTCGCCAAGACCGTGGGCGCGGACCCGCTCGACATCCAGAGCACGTTCGTCGGTGCGATCTGCCGCTGGCAGGCGGCCAACCCGGCCGGTCTGATCGACATCACCCGGTTCTGGTTCGAGCAGGGCAGCCTCAGCAACGAGCGCAAGGTCGCGGAATTCCTGAAGTACAAGATCGAGACGCGTTCGATCGCAGGCATCGATTCGATCGTGATGCGGCCCGACGACGCGAACGGTGCGTGCGGTGTTGCCAGCGATGCCGCCGGGGTGGTCGGATGGTGGATCAACCCGCAGGCGCCCGGCATCGATGCGTGTGGACAGGCCATCAAGCTGATGGAGCTGACGCTGGCGACGAACTCCTAGCGCGGCACCTCGAAGTCGACCAGCGTCGCCGCCCCGAGTTCCAGCCCTTTCCACGCGCACGGCACGGTGAGCACCGCGATCGCCGACGTCGGAAACTTATTCGAAATGCGTTCGGCTGCGGTGATATTCGTATCACCGGCGCGGCCGAGCATCAGCGCAAGGCTCGACATCGTCGGCTCGTGCCCGATGACAAGCAGGGTGCTGACGCCGTCGTCGACGGTGTTGATCTCGTCGATCATCGCTCCGGGCGTGGTGGCATAGATGCGCTCGCTGTATCGCACCGGCGCGTCGATGCGGGTGTTCAGCAGCGTCTCCCGGGTGCGCGTCGCCGTTGAGCACAGCACGCCGTCGATGGCGGGCGCGTGCGCACGTAGCCAGTCGCCGGCGAGCCCGGCCTGTTTGATGCCCCGGGGCGCCAGCGGCCGATCATGGTCGGCGACACCGGGCGGGTAATCGGACTTCGCGTGCCGCATCAACAGCAGGGTGCGTTGGCCAGTCACGAGAAATCAGATTAATCAGTGCGGCAGCAAAATTGCTACGCCGCGTGGTCGCCACCCTCGTGCTCGTCACCCTCGTGGTCATCACCGCCGCCGGCGCCGAGCAGCTTTTCGGGGTGGTGGAAGGTGTTGGTGCGGGGCTGGCCTCGGTCGAGGTGTGGTGGTGGGATCCATTCGGTGTCGCCTTTGGTGTTCTTGCGGGTGGTCCAGCCGCGGGGTTTGAGTAGGCGGTGGTGGGGGCCGCAGGCGAAGGTGAGTTCGTCGACGTTGCTGGTGTGGCACGTGGCCCAGTCGGTGACGTGGTGGACTTCGCAGTAGTAGCCGGGCACGGTGCATCCGGGTGCCGAGCAGCCGCGGTCCTTGGCGTACAGGACGATTCGCTGAGCCGGTGAGGCCAGGCGTTTGGTGTGATACAGCGCCAGGGCCTTGCCTTTGTCGAAGATCGCCAGGTAGTGATGCGCATGGCGGGCGAGCCGGATCACGTCGCTCATCGGCAGGATGGTGCCGTCACCGGTCAGGCCCCGACCTGCAGCGGCTTCCAGCTCCTGCAGCGTCGTCGTGACGACGATCGAGGCCGGTAAGCCATTGTGCTGTCCCAACTTTCCGGAAGCCAACAACGCGCGCAAGCCCGCGTTGAGCGCGTCGTGCTGGCGCTGGGCGGCGCTGCGGCCATCCCGTTCAATGGCCTGCTCACTGGGAGCCCCATCCACGCAGGGGGTTTCGTCATCGGGGTTGCACATGCCGGGTGCGGCGAGTTTGGCCAGCACCGCCTCGAGGGTGGCGCGCGCCTCGGGGGTGAGCCAGCCGCGCAGCGCCGACATGCCGTCGGGTTGCTGGTTGCCCAGCGTCAGGCCGCGCTGCCGGGCCCGGTCCTCGTCGGTGAAGGTGCCGTCGGGGTTGAGACAATCGGCCAGGATGTCGGCCAGCTTGGCGAGTTGCTCGGGCCGATACCGGGTTCCTTCCCAGGCGAGCTTGGCCTCGGCCTGCTCGCGGGTGGCCGCATCTATCCAGCCGGGCAGTTGGTGGTAGAACGTGCGGATCACCGCGACTTGGCCGGCCCCTAGTGTGCCGTCGCGTTGGGCGGCCGCGGTGGCGGCCAGCAGCGGTGCGACGGGTTCACCGGTCAGGCCGTGCCGCGGGCCCAGATCCCGCGCTTCCTTGATGCGCCGGGAGGCTTCGCCGCGGCTGATCAGCGTCGATTCGGTGAGCGCATGAGCCAGCGTGCCGCCGAGTTCCTCCGACGGGGCCTGGCGGGCAAGGGAATTGATCAGCGGGTGTTCGATGGCCGGCAACCGGCGACGCACCTTCTCGCAGCGCTCCAGCATCGCCAACTGCTCGCGGGTGGCCAACGCATCGCAGTCGTACCCGATGAGGTCATCGAGGGCGGCGTCGATAGCGTCGAACGCCGCCGACAGGGCCTCCCGATCTACACTCACACCCCGAAGCTATCGGAGCCCACCGACAAAAATCGGCCCGTCAACCGCCATAGATTCACACTCGCGCAAAAGATTCGGAATTCGGGACCGCGGCCACTCTGTGACCGGTGCGCCGCCCGAATCGACGCGCCGTCCGGGAGCCGGCCGACGTCGCCGGATTTCTTGGACCGAGACCTGCCGATCGAGGTCCCGCGTCTTGTCGGTGCGCAGACCTAAACTCGCGATGCCCTGGTAAACACGCACTTCGGAAGGGGGTCGCCGGCATGCGATTCCTGCACACCGCCGACTGGCAGTTGGGCATGACCCGGCACTTCCTCGCCGGTGACGCGCAGCCACGCTATTCAGCGGCCCGCCGTGACGCGGTTGCCGGTCTGGGCGCGCTGGCGGCGGAAGTGGGGGCCGAATTCGTCGTCGTGTCGGGGGATGTCTTCGAACACAATCAGCTCCCACCGAAGGTGATCGGACAGTCGCTGGAAGCCATGCGCGCCATCGGAATTCCGGTGTACCTGCTGCCGGGCAACCACGATCCCCTGGATGCCTCGTCGGTGTACACCAGCGCGCTGTTCGCCGCGGAACGTCCGGATAACGTGGTGGTGCTCGATCGGGCCGGCGTGCATCAGGTGCGTCCCGGGCTGGAAATTGTCGCCGCGCCGTGGCGGTCGAAGGTGCCGACCACCGACCTGGTCGCCGACGTCCTCGACGACGTGCCGGCGGCCACGGCCACCCGTATCCTCATCGCGCACGGCGGGGTCGACGTCCTGGATCCCGATCGGGACAAGCCCTCGCTGATCCACCTCGCCAAGGTCGACGCCGCGCTGACCCGCGGCGCGCTGCACTATGTGGCGCTGGGGGACAAGCACTCACTCACCCAGGTCGGCGGCAGCGGCCGGGTGTGGTACTCCGGCTCCCCGGAAGTGACCAACTTCGACGACGTGGAGTCCGATCCCGGCCATGTCCTGATCGTCGACATCGACGAGGCCGACCCGCAGCGCGCGGTCTCCGTGACGGCCCGGCACGTCGGAAGCTGGCGGTTCGTCACGCTGCACCGACAGGTCGACACCAGCCGCGACATCGCCGATCTCGACATGAACCTGGACCTGATGACCGAGAAGGACCGCACCGTGGTACGCCTGGCGCTGACCGGTTCGTTGACGGTCACCGACCGCGCCGCGCTGGACGCTTGCCTGGACAAATACGCGCGGTTGTTCGCGTGGCTGGGCCTGTGGGAACGGCACACCGACCTGGCGGTGATCCCGGCCGACGGTGAATTCAGCGACCTTGGTATCGGAGGTTTCGCCGCCGCGGCGGTAGAGGAGCTGGTGGCGACGGCGCGCGAAGAGGACTCCACCACCGCCGTCGACGCGCAGGCGGCGTTGGCGCTACTGCTGCGTCTCACCGACCGGGGGGCGGCGTGAAGCTGCACCGGCTGATCCTGACGAACTACCGCGGGATAACGCATCGGGAAATCGAATTCCCCGACCACGGCGTCGTGGTGGTGTGTGGCGCCAACGAGATCGGCAAGTCGTCGATGATCGAGGCCCTGGACCTGCTCCTGGAATCCCGGGACCGCTCGACGAAGAAGGAAGTCAAGCAGGTCAAGCCGACCAACAGTGACGTCGGCTCCGAAGTATCAGCCGAAATCAGTTGCGGCCCTTACCGTTTCGTCTACCGCAAGCGATTTCACAAGAAGTGCGAGACGGAGCTCACCGTGATCCGTCCGTGCCGCGAACAGCTGACCGGCGACGAAGCCCACGAACGCGTCCGGGCGATGCTGGCCGAGACGGTGGACAGCGAGCTGTGGCACGCGCAACGAGTGCTGCAGTCGGCGTCGACCGCCGCGGTGGATTTGTCCGGCTGCGACGCGCTCTCGCGCGCGCTCGATGTCGCCGCCGGCGACAGCGGGGGGCTGTGTGGCACCGAGCCATTGCTGATCGAACGCATCGACGCCGAATACGGGCGCTATTTCACCCCGACCGGACGCCCGACGGGCGAATGGGCCGCCGCGATCACCCGGCTGGCCGACGCCGAGGCCGCGGTCGCCGAGTGCGCGGCGGCGGTCGCCGAGGTCGACGACCGGGTAGCTCGCCATGCCGTATTGACCGAGCTGGTGGCCGACTTCTCCCAGCGGCGTATCGCCGCCGCCCCCCGGGTGGCCGCCGCGCGGGAAGTAGCCGACAAGATCGCGGCGCTCACCGCGCAGCGGCGCGAAGCCCAGCTCGTCGCCGAGGCCGCGGCCGCCACCGCCGCCGCGGCGCGCGGCGCCCACACCGCACGCCGGCAACTGCTCGCCGAAATCGACGCCCGCGCCGGCGCGGTCGCCGAAACGCAGGCCCAGGCCCAAGAGGCCGCAGCCGCCCAAGCGGCCGCGTGTGCCGAGGCCGAAGCGTGCGACGTGGCGCTGCAGCAGGCCACCCAGACCCTTGCCGAGCTGCAGCGCCGGGCCGAATCCGCACGCGGCACGGTCGACCAGCTCGCCCACCGCGAAGAGGCCGACCGTTTGACTACCCGGCTGGCCAAGATCCATGCCATCGAGCGGGATCGCCAGCGGATCGGTACCGAGCTCGGCACGATCGTCATCACCGAGCCGATGCTGCGACGCATCGAGGACGCGGCGGCCGGAGTGGATCGCACCGGTGACCAGTTGGCGCTGGCATCGGCCGCGATCGAATTCACCGCTGCCGCAGACATTCAACTCATCGTCGGTGGTGAACAGGTCTCCTTGCCGGCCGGGCAGCGCTGGTCGATCACCGCCGCCGGCCCTACCGCGGTGGAGGTCCCCGGTGTCCTGGCCGCGCGGGTGACCCCGGGCGCAACCACGCTGGACGTCCACGCCAAACACGCTGCGGCACAAGGTGAGATGGCCGAGGCACTGGCGGCCGGTGAGGTGGCCGACCTCGCCGCGGCGCGGTCCGCCGACCAGCGCCGCCGCGAGCTGCAAAGTTCCCGGGATCAGCTCACCGCAACTCTCGCCGGCCTGTGCGGCGACGAACAGATCGACGAGCTGCGATCACAATTGGCACAGCTGCGTGCCGCGCAGCCCGCCGATGCCGAACTCTCCCTCACCGACATCGCCGCCGCCCGCACCGAACTCGCAGCGGTCCAGGCGGCTCGTGCCGCCGCATCGAGCGAATGCGAGGCCCGCCGTCAGGCCGCCACCACCGCCACCACCAGGCTCGCCGAACTATCCACGCGTGCAATGGTTCTGCAGAATACCTTGGAGACTCAGCGTGCCGAGTTGGACGCCGCCGCCGTCCGGGTGGCGGCCGAGCGCGCGTCGGCCGCCGATGGGGAGCTCGAGGCCTCGGCGGACACGACGCTGGGCGCGGCGCAGGCCGCGCAACAGCGCGTCACCGAACTCGACGAGGCCCTGGCCGCGGCCGCACCCGATGCGGCGGCGGCCGAATTGGCCGACGCGGAAAAGGAAGCCGCCTCGCTGCGTGAGCGCTACGAAGAAGCCGCCCGTGCGTTGCGTGAAATCACCATCGAGCTGTCCGTATTCGGCACGGAGGGGCGCCAAGGCAAACTCGACGCCGCGGAAACAGAACGCGAGCACGCCGCCAGCGCGCACAGCCAGGTGGGCGGGCGCGCCCGGGCCGCGCAACTGCTGCGTTCGGTCATGACGCGTCACCGGGACACCACCCGGCGGCGCTACGTCGAGCCTTACCGCGCGGAATTGCAGCGCCTCGGCCGTCCCGTGTTCGGCCCGAGTTTCGAGGTCGACATCGACAGCGACTTGTGCATCCGTAGCCGCACGCTGAACGGCATCACGGTGCCCTATGACTCGCTGTCCGGCGGGGCCAAGGAGCAGCTCGGCATCCTGGCGCGGCTGGCCGGCGCGGCCCTGGTCGCCAAGGAGGATGCCGTCCCGGTAGTGGTCGACGACGCGCTCGGTTTCACCGACCCCGACCGGTTGACCAAGATGGGCGAATTGTTCGACACCGTGGGAACCCACGGTCAGGTGATCGTGCTGACCTGTAGCCCCGACCGCTACGACAGCGTCAAGGGCGCACACCGCATCGATCTCAGCGCTTAGCCCAAGCGGCTGACCACAGCCGATGCCGCTGGTCGGCGTGACTCGATGCCGCACAGGCGCCTTGCCTGCAGAATGGGATGATGGTGGGCCCACACGAATGACGATGAACGCGAAGCGCAGCCGGATTCAGGAGAAGCTGGCCGAGCTGCCCGGCGTACGACCCGTGCGCCGGCCGGTCTCGCCGCACAGTGCCGAAGAGTTCGATCTGTTTTACGTGCGCGCGGGCCGCAAGTCCACCCATCCGCTGGTCATCATCCCCGGCGGTCCGGGAGTGGCGTCGGTGCAGATGTACAAGGGATTGCGGCGGCGCGCGGTGGCGGCCGGGCTCGACGTCATCATGATCGAACACCGCGGCGTCGGAATGTCACGCCACGACGATTCCGGCACCGATCTGCCCCCGCAATCGATGACCGTGAACCAGGTCGTCGACGATGTGGCCGCGGTGCTCGACGATGCCCAAGTGGATTCGGCCGTCATCTATGGCGCCTCGTACGGCACCTACATCGCGTCCGGCGTCGGGGTGCGCCATCCGCGCCGGGTGCGGGGCATGGTGCTCGACTCACCGCTGCTGTCCCGGCACGACATTGTCATTGTGCGCCGCGCGATTCGCCGGCTGCTACTCAAGGGGGAAAGCTCCGAAACCGCCTCGGTGGCACCGAAAATGCGCAAACTTGTCGACGCCGGCGTCATGAACGCGACGGCAACGCAGGTTGTCGCGACAATCTACGGCTACGGCGGGACCGACCTGTTGGAGCGGCAACTCGACCTGCTCCTGGACGGCCGAAAGTTACTGTGGTGGGCGCTATCCCGGTTCACCACCCTGGGCAACCTGCCGTATCGCTACGAGGAAGATTTGGTGAGCCGCATCGCGTTCCGCGAACTGGATTACGCGGCCGAACCCGACGGCCTACCGCTGGATCCCGCGGTGGCCGAAAGCAAGGCACGCACGCAGCGCGTGACTTTTGAAGACGAGCCCTACGACCTGGCGGCCGAAATGCCGAACTTCAACTGGCCCACCGCGGTGGTTTCCGGGGGTCGCGATCTGATCACCCCGCCGGCCGTTGCCAAACGCGTCGCGTCGCTGCTGCCCAATGCGGTGCTGTTGAGCCTGCCGAGCATGGCGCACAGCGCGCTGGATTTTCGTGAGCCCGTCGCGCTCGCCAGTGCCGATGCGGTCCGGCGCGGCGATCTGAACGGGCTTGCCGCACAGGCGCCAGCGCTGGACGCGCTGCCACCACGTCCCGAGGTGCGCTTGCTGTGGAAGGCGCTCGAAGCGGCGGCCGTCGCCGAGGGTGCCCTGCCGATCCCGAATCGGCTACGGACGCGGCTCAACTCCGCGTGAACCCGATGGCGGTGTAGTCGAGGTCGGCGAGACCGGCCGCGCCGAAATTGGCGAGCGTGCTGCGCACCGCGACATCCCCGGGTGACTGGGTCAGCGGAAGGCTGAACCCCTCCGCCCAGATCATCTTGTCGAGATCGTTGGCCAACGCCCGTGCCTTGGCCGGATCGAGTTCTTCCAGGGTGCCTTCGATGGCGGCGTCGATCCGCTCGCTGCCGATCTTGCCGAAATTGCTTTCCCCGTCGGATTTGTAGATCTGGGTCAGCGCCGAGAGCGGGAACGCGTCTCCGAGCCAACCGAATTGGGCCATATCGAAGGCCCCGACGTTGATGTAGTTGGTGAAGAAGCCGCTGCCCGACCGGGAGACGAGTTCGAGCTTGACACCGATCTGGGCGAGGCTGTGCTGGGCGATCTGGGCGAACTGCCGGCTGCCCTGGGCGTCGTAGAACAAATCGCGGATGACCAGCTGCCGGCCGTCCTTCTCCCGAAACTGGCCGGTTCGCTTCCAGCCCAACGCGTCAAGCTCACGGCTGGCCGCGGCCGGGTCGTAGGGAACGGCGGAGCTGTTGTCCTGATAGCCCTGCTGTCCGGCGACGTAGATGTGATTGCCCAGGGCCACCGGGTCACTGGTGAGGCCGTATTGAACGACCCTGGCGATGGTCTGCCGATCGATCCCCTTGGCCACCGCGACGCGCAGCGCCTTGTCGGCCAGGATCGATCCGGGGGCGCCGTTGAACGTGAAGTGAGACCACGACGGTGCGGGCGCGCGCCGGATCGAGATCCCCTTGGTGCGCTGCGCGATGGTGAGCTGATCGACGCTGCCGACCCCGGTGGCGTCGATGGTGTTGTTCTGCAGCGCCGGTAGCCGCGCGGCATCGTCGAGCACCAGGTAGGTAATGCTGTCCAGGCGGGGCCGTGCCCCCCACCATTTCGGGTTGCGGCTCAACACGATCCGCTGGGTGGTCCGATCCAGCGACGAGACGACGAACGGTCCGGCCGACGGGCCGGGCCCCTCGAGCTGGCCCTTGTTGAAGGCCTCCGGGGTGGCCGTCATGCTCTTGGGCAACAGCATCCCGTTGCCGGCGAACATGCCGCGCCATTCGGCGTATGGCTTGGCGAACGTCATGATGGCCTGCCGGTCGTCGGCACCGCGGGTCACCGAGGCGACGCGGTCCGCGCCGCTGGGGCCGGCGATCTCGAAGGTCTTGTCGGCGCCGCTCAGGGCGTGGATCTGGCTGGCGATGTCCTCCCAGGTGATCGGCGTGCCGTCGGACCACACCGCCTTCGGGTTGATCGTGTACGTGACCACCTGCGGCGCCGTGCCGGTGAGCTCGATGCTGGTGAAGTAGTCGGTGTCTACCGTCGTCGAGCCGTCCGGCCCGATGACGAAGGCCCGCGGCAGGGTTGCCTTCATCATCGCGGAGACGTCGGCTGAATTGCCGTCGATGTGCAGGATGTTGAAGTTCGGCGGAAAGTCGGTGAGCGCGAGGTGCAGGTCGCCGCCGTCCTGAAGGGTGGCCGGATCGTGTGGGTTGATGTCGCTGGTCGAGCCGATCTGCGCGTTGTGGCCGGTTTCTGGAATCAGGTTGACGGCCGGCGAGCAGCCCGACAGTGTCAGCGTCATCGCGAAAACCACTGCCCCGAACCGGGTGCCATGGCCCACCCTGGCCGCCCGGCTAGACACGTCTGCCCGGATCCGGTTGCGGCACCGCGTTCAGCAGCCGTTGGGTGTATTCGTGTTGCGGATCGGCGAAGACGTGCCGGCTGTCACCCTGCTCCACGATGGCGCCGGCATACATCACGACGACGTGGTGCGCGAGGTGCTTGACCACCGAAAGATCATGGGAGACAAACAGGTAGGAAAGGCCGAACCGCTCTTGGAGGTCGAGCAGCAGGTTGATGATCCCGGCCTGGATGGACACGTCGAGCGCGGAAACCGGTTCGTCGAGCGCCAGGATCTTCGGCTGCAAGGCCAGCGCCCGGGCAATGCCGATGCGCTGCTTTTGCCCGCCGGAGAACTCGGCGGGGTAACGGACTGCGTCGGCGCGGCGCAGTCCCACGATCTCGAGCAGCTCGGCGACGCGCGCGTTGGTGCGATCCTTGTCGAATCCGTTGGCCCGCAGGGGTTCCGCGAGGAGATCGAACACCGGCAGTCGCGGGTCCAGTGAGGCGACCGGGTCTTGGAACACGACCTGAATGTCGCGCCGCATCGATCGCCTGTTCGCGGCGCTCAGCGTGGTGA
The DNA here is from genome assembly GCF_010731775.1 of Mycobacterium mantenii. NCBI lineage: Bacteria > Bacillati > Actinomycetota > Actinomycetes > Mycobacteriales > Mycobacteriaceae > Mycobacterium > Mycobacterium mantenii. The sequence continues at coordinate 2,901,917 of NZ_AP022590.1, read as the reverse complement.
CATCGGAGCCGAGCACTTCGATCGAACCGGATTGCGGCGCGGTGAGTTCCAAGATCTCGTGCAGGGTGGTCGACTTGCCTGAACCGGACTCGCCGACGATGCCCAGGGTGCGGCCCTGCCGCAGTTCGAAACTGACGCCGTCGACGGCGCGGACCTCGCCGGCGTTTCGGCGGAACACACCCTTCGTCAGCTTGAAGGTCTTGGTCAGCTCGCGCACCCGAACGACCACCGGCGTGTCAGCGGATTCTGCCTGGCGGGCTGCCGTGCTCACTCCGTAGATATCGGCTGCGCTTCGCCCGTCGACCTGATCGGTGCGGATGCAGGCCGCCCGGTGATCGCTGCCGACCGGAAGCAATTCCGGCTCGTCGAGCCGGCATTCGTCGATGGCCAGCGGGCAGCGCGGAGCGAACGGGCATCCCGGATCCAGGCCCGCCAGCGACGGCGGCGCACCGGGAATCGGCACCAGCCGGGTGCCCTGTGCGACGTCCAGCCGCGGGACCGAGCCCAGCAGACCGACGGTGTAGGGCATTCGACGATCCCGGTAAAGCCTTGTCACATCGGCGGATTCGACGACGCGCCCGGCATACATCACCAGGGCGCGGTCGGCGAACTCGGCGACCACACCGAGGTCGTGAGTGATGATGAGCACCCCGGCGCCGGTGATGTCGCGCGCCGTCTTGAGTACCTCGAGAACTTGCGCCTGCACCGTGACATCCAGTGCCGTGGTCGGCTCGTCACAGATCAACAGGTCGGGGTCGTTGGCGATCGCGATCGCGATGACCACCCGTTGTCGCTCGCCGCCGGACAGTTCGTGTGGAAACGCACGGGCGCGGCGCTCCGGCTGCGCGATTCCCACCAGCTCGAGTAGTTCCACCGCGCGCCGGCGAGCGGCTCTCTTGCCCAACCGCGGCTGGTGGATCTCGATCGCCTCTGCGATCTGGTCGCCGACGGTGTAAACGGGAGTCAGCGCCGACATCGGATCCTGGAACACCATGCCGACCGCCTTGCCGCGCAACCGCGACATCGCGTGGTCGCCCAGGCCCATCAGCTCGGTCTCGTGCAGCCGCACCGAGCCGCGCACCTGCGCGTACTGCGGCAACAGGCCGATGGCCGCCATTGCGGAAACCGATTTCCCCGAACCTGATTCGCCGACCATGGCGACGACTTCGCCCGGCTCGATGTGGTAGCTGATGCCTCGTACCGCGGTCACCGGCGCGCCCGTCGTCGGGAACGTGACGGCCAGGTCGGTCACCTCCAGCAGCGGGCTCACCGGTCCCCACCCCCCGACAAACCGCTGCCGGGGTCAAGTGCGTCCCGCAGGCCGTCGCCGGTGAGGTTGGCGCACACCAAAATCAGCACCAGCACTCCCGCGGGAAACAGAAATACCCACGGAAAGGTGGTTGCGGACTGGGTGCCGTTGGCGATCAACGTCCCCAGCGACACGTCGGGTGGCTGGATACCGAAACCGAGGAAGCTCAAGCCGGTTTCGGCCAGGATGGCCGAGGCGACGTTGAGCGCGGCGTCGATGATCAGAATGGACGCCACGTTGGGCACCACGTGGCCGACGATGATGCGGCGGCTGGATACGCCCATATACCTTGCGGCCTGGATGAATTCGCGCTCACGCAAACTCATGGTCATACCGCGCACCATGCGCGAGCTGACCATCCAGCCGAAACCGGCCAGCAGCAGAACCAGCATCACGACGTTGGCCGAGTTCTTGATTCGCGGCGTCACGATGGCGATGAGGATGAAACTGGGCACCACCAACAACAGGTCGACGACCCACATCAGCACGCGGTCGCGCCAGCCACCGAAATAGCCAGAGATCGACCCGACGGTGGCGGCGATGCCGGTGGAGATCACCGCCACACAGACGCCGATCAGCATCGACTTCTGCATCCCGCGCAGGATTTGCGCCAACAGGTCTTGACCCAGCGCGTTGGTGCCCAGCCAGTGGCGCGCGTTCGGCGGCTGCAGCAGCGCGGTGAAGTCGAGGTCTTCGTAGGAATAGGGCAGCACCGCGGGCAGCGCGTAGCACCCGACGAACAACAGCACCAACAACGTCAACGACGCCACCGCGAACCGGTTGCGGACAAACCGCCGTAGCACCAGGGTGCGGCGGGAGGTGAAGTCCGCGACTTCGTGTCCCGAAAGGCCATGGGCGCCATCGACGTTCGCCTCGGAGGTCATGACACCCGCACCCGCGGATCAAGCGCTGCGTAGAACACGTCCGAAAGCAGACCGGCCAGCAACACCACCGCGCCGGAGAACAAGGTGATCGCCGCGATGATGTTGGTGTCCTGAGTTGCGATGCCCTGCACCAGCCATTCGCCCATGCCGTGCCAGCCGAAGATCTTCTCCACGAACACCGCTCCGGTCACCAAACCGGCCACCCCATAGGCGAACAGGGTGGCCAGCGGGATCAGAGCGGTGCGCAGCCCGTGTTTGATTAGCGCCCGCCGCCGGGTGAGTCCTTTGGCGCGCGCGGTGCGAATGAAATCCTGGCCGAGGACGTCCAGCATCGCGTTGCGCTGATAACGGCTGTAGCCGGCCGCTGCGGCCAGCGCCAGGGTCAGCGACGGCAGGACCAAATGCCGTAACCGGTCGAGGAGCTGCGCGCCGCTCCCGCCGGTTACACCCGGTGAGGTCTCGCCGGTGTAGTCGAAAATATGGATGCCCAGGGCCCAATTGACCCGCAGCGCGCCAAGGATCAGCAGGCTGGCGATCACGAATGTCGGGGTGCTGAGCACCAGCAGGGCCACCATGGTGACCACGCGATCGCTGAGTCGATACTGGCGAATGGCGCCCCATGCCCCGGCCCCGATGCCCATGACGGTTCCCACCACCGAACCGATGATCAGCAGGCGCAGGGTCACTCCGACGCGACGCCAGAGCGTCGTACCGACGGGCTGTCCGGTGACCGTCTTGCCGAAGTCGCCGCGGACGGCGTGCGACGCCCAGTGCGCGTAGCGGATCGGTATCGGTTCATCCAGGCCCAGGGTGTGGGCCTTGGCGTCGATCACGGCTTGTGGCGGCCGCGGACTGCGCTGCAAAAGGCTGTCCAAGGGCCTGAAGGCCACCGACGTCAGGCAAAACGTCAGAAACGATGCCAACGCCAGCAGCACGACATAGTTGAGCAACCGGCGAGCCAGAAACCGAGTCATGCCCGTCCGCACACTCCAGCTCGCATTGGGACAGGCTATCGACCCCGCAGCACAGCGTCGCGCCTTGCAGCGCCCGGCGCGTTCGGCCGCCTTCTGATCCGGTTGATTCTCATGGGTGAATCGCGTGTGATCGGTTGTTAGGATCCACCGCGGTACCGAGCCGTGCAGCAAACGAGCACGTTGGGGCCGCGATACTCCCAAGGAGGCTGGCGTGACCGTTACCGATGACTACCTGGCCAACAACGCCCAGTACGCGAGCACGTTCGAAGGGCCGCTGCCGATGCCGCCGGGCAAACACGTCGCGGTCGTCGCGTGCATGGACGCCCGGCTGGACGTCTACCGCATCCTCGGGCTCAACGAGGGGGAGGCCCACGTCATCCGCAATGCCGGCGGAGTCGTCACCGACGACGTGATCCGGTCGTTGGCCATCAGCCAACGCCTGCTGGGGACGCGGGAGATCATCCTGATCCACCACACCGATTGCGGGATGCTCACGTTCACCGACGACGACTTCAAGCGCAGTATCCAGGAGGAGACCGGGGTGAAACCGCCGTGGGCGGCCGAGGCTTTCGGCGACCTCGCCGAGGACGTCCGCCAGTCGCTGCGCCGTCTGGAGGCCAGCCCGTTCGTCACCAAGCACGTCTCCGCGCGCGGATTCGTCTTCGACGTGGCCACTGGCGAGCTCGACGAGGTCACGCTCTGAGCCATCGTCGGCCGCGAGCGTAATCACACTGCGAAAGATCGCGAGGATTTGCGCAGCCCACTTACGCTCGCGATCTGAACCGACCCTGTAGGTCGCAGGTCCCGCGGTTGACAGCGTCGGACCCAGCTGGTCTTATAGATTGCTAAGATGCCAAATATGGTCAGTTCTACCAGGTTTTACGAAGGAAGCCATGACCAGTGACCTGAAGGTGGCGCCGGCCGCCGGACAGTACGAGTTGAGTCATCTGCGCTCGCTGGAGGCGGAGGCGATCCACATCATCCGCGAGGTGGCCGCGGAGTTCGAGCGCCCGGTGCTGCTGTTCTCGGGCGGCAAGGATTCCATCGTCATGCTGCACCTGGCGCTGCGGGCGTTCCGCCCCGGGCGGCTGCCCTTCCCGGTGATGCACGTCGACACCGGGCACAACTTCGACGAGGTGATCGCGACCCGCGACGAGTTGGTGGCCGAGCACGGCGTGCGCCTGGTGGTCGCCTCGGTCCAGGAGGACATCGACGCCGGCCGCGTCGTCGAGCCGAAGCAGGGCCGCAACTCGATCCAGACCGTGACGCTGCTGCGCGCCATCCGGGAGAACAAGTTCGACGCCGCGTTCGGGGGAGCGCGCCGCGACGAAGAGAAGGCCCGCGCCAAGGAACGCGTGTTCAGCTTCCGCGACGAGTTCGGTCAATGGGATCCGAAGGCCCAGCGGCCCGAGCTGTGGAACCTCTACAACGGCCGGCATCACAAGGGTGAGCACATCCGGGTGTTTCCGTTGTCCAACTGGACCGAATTCGACATTTGGTCCTACATCGGCGCCGAGAACATCGCGCTGCCATCGATCTATTATGCCCACCGGCGCAAGGTGTTTCGTCGCGACGGCATGCTGCTGGCGGTCGACCGCAACATGCAGCCGAGTCCCGACGAGCCGGTGTTCGAGACGACGGTGCGTTTCCGCACCGTCGGGGACGTCACGTGCACGGGATGCGTGGAATCGGAGGCCGCCACCGTGGATGAGGTCATCGCCGAGACCGCGGTGTCCCGGCTGACCGAGCGCGGGGCCACTCGGGCCGACGACCGGATCTCGGAGGCCGGCATGGAAGATCGCAAACGGCAGGGGTACTTCTGATGGCCGGGCCGACAACGCTATTGCGCCTGGCAACCGCGGGCTCCGTCGACGACGGCAAGTCCACCCTGATCGGTCGGCTGCTCTATGACTCCAAGGCCGTGATGGAAGACCAGTGGGCCGCGGTGGAACAGACATCCAAGGACCGTGGACACGACTACACCGATTTGGCGCTGGTGACCGACGGCTTGCGGGCCGAGCGCGAACAGGGCATCACGATCGACGTCGCCTACCGCTACTTCGCAACTCCCAAGCGGAAATTCATCATCGCCGACACCCCTGGCCACATCCAGTACACCCGCAACATGGTGACCGGAGCGTCGACCGCTCAACTGGTGATCGTGCTCGTCGATGCCCGGCACGGGCTGTTGGAGCAGTCGCGCCGGCACACCTTCCTGGCGTCGCTGCTGGGCATCCAGCACATCGTGCTCGCTGTCAACAAGATGGACCTGATCGGTTGGGACAGAGAGAAATTCGAGGCGATCCGGGACGAGTTCCATGCTTTCGCCGCTCGTCTGGATGTGCACGACGTCGCCACCATCCCGCTCTCGGCGCTGCACGGCGACAACGTGGTGACCAAGTCGGACCAAACGCCCTGGTATGAGGGTCCGGCATTGTTGTCGCACCTTGAGGAGGTGTACATCGCGGGTGACCGCAACATGGTCGACGTGCGGTTTCCGGTCCAGTACGTCATCCGCCCGCACACCCGCGAACACCAAGACCACCGCAGCTACGCCGGTACCGTCGCCAGCGGGGTTATGCGACCCGGCGATGAAGTGGTGGTGCTGCCGGTCGGCAAGCGCACCCGCATCACTGCCATCGATGGGCCGAATGGTCCGGTGGAAGAAGCCTTCCCGCCGATGGCCGTATCGCTGACCCTGGCCGACGAGATCGACATCTCCCGGGGCGATTTGATCGCCCGCACCCACAATCAGCCCAGGATCTCGCAGGACTTCGACGCGACCGTGTGCTGGATGGCCGACAACGCGGCCCTCGAACCCGGCCGCGACTACGTGATCAAGCACACGACCCGCACCACGCATGCGAAGGTGACCGCGCTCGACTACCGACTGGACGTCAACACGCTCCATCGCGACAAGACCGCGACGGCGTTGAATCTCAATGAACTCGGCCGCATTTCGCTGCGCACCCAGGTGCCGCTGCTGCTCGACGAGTACACCCGCAACCCCAGCACCGGCTCGTTCATCCTCATCGACCCGCACACCAACGGAACGGTGGCGGCCGGCATGGTTTTGCGCGACGGGACCGCGCAGGCGGCAAGTCCGAACACAGTGCGGCACAAGTCATCCGCCATCGCCGAGGCCCGGCCCCGCGGTAAGACGGTGTGGTTCACAGGTCTGTCCGGTTCGGGCAAGTCGTCGGTGGCCATGCTGGTCGAGCAGAAGCTGATCGAAAAAGGAGCCCTGGCTTACGTTCTCGACGGTGACAACCTGCGACACGGCCTGAACGCTGACCTGGGCTTCAGCATGGTCGACCGAGCCGAAAACCTGCGCCGGCTGGCGCATGTGGCGGCACTGCTCGCCGACTGCGGCAACGTCGTGCTGGTGCCGGCGATCAGTCCGCTGGCCGAGCAGCGCGAACTGGCGCGTCAGGTGCACGCCGAAGCCGGCTTCGACTTCATCGAGGTGTTCTGTGACACCCCGATCGAGGAATGCGAAAAGCGTGATCCGAAGGGTTTGTACGCCAAGGCGCGCGCGGGGGAGATCGCCCAGTTCACCGGCATCGACAGCCCGTATCAGGCGCCGGTGAGCCCCGATCTGCGGCTCACCCCGGACCGCACCGTCGTGGAGCAGGCGCAGCGGGTCATCGACCTGCTCGAATCACGCGGGTAGGCCGCGGATCAGCCAGGCTGCACCGAAATTGTGCCGTCGGGTGGCACAATCCTGTAAGTGCGCATGTCGGCGAAGGCGGAGTATGCCGTGCGGGCGATGATTCAGCTCGCCACGGTGCCCGACGGGACGCTAGTGAAGACCGACGACCTGGCCCAGGCCCAGGGCATTCCGCCGCAGTTTCTCGTAGACATTCTCACCAACCTACGCACCGACCGGCTGGTGCGAAGCCATCGCGGTCGCGAAGGTGGCTACGAATTGGCCCGTCCCGGTAAAGACATCAGCATTGCCGATGTGCTCCGCTGCATCGACGGGCCGCTGGCCAGCGTCCGGGACATCGGACTCGGCGACTTGCCGTACTCGGGGCCGACGGCGGCGCTCACCGACGTCTGGCGCGCGCTGCGGGCCAGCATGCGGTCGGTGCTGGAGGAGACGACGCTGGCCGACGTCGCCACCGGTGGACTGCCCAAGCACGTTGCGCAACTCGCCGATGACTATCGCAAGCAGGAAAGCCAGCGGCACGGCACCGCGCGCACCGGCGACTAGGCGAACGCGCCTGCTCGCTCAGCCCGCCGAGCCGTACGGGCTGGTGAGGATCTCCATGGCGTGGCCGGACGGATCCGGGAAATAGACCCCGCGCCCACCGTGGTTGTGGTTGATCTCGCCGGGGCGCTTGGCGCCCGGATCGGCCCAGTGCTGCAGGCCGCGTGAGGAGATCTTGCCGTAGATGGTGTCGAACTCCTCCTCGGACACCAGGAACGCGTAGTGCTGACGCGGGATGTCCGCGCCTTCGGGGGCATCCGCGTAGTCGAGACTGGCGCCGTGCTCGAGCTCGACAACCATGAAGTGGCCGAAGGGTTTTGGGCCGGGCAGCCCGAACAGCTCGGCCAGGAACTCCGCGGATTCCCGCTTGTCGCGTGAGGCGACGATGGTGTGGTTGAAACTGATGGTCATAGTTCTTTCCAGTCAACCACTGTGCGCCCGGCGCGACAACGCCGCGTTATTTCGGTGCGGTCAGCTCCAGGGCGATGTTGTCGGGGTCGCGGAACTCCAGGATGTAGGACGGCCCGATGTCCTTGATCGGCTCGTGAACGATGCTGAGCTCATCGAGATGCGCTGCCGCCGAATCTAATTCGTCTTTGCTTCCGAGCCGAAACGCGATGTGGTCGAGTCCGACGCGATCCTCGTCGAAGCGATCCGCTGCGACGGGCCGCAGTCCCAGCAGTGTGCCGCCCAGGTCATAGATGACGCCGCCGAACAGGAAGCCCAACTGGTTGCGGGTGGGTTCGTCGGCGTTCTCGGGAACCTCCAACAGCACCGGCCAGCCGAACACGCTTTCGTAGAACTGCCGCGACCGCTCGATATCGGTCACGGTCAGCCGGACATGTGCGATGGACCTACTCGTGAACGCCACCTGCTCCATCGTTCCACTGAAGGGCCGCATGTTAAACATGCCAGAATCGCGGTCGTGCGAATTGCGATGACCATGCCGGTGATGGAGCCGGATCTGGATGCGACGGTGCTCGAGACCTGGGCGCGCGCCACTGACGAGGGCCCGTTCTCGTCGCTGTGCTGGGGCGAGCGGATCGCCTTCGACAACCCTGACAACCTGACGTTGTTGGGTGCGCTGGCCGCCTGGACCACGCGGGTCCGGCTGCTGACGACGGTTATCGTGCCGCAGCTGCACGATCCCGTCATGCTCGCCAAGGGGCTGGCGACCGGCGATCTGCTCAGCGGCGGCCGACTGACCGTGGGCATCGGGGTGGGCGGCCGGCAGGAGGACTACCGCGCCGTGGGTGCCGACCCGGCCACGCAGACGATGCGCGGCATGGCAGAGCGCGTCGCGGTGATGAAACGGGTCTGGGCGGGGGAGAAGACCACCGACTCGGTGCTGCCCGTCGGGCCCGCGCCGGTCCAGCCCGGCGGTCCGCCGCTGTTCGTCGGCAGCATCGGGCCGAAAACCATTCGCAGCGCGGCCGCGTGGGCCGACGGGCTGGCCGGCACCACCCTGGACCTCGACGTCGCCAAGCAGAACGAGCTGTTCGACGTCACCCGAGAAGCCTGGGCGGGGGCCGGCAAGCCCAAGCCCCACCTGATCACGTCGTTTTGGTTCGCGTTCGGATCGCCCGAGGAGTCTCGCGACCAAATTCATCGTCATCTGCGCCGCTACATGAACTGGATACCAGCCGAATACGCCGACGCGATGGCGCCGATGACGGGCTGGGCCGGCAGTGAGGACGAGCTGCTGGACGTCTTGCGCAGGTTCGAGGAGATCGGCACCGACGAGGTTCAGCTGATCCCGACGAGCTCGGATGTCGATCAGCTTCATCGAGCCGCGGACGTGGCGGCCCGGCTGTAGTCTCCGCGCGCGGCATCGCTACAGCTAGAGCGTGGTGAATTGCCGCACCGGCGCTGTAGCGGTTTCATTGGCGAATGACGCAGCAGGAGTTGCCCGCCCCGCTGGCCGAACTGACCGGGCTGATGACCGAGTGCGCGAACAACGGTGATTACGCCGGCGCGGCGCGGCAGGCGAACGAGCTGGTCACCCTCTGCCGCGCAACGCTGGGCGAGCGTCATCCCTCGGCCTTGGAGCTCAAGGTGTCGCTGGCCACGCTGCAGCTGCGAGCCGGCGATGACGCCACCGCCTACGAAGAGTTCGCGCGGCTGATACCGGACCTCGTTGAGGTGCTCGGTCGCGATCACCTCAGCACCCTGACCGCCCGCCACCTGTTGGCGGGACGACAGCAACCTTCGCTGTCGTCGCTGGCCGAGTGGTCGCAGCTTTTCGCCGACGAACAGCGCATCCTGGGTGCCGAACACGAAAGCACGCTGGTAGCCCGCGAGAAAGTCGCCGAAAAGCGATGGGAGATAGGTGATGTCGTCGGCGCGATGGCCGAGGGCGAACACGTACTCGCCGCGCGGCGCCGGGTGCTTGGCGACGATCATGTCGACACATTGGGTATGCGATTGATGCTGGCGATCTGGCGGGGCCGGGCGGGTAATGTGCCCGAGGCCGTCGCCGAGCTCGAATCGTTGATCGGCGAATTGCGCGAGCGGTTGGGAGACCACCACGCCCACCTGCTGATGGCGCGGCATATGTTCACGCTCTGGGCCCCGGAGCGGGCCGGCGTCAAGGACGAGGTCGCCGCGTGGGAAGCGCTGGCCGAGGAGGAGGCCCGGGTACTCGGCGAAAAGCATCCGGTGACCCTGGCCGCCCGCCAGGCGCTGGCCGGATGGTGTGCCCGGCGCGGCGAGCCGGCGAGCGAATCCGGCGCGCACGAGTCGCTGGCCTGGTGGCTGAATTGGATCAACGTGTTGATCGACATGATGGCGGATACCTATCTGAAGGGCGCCGTGCCGCTGGACTATTCGGAGGCCTCGCTGCGGGCCCTGGAAAAGGTGGTGTGTCAGCGCTATCGCTACCCGATTCAATTGCTGAACGATGATCACTTCGCCGCGGGTGCGGCGGCGTATCTGGGCGAGACCTTGATGCGGGTGGGCGGCGGCGCCTGGGAGTGGACCACCGAGGCGACCGAGACCTCCTTTGACTGCCTGATCCGTGACTCCAATCTGCTGCTGAGCGCGGCCAGGCACCGCTGGCGGGTCATGGACGAGGTCGAGGTCGATGCGGCGGGGCTGCCGGTCGTGGTCCCGGATCCGGCCACGCAGCTTGCAAAGGTGTCCCCGGTGCACCTGCTGTTGGATGCCGTCGAAAGCGGTGGCGGCGGAGTCATGGCGGGCGTCTACCAAAGGTGGCGCCGCGCAGTCGATGAATCCGCTGCCGCCGAATCTGGCTGGTCGCCCGCTAAGGAGCGCACTCTGGCCGACGGTTTCTCCCCACCACCGCCCTCACCGGTGCTCGATGCGTGGCTCATCCGCCAGCGACATCACTTCCCTGTATGGGCCGCGCGCTACCACGGCGACTGGGACTACACCCCGGAAACGATCGACCGGCTTACCGAGCTCGTCGGCCGAGTCACCCCGACGGTCGAAGCCCTCAGGGATCCGGCAAACCGCGAATTCATCGAAGGCGCAATGTATTACCTCGGCGAAATGCTGCGCCGCAGGTATCCCTCGCGGTGGGTTTACCGCGAGTTCCACGACGACGACGACCCGGATCTGGCCAGTTTCAGACTCCAACTCAATGGGGACGCCGGGTTCACCAGCCCCTTCTACCTGCTGCACCTCATGCTGCTCGAGGGCAGTGACCCCGGCCGCGCTCGCGCCTTTTACGACGATTGGGTCAGCTGAATCTCGGCGATTGGCGCGGTCTTCAGGTCGCCGCTTTATCCGCCGCGCGCTCGTTGTTCACCGAAGGCTCCTGCGGCGGCTGCCCCTTGCGCAGCGTCTCCAGCAGCTCGCGGTACGGCCCCACCAGGTAGACGGTGTCGCCGCCGCGAAGCCAGGCGTCGCGGCGGGGATGCAGTTCGATGGGCGCATCCCGGCGGGTGATCGCGATGACGCGGGTTTGGGTGGACATTTCGAACATCCGCAGCCCGTCGAGTTCGCTACCGGCCGCCACGTGCATGGCACCGACCATGAACGAACGCTGGCCGACGGAGAACGTCCCCAGCACCTGCAGGCCCATCGCGGCGCCGATGAACCAGGGCGCGGCCAGGTCCACGGTGGAGCGGACGTTCTCGAAACCGAACCGCTTGGCCACCGCGTCGCCGAGGGTGCGGTCATAGATGCGCAGCACGATGGGCACGTCGGGCCGGTTGACCTCGGGCATCACCCGGGGACCGAGCATCTCGCGCAGCACGATTCCGGTCTCGATGTTGACCATGTCGTCCTGAGTCAGCACCGCGACCGCCCGGGCGCGGTCGACCCGCGCCGACTCCAGCGTCTGGCGCAGCGTCGCGTCCCCGAAGATCACCGGCACGTCGAGTTCGTCTGCCGTCGAAAGGAATCGGTTGTTCTCGTCGCGCTCGATCACCGCGACGTCGTATCCGGCAGCGGTCAGGTCACCGACGACGCGGCTGCCGAACGAGCCCAGGCCGACGACGATGATGTGGTTGCGTAGATGGCGTGCCCGCCGGACCCCGGCCGATTGGACGAAGCGGCGCGAAAGCAGCAAGTCCGCCAGAAATGCGACGAGCAGCGCGGTGGTTGTCACTCCGGTGAACATCAGGGCGACGGCGAATATCCGCAGCCACGCGGACTGGTGGAGGAAGGTGAATTCGCCGTAGCCCACGGTGGTGATGGTCTCCGCGGTGAAGTACATGGCGTCCAGCCAGGACAGTCGCGGCTTCGTGTAGGAGTAATGCACTACGGCCGTCGAGGCGAGCAGCAGGCTGAGCGCGAGCAGCATCGCGGGGAAGAGCATGGGATTGACGTCGTCGCGCATCGCCCGGGCAGCATCCGAGATGCGCCGCATCCACGATTGGCGAGAGCGTGTCGCGCTCGGGCGGGGCGTCTTGATGCCGCGCGCGGCCAGTTCGTCGGCGCTGCCGATCATGGCGGTCCAGTCGCCGGCGCGCACCCTATGATCTCGTCCAGGGCAGGGCACCACCTCGTCGGGCGTCGCGGCGTTCTCGCCGTGAATCACGGCCACCGGTGCCAGGTCGCCGTAGATCTCGCGAAGGGTCGCGTCGCGGGGCGCCTCGGCTCCCGAGACCAGAAAGTTGATGCCGGCGGCCTCGACCGGGTGCGTGTGGCTCGCCAGACAGGCCTCGACGACCGACGGCGCCGCGAGGTCGGCGACGTCCAGGATGGCGCCGGGACCGTTGTCGGCGGCCACCGCTGCCCGCAGCACATCGTTGCCCAAGCGGGCGACCACGCGCACATGGGGATTGGTTTTCCTTGCCAGCAAGGCGATTTCGAGGTTTTTCGCATCGTCGTCCCCGGCGCACACGATCGCGCTTGCGCGGGCGAGATCGGCTCCGGCGAGCTCCTCGCTGTGCAGCTTGATGATCGCGGCGCCCGCGCGGTTCAATTCCTCGGCGATCGTGGTCGCGAGCGCGTCGTCACCGCTGACGATGATGTGCCGGCGCGAAGTCATGGACATTCCGCCGGGACGGCACGATTTCGTGTGCTGCGGCGTGGTGAGTCGTCACGCATAAACCCCACCTCTGATGACATCGGCGCTCACTTGTTGCTACGACTATCGGGCACGGTGCCGTTTGATGCCAGCGCGACATGTACTCGAAGCGGAAGACGATAATTGACCGCATCGTCGCTTGCTGGAACTGGATGGGAGGACGCGGTGGAGGGTGGACCGCTGGATTGGTGGTTGGACCGGGTCAACTTGTTGATCGACATGACGGGCGACGTTGATCTGGGCGGGGCGGTCGCGCTGGATTACTCCGAGGCGTCGTTGTCGGCGCTGGAGGTCGCGGCGCGAAACCGGCTGGCTGATCCGGCCGAAGCACTCGATGACGAGCACCAGTCCTTCACCGCGGGAGTGGTCGCGTATCTGGGTGAGGCCTTGATGCGGGTCGGCGGGGGGCGGTGGGACTGGGTCGCCGAGGTGCCCGATGACGCCACGATCGACGATGCCGTGTTGTTGCGGCGGTTGTCTGAGCATCGTTGGCGTATCGACAGCGCGGGCGAGCCCGACGCCACGGGCTTTCCGATCATTCGCCCCGATTCCGATTCCGGGCTGGAGGCATTGTCACCGACGCATCTCCTGCTGCAAGCGTTGGCGGCCGACGAGAGCGCGGTGTTGGTGGCCGCCTACGGCCGCTGGAAAGGGGCCGTACAGGCCTACGCCGCAGAGCATCCCGGATGGTCTCCGGTCAAAGAGCGCACTCTCGCCGACGGCCTGTTCAACGCTCCGCCGCCCTCGACGGTGCTCGACGACTGGCTGGCTCATCAAGAGCAACAGTTTCCGGCCTGGGCGGCCAGCAATGGCGGGAATTGGGATTTCAGTCCCGACAGCGTCGACCGACTCACCGCCCTGGTGCTGCAGGTGACGCCGACCGTCGAGGCCTTCCATGATCCCGCTAACGCCGAGTTCGTTGACGGTGCCTCCTATTACCTCGGCGAGATGCTGCGCCGCGGCTACCCATCCCGATGGGTCTACCGCGAATTCCTGGACGAGGGCGACTCCGTCACCGCAAACTTCAAGATTCAGCTCAACGACGACGCCGGCTTCACTGCGCCTTACCATCTGCTCTCCCACATGGTCAGGCATAAAGATCCGGAGGATACTCGCGCCTACTACGACGAATGGGTCGGCTGAATTCTCAAGCCCGTTAACCTCACTTAGGATCGCGACATCGTGTGCTTGGCGTTCGAGCGCGCGAAGTCCGACGGGGAGGGCCGCATATGGCTCGGGTTTGGCTGATATGGCGTCGCGTCGTTGCGACCGCTCTGGTTTTGGCATTGGCAGGGCTGCTCGCGCCGACCCGCCACGCCATCGCGGATCCGGCGCCGAAACTGCCCGGGTACGCCGCCGACCAGGATCCACCACCGGGCAAGACCCCGCTCACTTACACCTTTCCGTCGGCGAATGCGCTGTCGAGCCTGAACCAACCGACTGCTGAAGAACTGGCTGGGATCAGGCCGAGGGGCAAATACACATCCGGTAGCAAAGAACATCTCTTCAAAAGCTGGCTGGTCTACCAGAGCCAGCGGGCGCCCGCCGTCGCGAATCCGTTGGGGTGGGCAGACTATCGCGACGCTTACGTCCGCGCCTTCAACAATCGCAATACCGGCACCAGCTTCGAAACGAGGCTCGATCAAGAGCTGAAGTTCACGGAAAACGGTTACGTCCGCAACCGAAAGATCAAGAACACTTCGATCAACCGCCGCCCGGACTTCCACAACGATCAGGAGATCGTCGAGATCAAGACCGGGGCGGTCGACAAGGCGCAGCTCGAAGACTTTCTTCGCATCGCGCAACAGACCGGTCGCCGGGTGGTGTACATCTTCCCCGACAAGCCGCCGGCGGCGACGCTTCAGGCCATGCTTTCCGCCGCCCACGGCTTGGGCGCATCCGACCGGCTGTTCGTCCGGTACTACCCGACGGTGGGCGTGCCCGATCCGTCCGGGAAAGCCGTCCTCGCCAGCGGCGGACAGAACCCGGTCAACGGCGGTGCCGATCAAACTACCGGCGCGTCTCCGGACTCGCCCGCCCAGGCAATCGAACAAGCCTTCGTTTCAGGGCAGGTCAACGCCGACATGGACATCGAACAGGCGGCCCAGGATCCCGAGTCGGTGCCGGTCTCGGCGCCGGCCCCCGCTCCGGGGCAGCAGGCCCCCGCTCCGGGGCAGCAGGCCCCCGGTTCGGTTCCGGCGCCCGCTCAGCCGGCGCCCGGCTCGGTCCCGGCTCCCGCCCAGCCGGCGCCCGGCTCGGTCCCGGCTCCCGCCCAGCCGGCGCCCCGGCCGGTTTCTGGCCCCATGCCGATCAATCCGGGAGCCGTTGTCGGTCCAATCGTTGATGCGGGGGTCCTCGCCGGGGCGACTGCCGCCAACACCGTCGCCGGCATCATCGGCGCCGCAACGGGCGGCGCGGCCACCGTCTTGGCCAATGTCACCGGCGGCCTGGTCAGTGGCATCGCCGGCGCGGTAACCGGGGGAATCGTGGGTGGCGTCGCGAGCGGGATCGGCGGCGGCGTGGCGAGCGGGGTCAGTGCCGTTTCCAGCGGGATCGGCGGCGTGCTGGGCGGCGTCGATTTCTCCACGCTGCAGCTCCGCTACATCTCCGACACCGATCTCAACGGCAACGGCGTGCAGTATTCCTTTGCCGCCAATGCGCAAACCGGCGCTGCGCCGTCGTTCGGCGGTAATGTCAACGCCTACATGGCTTCCGACTCGTTCTTCGTCTGGCTTGCGCTGCCGACATCGTCGTTCACCGTCAATCTCAACCCGAACGAACCGGACCGCATCATCGATGCACAGTTCGGCCGCACCGACGCCGGGCGGATCCTGCTGGAAGCCGACTACACCATGAAGCAGGCCACCGCGAAGCTTGTGGACCCGGCCACCCCGGATGGCCGCCGTTTCTTGGATGTCCTGCAGGGAGCGAAATGCTTTTCCCCGCAACGAAAGTGGATCATTCCGTTGCCGGCCAGCGTGTCCACCCAAGGCGACTCGATGTACATCCTGGACGCCCCGCTGGACGTGAAGCTCGAGATCGAGGGACCCGACCTGAAGCCGGGCATCGGCTGCCCGGCCCAGGATGCGGGCATCACCCGCCAAAACGACGACCTGTACCGGACCATGATCTTGCCGAAGATCGTCGACGAGGTGAACCACGCGCCCGAGTACGCCGACCTGCGCCGTGTCTATGCCAGCCGGATCGCCGCCGAGTGGTACCGGCAACGCAGCAAGACGAAAGCCACCGCCTACTCGAAAATCGTTGACTCGGGCAACATCGACGCCTGGACCTCCAAGGAGCCTTTCAGTCCGCAGGAACTCTTCACCCGCTACCGCAAGTCCTTCTACGAGGGGGACGCGACGTACACCTGGCAGACCGGCGACCGCACCACCTGGAAATTGACCATCGGCGGCGTCGATTTCACCAACATCCCCATGGTCAACATGACGCCGAAGGACTTCGCCAAAGACCATCCAACGCTGCCCGCGACCGCAAGCGGCTCGCTGTTCGGGCCGCGGCTGCAGAGTTCGTCGCAGCAGAGTTCCGCGCAGCAAGTGTGGCTGGGCGGCCTGACCAGTGCGCGGCCCATGAGCCAGGTGTGGACCGGCGATCCGGGTGTGCTTATCCCGATGCCGAAGTCAGTGTTCGGCACGTCGCTGAGCCCGATCATGTACGCCGCGATCGTGTTGCCGTTGGCCGCATGGATCGGTGTGGGTGGTGCGCTGTGGTGGCGCCGCAGGCGGACGGCCGGCGTGGCGGGGAGGCGCTGAGGATGTCAGACCCTTCCCAGGATCCATTCTTCGATCCCTTTAGCCCCGAACCGGTTTCACCGGCGCCGCCGTGGGGTCCACCGACGTCGCCTTCAGCCGCGCCGCCGCCCTCGGCCGCGCCGCGACCACCCGCCGCCCAGAAGGTCGCCGGTTTTTCCCCGGCCACCGTGTTTTTCGGCAGCTATGTGTTCGCCGGCATCGCCGCGCTGTTGTTGGCCACGGCGATCGCCGTATTAATTGCGATCTCGGATCTCCGTTCGCGTGGTAGTACCTCCGGCCCGATGATGGTTGCCGCGGCCGCCGGATTGATCGTCGTCGCAGCGTTAGTGGTGTCACTGGGCGTGCTCGACGATCGCGGACGCAGCTGGGCCCGACTGGTGACCTGGGGCGTCTGCGGCGTCGGACTGTGTGCGGGAATAGCCGTCTTCGTCCTCGACCCGGGGGAGTCCGTCGCTTGGTTCGGCCAATTGCTGCACGTGGGCGCGGTCGCGACGATGATCATCGCGGTCGCGTCCGCCATCTTGCTCGCGCTCCCGGAGTCCAACGCGTACTTCCATCCGGGCCGCCGAGCCAAACCCGTTGCCTCGACAGCCTTTCCGCAACCGTCTGCCTTCTCCGCGTCACCGGCGCCGTATCAACCCCCGGCGTCACCCCAACCGTCGGCCAGTTCCGCGCCTCCTCCAGGGTTCCCCGCGAATGACTCCGACTACGACCCGTTCTCATGACGGCTAGCTGGCCGGGCCCCAGCTGGCCCAACCCCTTCGACCCCAGCACTCCGCCGCCCCCACCTCCGGGCCAACCGCCGCCGCGTCCGCCCTCCGACGAAGTGAGCACGCTGGCGACGCTGTCGGTGGTGTTCGCGTTTCTGCTGGCCCCGGTGGGCGTGGTGTTGGGGCACTTCGCTCTTGCCGATATCCGCCGCCGCGGTGACCGCGGCCGCAACCGTGCGCTGGTTGGCCTGACGCTGTCCTACACCTTTACCGTGATCGCCGTCGTGGCGTTGGTGCTGTGGGCGACCCTGGGCAACAACCAATCCGGCCCGTCAACGGCGAACTCCGGGACAACCACCGCCGCTGGTGGGGCGAAGCCCAGCGCCGCTGCGTCCGGGCCGCCGGAGCCCTCGGTGACGGCCGAAGGCCTACAGTCGCTGGTTCTCACCGGGGAAGATGTCGGCGGTCTGATCAAGGCGCCCGGCATGTACGTCAACAAGACGTGGACTCAAACCCACGAACTGCAACCCGGAGACAGCCTCGACCCCCCGGACTGCACCGAAGCGGTGTTCAACGGCCTGACGGCGTCCTATCGCGACAGCGGATACCGCGCCATCTATGGCGTGGACCTCGGTCAGCACACCAACGGATTCCCGCACGGGGTTTCCGAATTCGTCGCAACATTCGACAATGCCGCCGCCGCAAAAAATTTCGTCACCAGCGCCGTCAACCAGATCAACGGCTGCGCCGGGAAACAATTGACCTATTCGCACGGCGGCGTGTCCGGTATCTACACCATCGGAACGCCGGTGCAAACCGGTCCGGTGACCTCGGTAGGCAGCACGCTGGGGATCGTGCACGACAACGGGCGGACCACCGATGTCGGGAGCCAGCACACCAGCGCGCTGCGGGCCCTGGCGGCCAAGGCCAACGTCGTGGTCGACGTCGATGTGATCGGACGCGATCTGGGCGACGACGCCACTACAATCGTCCAGGACATCCTTGGCCGAATTCCGAGTTGACCTGCCTACCAACAGAATTGACGGATCTACAACACCTGAACATCTGCGGGTGACCAGAACGCGCGCATCGACGTGATCTTGGCGTCCCCGTCGAACGACATCGTCGAGATGGGCGAGATTCGGGTACGGCTGTCACCCGCGTCGAGCGTCAGATGCCAAAAGAAGGCGGCTTCGCTGCCGGAGATCCGCAATTCGGCGAGTTCGGTGTCCTTCTTCGCGTCTTGGAATCCCGCGTAGAAGCCGCGGATGGCGTCATGGCCGCGGCGAATGTCTGATCCGATCGGATCCTCGATCGTGGCGTCGGCGGCGTAGAGGGCCACAATCTCGTCGGCGGTGCCCGCGGCCACCAGCGCAAGGTAGCGATTGACGGTCTCGGTGATGGCTTCTGGGGACGGCATAGCTTCGGACGCTACTCCTCGCCGTCGTCGCCGCATGAGTCGCGGTATTCGCGGCAATACTGGCGGCGTGACTTTCATCGAACGCCTCGCCAGCCGTGAGATCTACCGGAACCAGTGGATGGTGCTGCGAGAGGACGACATCCGCCGGCCCGACGGCAGCGAGGGCATCTACAGCGTCGTGGACAAGCCGGCCTATGCGCTCGTGATGCCCTACGACGGGCGGCGCTTTCGGTTGGTTGAGCAGTTTCGCTATCCCCTCGGCGTACGGCGTTGGGAGTTTCCCCAAGGCACCGCTCCCGACCTGGCCGATGCCGACCCGGTCGAGTTGGCCGAGCGTGAGTTACGTGAGGAAACCGGGTTGCGCGCAACCTCGTTCGAGGCACTCGGCCAGCTCGATGTCGCTCCGGGAATGTCCAGTCAACGTGGCTGGGTGTTCGTTGCCACGGGTATCGCCGAGGGACAAACCGACCGCGAGCACGAGGAGCAGGACATGCGCAGTGCGTGGTTCGCGCGCGAAGAGGTCGAGCAGATGATCCGCGGGGGAGTCATCGCCGACGCGCAGTCGGTGGCCGCCTATGGGCTGTTCCTGTTGCGCCGCCGATGACCCCTGGAAACATCCCGATCGTGTCCGCGCCGAGATCGCGACGCGTCATAAATCGCCCACCATTGACGCAATGCGGCCGAGGTTTCGGGTAGTTGCGGTGCTCGCTGCCGTCATCACCTCGGTCGTCGGCACACCCGGCATCTGTGCGAACGCGATGTCGCCATCGTGGAACGGCAAATATTCGCTGGTGAGGTACGCGGCCGGTAAATCCGGTACCAGCGTGGCAGCCTCCCAAGCCGAACCGACCTTCAGTGCGGATTACGTCTTCACCACTGCGTGTTCATCGGGCACGTGCGTGGCCACCGCCACCAACGGCCCCACGCCCAAAAACCCGACGTTGCCCCGGCCTTCGCACTACACGTGGGACGGCGCCAGGTGGGTCGAGCGCTTCGACTTCCAATGGGATTGCTACATGGGCGAAGGCGTGCCGAAGGTGTGGGCACCCGCCAGGTCGTGGGCCTTCTACACGCCGCAGCCGGACGGATCGTTGCGCGGCACCTGGCACACCGACATCAGCAGCGGCCCATGCGGTGGAACCGTCGAAATGCCGGTGGCGGCGTTCGCCGCTGGGCCGGCATAACGGAGATGCCTCAGAAGTGGCTAGGGGCAGTAGTTCGATTCCGCCGCGCTGACGATCGCTGCGGCGTCCGCGTAGTTGAAGGAACTGTTCAAGCCGGAATGAACATCGGTGGCCAGCTCGTCTGGAGTCTTGCCCGCGGCGCGATCTGAGCAGATGGCGTGGCCGAGCGAAATCAGCGTGCCTTCTCCACCCGGCTGCCACACGACGCCGATCTTCTTCAGTTGGGCCAGGTACCCGTCATCGTCGGCGACCGCGACCCCGCTACCTACCGTTAATGCGGCAGCAACGACAGCCGGAATGGATAACATTCGTAGCCCGCAAACAGCCTTCACGCTCGGCTCCTTCTCTCTGGAGTGGTGACAACAGCCTCATTATGCTGCCTTTGGCGCCGGATCGCGCGGCGAACAGCAAAAGCTGGCAAACCATCCGTCAGCAACTGTGTCCCCCGGTCAGCAATCGCGAAACCTCCCCGTGGCTACCTTGGGCTTTGGGTTGACCGGGCCGGGCGCACGAGTCAATCCGCAGGATCAGGCGCGCCGCCCGCGCTATGACGATGCCTGATTCCGTTGCCGCGCAATGACTTAGCGGATCAGTCCGGTGGCGTCGGGGTCATCGAGGCGATGTAATAGGTTTCGTGCCCGGTCGGGTAGCCGCCGCCGCCGGTGGCGATATGAACATGGTCGTAGTGGTCGGCGGTTTCTGAGCCCAGGTCCGCCATCCAGTTGCCGCCGCCGACTCCCGGATAGATCTTCTGCCGCCAGATCACGTGGTTGATGCCCCATCGCTTCGTGTTCGCCAGGGCGTATCCGGCGATCTGGTTGCCGAGCTCGATTCCCTCGGGGGAGTGGTAGTTCGGGATCATCACGTCGATCGCCAAACCGTTGGGATGCCACGGCAACGGGTCCTGCCGGTACCCGTAGATGGTTTTGATCTGGGGGAAGAGCACGCCGATGGCGCGGGCCGCCCAGATGGTCTTGACCTGTAACCGATCCTCGGACCCGACGCCGCGAGGCAATGCGAGCTGGAATTGCTGGCCGGCAGAAGCGGCGGGCGGCGCCAGCGCCGTCAGCGCCTCCACCTCGGCCGGGCTGGCGGTGCGCGGCGCGCTGGCGGGCGGCCGAGCCGCCACGGCGCTGCTGGTGGCGGTGGGGCTCGCCGCGGGTGTCTCGACGCAGCACCGTGTCTTGGTGCCCTGCGCGTGGATCATGGCGGCGGAGACGATCAGCGAGGCGGCGATCGCAAGCAATCGCCCCCGGCCCTTAGCGAACACCTTCGCGCCCACGACCAGCAGCTTAATGTCGTCTGCGACGCGTGGGGCCATCTTTCGCAACAAGTACGCCCGGAATGAGCTGGGCCGGCGAGGCCGAGGCCAGCTGCCGCATCGTGGTCGAGATTCGAGGCGTTGCGCCAGGCAGAACTGGGTAAACCAACGCAGTAGCGCTCGCGGGCCACGCGCTTCAGGTTCGGGATCGGGGCACCAGTCGAAAGGCGGCAACACATGGTTCGTGACCAAGGGGGCCGGTGGGACGTCAGCATCAAGGACAACGCGGTCTGCGTTGAGCGCATCTCTGAGAGCGACGAGCGGGTATTCGACGACCTGTTACGAGCCGAGGAAGCCCGTGACCTGGCCGGGCTTCTAACGAAGTACGCGACCAAGCTCGACGAGTCCGAAGACTCCGGTAAAGGCGATGAGTCGAAGGCGGACGATAAGTCCGAGGACGCCGAGCAGTCCGAGGAGAAATCCGAAGACACGGACGACTCCGACGACTCCGAGAAGTCCGAGATGTCCGACGACTCCGACGACGAGACGGACGAGAAGGCCGAGAACAAGTCCGACGACTCCGACGACTCCTCGGACTAGGAAAAGCGGGCCGGACCGCCGCTCCCTGCAGTCACGAATTCGCGCGTGCGTGCGTTCGGCTTGGGCGACAATGAACCCATGTCGGGCCTGTCCTTCGAAGATGCCAACGCGTTCCATCGGTTTATGCGCACCTTCGCGGCCACCAGAGTGGGTGTTGCGATCCTGCGACCGACGGCACACCATTTAGACCGACTCATCACCAAAGTCAGCGGTGGAAGAAGCAGCTTCGCCGGGCTGGCCACCGGCGTTCCGGTGGTCATGCTCACCTCGACGGGTGCCAAATCCGGGGAGCCCCGCACCACCGCCGTCTACGGAATCCCGCATCCTGACGGCCTCAGCCTCATCGCGTCCAACTTCGGTGGGGCAAAGCACCCGGCCTGGTACTACAACCTCAAGGCCAACCCGGAAGCGACGGTCACGATAGGGCGGGATACCTGGCGCGCCACCGCCCGACTTGCCACGCCCCGCGAGCGGGACGACATCTGGGCGAAAGGCCTGCAGATCTACCCGGGCTGGCGGAAGTACGAGTCGCGGGCGGGGCAACGCCACATCGAGGCGTTCATTCTGAGCCGGTCGTAAAGACCCGCATTGCCCAGGTTCGTGACCAGTGAACGGGCGGGGA
Organism: Mycobacterium mantenii; assembly: GCF_010731775.1. Taxonomy (NCBI): domain Bacteria; kingdom Bacillati; phylum Actinomycetota; class Actinomycetes; order Mycobacteriales; family Mycobacteriaceae; genus Mycobacterium; species Mycobacterium mantenii. Next base: position 2,879,470 of record NZ_AP022590.1, on the reverse strand, counting down.
TAACTGCAAGTCAGCTGTGGTGCCCCCGGCAGGATTCGAAAGTGCCGATGTGCTACACTAGCAAAGTTCCGATGACCAGCCTAAAGGCATCTGACCAGGATTGACACCGAGATACAGCTATTGCCAGCAAGTGTCAGCAAGTGCCAGACTCGGCATCGAGAATGCACGGAGAATGCACGGCGGCGCGAAAGGGCAGGTAGATGGCTGGCAAAAAAGGAATGCGACAGCGGGCCTGGGGCTCGCTGCGCAAGCTGCCATCGGGCAAGTGGCAGGCAAGCTACATCGGGCCAGACCTGGCACGGCACAACGCGCCCATCACCTACAGCACCCGCATGGACGCAGAACACTGGCTAGCCGACGAGCGCAGGCGAATCGAACGCGACGAATGGGTTGCACCCAAGGTCCGCGAAGAAGCCCAGCGGGCCAAGTCCAAGACGCTGGGGGAGTACGCCATCGAATGGCTGGCCACCCGTCCACTCAAACCGCGCACCCGGATCGGATATGAGGCGACCTACAACCAGCGAATCAAACCCAAGCTGGGCGGCGTGCCGTTATCGGCGCTGAACGCTGAGACGGTGCGCCGCTGGCACGCGGGTCTGGGCAGCACACACGCCACGCGCAATGCCCACGCCTACGGGCTGCTGCACGCCATCTGCTCCACCGCTGTTACCGATGGCCTGCTGGCCACCCAGCCGTGCCAGATTGCCCGCGCAATGAACGTGCCCACCAAGCGGGCGGCGGTGATTCTCGATGTGGACGACATCGCCAAGCTGGCCAACGCGATCCAGCCGGAACGGTTGAAAGCAGTCGTGCTCATCTCGGCCTGGTGCGGTCTGCGGTACGGCGAGGTCAGCGAATTGCGACGGAAAGACTTCGCGGCAGACTGTTCCACTATCACCGTGGGCCGCGCCGTCACTCACCGGCAAAAGACTTGCAACATAGACACACCCAAGAGCGGCAAGGGCCGAACCGTTGTGGTGCCTCCGCATATCCGCGAAGACTTGAGACACCACCTCGAGTATCACGTGAAGAAAGACGCTGAGGCTCAACTATTTCCGGCATCTAGGGGTGGGTGTCACTTGAATGACCGAGTGTTTCTGGACTACTTCACCGAGGCACTGAAAGCCATTGGCCGCGAAGGAGTTCGGGTGCATGATTTGCGGCACTTCGCCGGTACGCAAACCGCACGTGTCGGCAACCTGGTCGAGACCATGGCGCGCCTCGGGCATTCGACCGTCAAAGCCAGCCTGATCTACCAGCAGATCGTGTCTGGCCGTGACGCGGAAGTGGCCGAGGCGCTGTCATCGCTAGCCACCGACGCGCAAGCCAAGGAGTTGGCCAAGGCTGAAGCATCCCGGGTTTCATGCACCCTCGGGGTTCTGTGAGCCGGCCGGTTGGTCGGTCACGTGTTGGGAATAGTACTGGGCTTCGGCTTCGGCGGGTGGGACTCGGCCGAGGCGGTGCATGAGGCGCTGCTGGTTGTACCAGGCGACGTAGTCGGCGGTGATGTACTCGACGTCACCGACCGTGGTGAGCGGCCCGCGACGGAACGGGGAATCAGGCCGGATGCACTCAGTCTTGTAGAGTCCGATCGTGGTCTCGGCCAGAGCATTGTCATAGGCATCGCCGACACTGCCGACCGAGGGTCGGATGCCCGAAAGGGCAAGTGTTTCACCGAATCTCACGCTGGTGTACTGCGATCCTGCGTCGCTGTGGTGGATGGCGTCCTCGATCGGGTGACCCTGACGCGACCGCAATGCGACGGCCTGACGGATCGCCGATTCGACGAACTGGGTCTGCTTGGAGGCGCAGGCCTCCCATCCCACGATCGCCCCGGCGTAGGCGTCGATGACGAATGCGACGTAGACGAACACCCCCGTGACGAGCTTGACGTAGGTGAAGTCCGCAACGAGCAGCTGGTTGGGTGCGCCCACCCCGAACTGGCGATCCACCAGATCCGGTGGCCTCACCGCCGCCGGGTCGGCGATCGTGGTGCGCACGGCCTTCTGGCGGCGTACGCCCTGCCACCCGTTTCGGCGCATCAGGCGTTCCACCGTGGACTTCGCCACCGGGATGCCTTTGCGCTGCAGATGTGCCCACATCTTCACCGACCCGTACAGCGACTCAGCTTGCGCCGGCCGTGCTCATCGGGTTCGTAGTAGCCGGCCAAGACCTCGCTGATGGTGGCGTCCCACAGGGCTCGCTTCGACGGTGCCCGCTTGACCCAGGCGTAGAAGGTGCGTGGGGCGATCGGCACACCGTGCTCGGTGAGCACGCGGCAGATCGGAGCGACCCCGAAGCGGTGCCTGTGTTTGGCGATGAACTCGCAGACCGAACTGGTCAGCGGCGGTTGCGCGGGTCGCTCTCCCGCACGAAGAAAGACGTTGCCGCCTTGAGGATTTCGATCGTCTGCTCGAGCTCGGCGTTGCGCCGCTTGAGGGCGCGGATCTCAGCGGCCGCCGCCGAGGAGACACCGTCACGATCACCGTCGTCGACCTGCTGCTGACGGATCCAACTACGCAGCGTCTCGGCCGTCATCCCCAACCGCTTGGACACCGCCGTGATCGCCGCCCACTCACTTGGGTAGTCAGCACGGTGCTCCAACACCAGACGGACCGCCTTGGCCCGCGTCTGCGGGTCGTACTTGCTCGGCATGACATGCACCTTCCCAAGGAAGGAGGTGCGCATCAAACGCGGGATGGTTCAGACTGCCGCCGAGGGCGACGCGGAGATGGCCCAAAAGACGGGCTGAGCGCCACGCACAGCGACGAACGGGTGCCCGCTGGGTAGGTTGTGCCTGGCGGGCACTTTCGTTGCGTCAGGGAGCTCGAAAGTTGTTGGTTGCGAGCCGCTTTTTAACTATGCGCGCGGTCTATCTATGACTGGGGAATTGTCCCCAGTGGGCCGGTACGGATGGCTGGCCTGGGAGGGGTGTCGCCCGCTGGCCGCAGGGTGTATGGTGCGGTCGTAGCGCCCAGGGTCCACGACCAAGGGGCGACGTAAAAGAACCTATAGTCCTGAGGTCGAGCACAGAAGCGCTCAGGTTGTCGCTACCAGCCCTGGTATGTCGAAGGCGTTGTGCCTGTTGGTCATCCACTTAACCGTGCGACGACCAAGGAGCATCCCCGTGGGACAGAAAATCACCCTCGCCGCAGCAGCCGACGAACTAGGCATTTCCAAACGCAGTGTGCGACGGCTCATTTCAAACGGTGAGCTCCGTGCCTACAAGATCGGTAGAAGTGGCCAGCTTGTCCGTATCGATCGCGACGACTTAGCAACCGTTATGTGCCAAGTCGTTCCGAACGGCAAGCCCTGAAACAGACGAAAGCCCCGGCCATCGAGGATTTGACCGGGGCAATCGCTGTTGGTCCATTCACAATGAGCAACGAAGGAATTAGACCGTTTGGCCCAATCCAGCGGCAGCAGAAAAGAACCGACATGAACGGTAACACAGACTACTTCGGCCAACGACGCGCCGAATGGGTCAAACGATCCGGCTACGATCCCGCAACGCTGCCACCATTGCCGACCCCGACAAGCGACGACTTCGTAGAGAACGTGTTCAGGCTGTACGAGGCCAAGCGGGAACGCGAACTGTTGGACCGCAGGCAGCCCTATATGCGCAACGCGCACCTGTTGCCACCGCGCGACGAGTTCGCATCGCTGGACTGGTATGTGCATGTGCTCAAGCTTTTTGAGCAAGCAAATACTGAGCTAGGGGGAATCTACCGATTTCTGCCCACGCTGGCGCAGCGCCGATCTAACGGCGAGAAGCTGATGGATTGGGAAGCATCCCAACGCCGCACGCGGGTAGAGCCATCCGACGACGAGAAACACAAACGCGCTGTAGGCCTGCTGGATTGGCGATGTTTCACCGGGAAGTCTCCGTTAGCAACACAACCCAAAGGTGGGCGTGACGATGAGACCAATAAAGCACTGCGCTACCTGGCCCCTCTGGTCAACGAGGGGTCGCTGACACGAGACGAACTGACGCGGGCCGTTATTGACGCGTCGCGGCGCAACGGACATATCCCGAACAACAAGCACCCCAGGCAGGTTGAATCCGACATCGACCGCGCCATAAGTAAATTCACAGAGCCCTTCAACTGGGACAGGCTGGACAACGATGTCTACTAGAAAGGACTGGCGCACCGGCGAGGGAAATAGCAATAGCGCTGAGATAGAACGAAGTTGGCGTGCAATAGATCTGGGCCCGATTCTGGCCGGCGACTACAACCCCCCCAAACCCGTTGTGGGCCAGCGCAGCGACGGCGTTGGCTTGTTCTACCCGTCCAAGGTCCACACCCTGGCCAGCGAATCCGAGGCGGGCAAAACGTGGGCGGTATTGGCTGCCGCGTTCGATGAGATGAAAGCCGGAAAACACGTTCTCTATTGTGATTTCGAGGACACCGAGGAGGGCATCGTTGGGCGGCTGCTCACCTTCGGGCTACCCAAAGATGCGATAAACGAGCGCTTTCACTACATCAAGCCCACTCAGTCGGTAAACAATGAGGTCAACTTGGCTGACCTGATGGACGTCATCAATGGACACCAGCCAACCCTAGCGGTGATCGACGGGATTACCGAAGCGATGACGATGCATGGCTTAAACCCTAACGACAACAGCGAGATTGCACGGTTCGGTGAGATGTTGCCACGCAAAATCGCGCGAAGCGGACCCGCGACCGTATGTCTTGACCACGTGGTGAAAAACGGTGATTCACGCGGCCGGTACGCACTGGGTGGCGTTCATAAGCTCAACGGGTTGGACGGGGCAGCATACATTTTGGAGCAGCGCGACCCGTTTGGCGTGGGCATCACCGGACGTTCGGCAATCCTGATAGCCAAGGATCGTCCCGGCCAGCTCCGTAAACATGCGCGACGACGCAACGATGGATTGTTCGACTTCGCCGAGTTCACGCTGGATTCACACGATGACACCTATGCGGAATTCGAAATCAAACCAGCCGTGGCGCGTCAGCGCGAATTCCGGCCAACCATAGTCATGGCGAAAATCAGCAAGGTCTACGAGACACGCGGCAGAGCGATGTCGCAGCGGGATGCCCTCGCGTTGGTAGGCGGCAAAGCTGAGACAGCGAGAATGGCTTTCGGCCTGTTGCGGAAGGAGGGATACCTGTCCGAGTCAACTCCGCACAAGCTTCTCCGACCATATCGGGGGGACGAGGATGCATGAGTGTGTCCCCGTGTCCCCGGTGTGTCCCCAGTGTGTCCCCCTGTTTCAGGGACACGCAGGTCAAAGTGGGTGTGTCCCCGTGTCTCCCGTGTCTATCTATAAGACACGGGACACGGACACGCACAGACCCGGCAGGAGTCAGGTCTCGGGAGCAGAATGCGCTACGGACTAACTGATGATGGGAGGCCAGCCATGGCGCTAGGTGATCTGCTCCTGGCGATCCACGCACCCGAGCTCACCGGCGCGGCGTGCAAAGGCCGACCCGAAGTCTTCGACGCGCAACCGCCCAAGACTGCAGATCGCGGGTACCTGCACACCAGGGCCAAGTGGATTTGCCTACGTAAATGCCCCGCGCTCGCACAGTGCCGAGCCTGGCTGGAAAGTCTGCCGCCATCGCAGCGTCCCGAGGGGGTGGTGGCCGGTCAGTTCATCGAGTCGAAGATTTGGCGACCCGACCGCACCGGACGCGGCAAGAAACCACCCTTAGTGGCCTCTCATTCGCGCCAGGAGCGACGAAAGCACGCCGGTTAGAGTCACTGCACCGGAACGGGGTGTCAGGGGTTGAGATTGGCTGGGGAATTCACTCCCCAGTCACCAGCGCCGAACCGCTCAGACCAGTTCCCTGGCGTGGAAGCAGCGAGACCAGTTCCCTTGCAGTACCAGGTCCCCACAGCATCAAAATCATTGACACACCACACCATTCGCAGTGCCTGGAATCCGTTGCACTACAACACTTTCGGAACCACACACCTGGTTTGCTAGCCAGTGCCACCACCCACCAAGCAGCGAACCCAGCAAACAATACTTAGACCACTCCCTATAACTATCTCACCTGCGGATTCGTCACACCCCAGCGCGGCACGGAACCGGTAGGTAGCTAGTAGTCTATTTATGCAGGTCAGGGGGGTTGAGAACAGGCAATTCTTTCGGAGGGCCGCCCGGTGGGAGTCGAAATGTTGCCAGACCAGATTTCCGGCCACGTCCAGCAAACAAATTCAGCTAACGAGAACCAATTAGCTAACGTTTGCTGGGAAGCGTTGCCGCGCAATTGGTTTCGATTCTGCGCATTTACCGGGCGTGGTTCGTGGCGTTGCGTGGTGTTTCGTGGCAGACTTCGACGAATGGCCAAGATGCGTAGGCGCATTGGTGTTGTTACCCACGGCACCAGTGGATATCGGCAGGGCTGCCGGTGTGATGTCTGCAAAGAGGCTGAGTCGGCGCGCAACGCCCATTACCGCGTCTCGGGCACCACGAAAAGCAAGGTGCTGGCTATGCCTAGTCAGCCTGGCGAGGTAGAGCGGGCTGTGATCGAGGAGGCCGAAATTCATTGCAGCACGGGCTATCGCGTGGTGACTGCGCGCACCCTGGCTCGTGTGTTGGATAATCCGAATATGGCTGGGGTGCATGTGTCCACGGCGCGCCAGCTGGTGCCGATCCTCAATGCGATGCATGACAGTGGTCCTGGGAAGCGGAAGGGCAGCGCCAGGCTGGCCCTGGTGTCTGACATGGCCAAATCGAGGAGGCCCAAATGAACGCTGAGACAACCGAGTACGCGCACAAAGCGGTCTACGCGCTGCGCTCGATTCAGCTTGGCCCTGATGGGCTGCCGAATAATCCGGGCCAGCGGCTAGCCGCTTACCTGGCGTACCAGTACGCGAATGGGTTGCGCGCCAGGATTGCTCGTGAACCTGGGCCGGTAGCTGCTGCGCTGCGCACCCTGTGCACCACCTATCTGGACATGGTGAACGCGCACCGCGACGGCAACAGGCATCCCGAGTGGGGGCCGCGCTGGCTTGCCGCGCTGGCCAGCATCCCAGATTTGTTCCCGTCCCAGCCAGTCACCGATACGACTGTCTGGCCTGACGCCGAGGCACCGCTGACCGATCCGCGAGTGCAGGCCATGATCGCCGCCGACCTGGACCTGTTGGGCTTCATCGGGCAGGCCTTGGCTGCCGACGTAGAGCAGTAGATTCCTGGCCCTGAGCGCGACGCTGGCAGCCGAAACGCCGCGCTGTGGCTCCGGTATGCCGGGCAGCTCATTTCGTGGGCTAGGATCGCCCGTAATGGCTTGCCGCATCCGAATCGGCACCCGGCCTAAAACCGGCTGACCAATTCCCCTCGGAGCCGCAGAGCCAGGACAACGGGACATCCGTCAGGCACCCTCGCAACGAGGCTGACCCGAAGCGGCTGACCTGCATACTTTCCCGCGACGGTGGTTCGCGGAGTTAGTCATTCATTCACTGCTGGCGTAAACATTCTGCGCTGCAACAGCTTTCGCCCAAGGAGTAGAGCGATGCCCAACCTATACACTCTTCAAACACGTTATAAAGAAATCGCCGGGTTGCTGGAAAAGGCGGTTGACGACAACGAAAAAGGCCGCATCACCAACAAGCAGTTCGTTGATATCGCGAGCCCACTCAATGCTGAAGCCCGCGAGATCGGAGACACCCTGAAGGCTTACAACAGCCTTCCCCCGCAGCTGCGCGGTAATGGAGGCATGCACCGAGTTGGTAGCGGTGATCCTTCCGGCATGATGAGCGGCCCATTGCCTGCCGGTATGAGGGCCAAGGGCTCGGTGGTGGCACCCCTGCGGTTCAGCGACGAACAGCTCAAGGGCATGTTCGAGGCGCTGCAAACCAAGTCCTCATTCCAGCTCAAAACCAAGGGGTTTGAGTCGGTCGATTCTGACCTTCCCGCACAGTTGCAGGAATGGGTGGTCGGCCCCCAGTACGAACCCCGGCTACTTGACCGGCTGCCTGCTCAAGCTATCGAGGCACCGTCGCTCGAGTACATCATCCACAACGCCACAACTGGGTCACCGGGCATCGTTGCTGAGGGACAGCCTAAGCCAGAGCTACTGTTCCAAACAGAGCCTGCCACAGCGACTGTGGCGAAATTAGCGGCCCATACGGCGATTAGTTGGGAGATCTATAACGACTGGGGCAGGTTTACGCAGTATTGCCAGCAGGAGCTTGTCCGCCAGGTGGTGAACACGGAGAATAACGAGCTCTTGAATGGGCCTGGCGGTGCTGGGAATATCGCCGGAATTCTCTCCACCAGCGGCATTTTGACGCATGACGCCTCAACCGACAACGGAACCAATGTCACCGCTCTGGATTCGGTCGAGATGAGCATCGCCCAGCTACGCACCGGACCGGCGCTGGCTGAGGCTGATTTGCTTGTGCTGCACCCGAATTCGTGGTCCGCGTTGCGTCGCATCAAGGATGCTTACGGTCATTTCATGGTCCAGCCCGATCCGACTGCTGGGCAAGCGTCCGAGTTGTGGGGCATACCCGTGTTGCAGACCACGCAGATCGCGGCAGGAACGGGAGTCTTGTTGGATACCCGCAAGTTTGGGTTCGTTGTGGTGCGTGAGGCGCTGACCACGCGGACCGGGACCAACGATAACGACTTTATTTCCAACCTGATTCGCTTCATCTGTGAAGAACGGCTGCAACTAGCCATCGAGCGCCCAAGCGCAGTGCTGGCGATATCGGGACTGCCCACCAGCTAGGAGTATTGGGAATTATGAGTGACGTACATGAAACGCTGGCCCGAGACATCGAGGCCGGTAATCGGATGCACCAGGCCGAGAGCGTGAAAGTCACCGTGACGCACGGTATTCAAGTGGTCCACGAGGGTGAGCGTTACACAGACGGCGCCACGGTAGAGGTACCGGGTCCTGTGGCGCACAAATGGATACGCGCGGGCTGGGTAAGTGTTTCAGATGAAACACCTGACGAGAAAGGACGAGACGATGGCGTATCAGACGCCGAGAGTCCACGCGGCGGCGATCGCAAAGACGCACAGAGGCGAGCAGGTGGTACGGCTAGAGCAGGTACCCGACGCGGCTAACCTGAGCAAACCGTCTGGCAGCAGCTACGGCAGGTAATTGAACAAAGCGAAAGGCCCCCAGCGTACTTGGGGAACGCTGGGGGCCTGTCGCATGCAATTGAAGGAAAAATCCTCAACTCGCCTTATGGCATATAGACTAGGCCGCGCCTTTAAAAACATCGGCGGTCGAGCGTCTATTGGCTTTCTTGCTGTCCTTTTGATCTTGGGTGGATACCAATGCCAGTAGGATCCCAAAAAGCCACACCATCCTGACCATGGAATGCACAAGAAGTAAAGCACCCAGCGCTAGTGAAACTGCTGCGACCCAGATCCAATGAGCTGCTAAGAAGACCGCACAGGCCAAGCCGAGGACCGCCGCCAAGAATGCATTGGAGATAATTGACTTCCAGTTCGGCCGTAAGTAGAGCTCGGTTTTGGCGCGAAAAGCTCGCATAATTGAAGAGTCGGAACTAATGCCAAATATGATGATGAAACCGGCGAACCCGGCTGCTACTGCCGCGACTGAGGCGAGTCCAAGCGCGATCGCTACCGTTACTGAAAGGTCAGTATGTGAGAGAAGGTATTCGAGTGGCGACGGTAGGACTTTCCGCCATGCGAGGATGCGCCAAGCCGCCACAACAGTGGTGAGGCTAGCGGTAACAACTATTGGCCTATTTTCGATAAATGCAGGAACCTTCATGATTATTCTTCCTCATCCCCGTCCTCGTTTCCATCTTCCTCTTCCTCGTCAGCGGTACCAAAGATGTTGCCCAGCTGCGCTTTAAACGTGGTGACAGCCTGCGACATCGCATTGATCACTACTTCTGCGGTAGGCAACTCAGCCTCCGATTGGCCGACCATTACTTTATGGGTAATACGATCATTCAAGAAGTGGAGTTCTTCCTTACTGATCGAACCGTCGTTTTTATTTTCAATTAATTTTGCGACGACATTTTTCAGACCATTACCGCCGCGCAAAACACGTTCGACGTCTCGTGCAAGTTCACGCGCGGTGCCGGTGTCAGGAGCCGCGTTTCCGAAGCTGAGTCGGATACCGATAGAAAGGTCTGCACCGCCTTGCGCCCGGAGGGTATCCACTACCGAGGAAATTCTTCCTGCATCTTCCGGCACGAACGCGCCGGCAGCCAGCTTTATATCGAGCATCGAGACTCCGGCACTGCCGTGAAGTCTATCTAGTGCGTCGTGCCGTACTACCGACCTTAGGAAAAAATCCATTTCGTCGCCTTGGCTCTGCAACACTTGCCCGATCCACTCCGTGGCTGCCGCGAAAGTCGGCCCTCCACTTGTGCGTAGCACGCCCACATAGTTGGTGTCGGGCACGGGCAACAGATACATCGGTTCAACCAGCTCACCATCAACTTCGAGTGGTTCTTCGTCGGCACCGCCGACCGAGGTGTCAGGCCAGTCTTGGCGGTTACGACGTTTGCCGATATACAGAAATCTCACTTCGGGGGAACCAACAGATCGGGCATTGCCCCGGTAGCGGACCGAACTAATCCGCTTCAGTCGATCAGCAGCGCTCAACGTCTGAACATGATCCATCAGGGAGACCCAAAAGCCTTGTGGCGCATCATGAGCTTCGTTGTTGGAATCCCGGAAAAAGGGCTCCAGAAAGTAAACCGTTCTCTCGCGACCTGCCATACATGGTCCCCTTCGATCTCGTGTGTTGCGATTATCACATTGGGGGCCGACACCGGGGGTCAGGTTTGAGCATCGCGTCGCGGTGGAAGCGCTGTCGCCGGGCCCCCTACGATGCATCACCGAAGCAGCCTGCTTTGCGCGGGGTTCCCGTCACCTGTAAGCGGGGTAGACCTGCGTCAGTGGTGGCCTGGCAAGTGACCGTTCCAAGCCAGCAACCAATCCGGCACGCCAGGCCCCCCTTGACCAGCGTCAGCAAAAATGCACGGAGAATGCACGCGATGGTAAAAATCGGACATTTGCCCTGGTCAAAGTGGTGCCCCCGGCAGGATTCGAACCTGCGGCCTTCTGCTCCGGAGGCAGACGCTCTATCCCCTGAGCTACGGGGGCGCACGGACATACCCTGGTGCGCCATGGGGCTTTCGAACTAGCACGGACAGACTAACGCATCGAGGCGGCCGCCCTGCCACCGCAATGGATTCGAGGCGGGGGCACCCCAGCCAATAGGATGGACGCTCGTGACCCCCGCTGACCTCGCTGAGCTGCTCAAAAACACCGCCGCCGCGGTGCTGGCCGAGCGCGGGCTGGATGCTGCCGCGCTGCCGCAGTCGGTCACAGTGGAGCGTCCCCGCAATCCCGAGCACGGTGATTACGCCAGCAACCTGGCGCTGCAGCTGGGCAAAAAAGTCGGTGCCAACCCCCGCGAGCTGGCCGGATGGCTCGCCGAGGCGCTGTCAGCGGCCAACGGCATCACGTCGGCGGAGGTGGCCGGACCCGGCTTCATCAACCTGCGCCTCGAGGCCTTGGCGCAAGCCGTCGTCGTCACCAACGTCATCGACGCCGGCGACCGCTTCGGTCACTCCGACGCGCTGGCCGGCCAAAACATCAACCTGGAATTCGTGTCGGCCAACCCGACCGGACCGATCCACATCGGCGGGACCCGCTGGGCCGCCGTGGGCGACGCGCTGGGCCGGCTGCTGTCCACCCAGGGCGCCGCCGTGGTGCGCGAATACTATTTCAACGACCACGGCGCCCAGATCGACCGGTTCGCCAGCTCGCTGATCGCCGCAGCCAAGGGCGAGCCCACCCCGGAGGACGGCTACGCCGGCGCCTACATCAACGACATCGCCGCCCAGGTGCTGCAGAAGGCGCCCGAGGCGCTGAGCCTGCCCGCCAGCGAGATGCGCGAGACCTTCCGCGAAATCGGTGTAGACCTGATGTTCACCCACATCAAGGAGTCGCTGCACGAGTTCGGCACCGACTTCGACGTCTACACCCACGAAGACTCGATGCACACCAGCGGCCGGGTCGACCAGGCCATCGCCAGGCTGCGCGAGACGGGCAACATCTACGAGAAGGACGGCGCAACGTGGTTGCGCACCAGCGCCTTTGGTGACGACAAGGACCGGGTCGTCATCAAAAGCGACGGCAAGCCGGCCTACATCGCCGGTGACATCGCCTACTACCTGGACAAGAGGCAGCGCGGTTTCGACCTGGCCATCTACATGTTGGGCGCCGACCATCACGGATACATCGCCCGGCTCAAGTCCGTGGCGGCGGCGTTCGGCGACGACCCGGCCACCGTCGAGGTGCTCATCGGTCAGCTGGTCAACCTGGTCCGCGACGGCGCGCCGGTCCGGATGAGTAAGCGGGCCGGCACGGTGATCACGCTGGACGACCTCGTCGAGGCGATCGGCGTCGATGCCGCGCGCTACAGCCTGATTCGTTCCTCAGTGGACACCCCGATCGACATCGACCTGGCGCTGTGGTCGTCGGCGTCGAACGAAAATCCGGTCTATTACGTGCAATACGCGCATGCCCGGCTCTCGGCGCTGGCCCGCAACGCCGCCGAGCTCGGCCTGATCCCCGACACCGGACACCTCGAGTTGCTCAGCCACGACAAGGAGGGGACGCTGCTGCGTACCCTCGGCGAATTCCCGCGGGTGCTCAGCACGGCGGCGAACCTGCGCGAACCCCACCGGGTGTGCCGGTATTTGGAAGACCTCGCCGGCGACTACCACCGGTTCTACGACGCATGCCGGGTGTTGCCGCAGGGCGACGAGCAACCCACCGATCTGCACACCGCGCGTCTGGCGCTGTGCCAGGCGACCCGCCAGGTGATCGCCAACGGACTGGCGATACTGGGCGTCACCGCTCCGGAGCGAATGTGAACGTTCACCCCGCCGGTCCTCGGCACGCTGAAGAGACCCGCCACGCCGAAAGCCCGCTGCGACCGCAATCCCCCGAGGAGTTGCTGCTGCTGGCGCCGAATGTGTGGCCCCGCAACGTTGCTCGCGACGAAACGGGAGCCGCGAGCATCGCGGGCGTCACGGCGAACGAACTCGCACAGGAATACGGCACCCCGCTGTTCGTCATCGACGAGGACGACTTTCGATCCCGCTGCCGGGAGATCGCGTCGGCCTTCGGCGGCGGCAAGAACGTGCACTACGCCGCCAAGGCGTTCCTGTGCAGCGAGATCGCGCGCTGGATCGACGAGGAAGGCCTGTCGCTCGACGTGTGCACCGGTGGCGAGTTGGCCGTCGCGCTGCACGCCGACTTCCCGCCTGAGCGGATCACCTTCCACGGCAACAACAAATCCGTCGCCGAACTGACGGCGGCCGTCAAAGCCGGTGTTGGCCATGTCGTGTTGGACTCGATGATCGAGATCGATCGTCTCGACGCCATCGTGGGGGAGGCGGGCATCGTCCAGGATGTCTTCGTTCGTCTCACCGTCGGCGTCGAGGCGCACACCCATGAGTTCATCTCCACCGCGCACGAGGACCAGAAGTTCGGGTTGTCGCTGGCCAGCGGTGCGGCTCTAGACGCCGTCGGCAAGGTATTCGACACGCAAAACCTGCGGCTGGTGGGCCTGCACAGTCACATCGGTTCCCAGATCTTCGACGTCGCCGGCTTCGAACTGGCCGCCCGCCGGGTCATTGGTCTACTGCACCAGGCCGTCGAACGATTCGGCGTCGAGAAGACCGCACAGATCTCGACCGTGGATCTGGGTGGCGGACTGGGCATCTCGTACCTCGCCGCGGACGATCCGCCGCCGATGGGCGAACTGGCCGCCAAACTGAGCGAGATCGTGCGCAACGAGTCGGCGGCCGTGGGGCTGCCGACCCCGCGGCTGGTGGTCGAACCGGGGCGGGCCATCGCGGGGCCCGGCACCATCACGCTCTACGAGGTGGGCACCGTCAAGGATGTCGACGTGAGCGCCACCGCGCACCGGCGCTACGTCAGCGTCGACGGCGGCATGAGCGACAACATCCGCACCGCACTGTACGACGCGCAGTACGACGCCCGGCTGGTCTCGCGGCTCAGCGATTCGCCCGCCGAGCTGGCCCGCGTCGTCGGAAAACATTGCGAGAGCGGCGATATCGTCGTGCGGGATACCTGGGTGCCCGGGGATCTGCGTCCCGGTGACCTGATCGGCGTGGCCGCCACCGGCGCCTACTGTTATTCATTGTCGAGTCGTTACAACATGATCTGCCGCCCGGCCGTCGTCGCGGTGCGTGACGGGCGCGCGCGTCTGGTCCTGCGTCGCGAGACGGTCGACGATCTACTGAGTCTGGAAGTGAGGTGAACTGTGCCCCGTGACGAAAAGCCGGTCGGTGTAGCGGTACTCGGGTTGGGCAACGTCGGCAGCGAAGTCGTCCGCATTATCGAGGACAGCGCTGACGACCTCGCCGCTCGTGTCGGCGCACCCCTGGTGTTGCGTGGCGTCGGAGTGCGCCGCGTCGCCGATGACCGCGGTGTCCCCGTCGAGTTGCTCACCGACGACATCGAAGAGCTCGCCGCCCGTGACGACGTCGACATCGTCGTGGAACTGATGGGTCCGGTGGAGCCGGCCCGCAAGGCCATCCTGTGCGCCCTCGAGCACGGAAAATCGGTCGTCACGGCGAACAAGGCCTTGCTGGCCACGTCCACCGGCGAGTTGGCGCAGGCCGCCGAAAGCGCGCACGTCGACTTGTATTTCGAGGCGGCCGTCGCGGGCGCCATTCCGGTCATCCGTCCGCTCACGCAGTCGTTGGCCGGTGACACGGTGTTGCGGGTGGCCGGCATCGTCAACGGCACCACCAACTACATCCTGTCCGCGATGGACAGCACCGGGGCCGACTACGAAACCGCACTGGCCGAAGCCAGCGCGCTGGGCTACGCCGAAGCCGACCCCACCGCCGACGTCGAGGGCTACGACGCCGCGGCCAAGGCTGCGATCCTGGCGTCCATCGCGTTTCACACCCGGGTGACCGCCGACGACGTCTACCGCGAAGGCATCACCAAAGTCACCCCGGCCGATTTCGAGTCGGCCCGGGCCCTGGGATGCACCATCAAGCTGCTGTCCATCTGCGAGCGGATCACGACCGACGATGGACAGGAGCGGGTTTCGGCGCGCGTCTATCCGGCGCTCGTGCCGTTGTCGCACCCGCTGGCCACCGTCAACGGAGCCTTCAACGCGGTGGTGGTCGAGGCCAAGGCCTCCGGCCGGCTGATGTTCTACGGTCAGGGCGCCGGTGGCGCGCCGACCGCCTCCGCGGTGGCCGGCGACATGGTGATGGCCGCGCGCAACCGCGTGTTGGGCAGCCGCGGGCCCAAGGAATCGAAGTATGCCCAACTTCCAGTCGCCCCAATGGGTTTCATCTCCACACGCTACTACGTCAGCATGAACGTCGCCGACAAGCCGGGCGTATTGTCCTCGGTGGCGGCCGAGTTCGCCAAGCGCGAGGTGAGCATCGCCGAGGTCCGTCAGGAAGGCGTCGCGGACGAGGACGGGCGACGGGTCGGCGCACGCATCGTCGTCGTCACCCACACCGCCACGGATGCCGCACTGTCCGAAACCGTGGATGCGCTGGTTGATTTGGATGTCGTGCAGAGCGTGACCAGCGTGCTGCGACTGGAAGGGACCGACCTATGAGCGCCCCGCGCACCGCCGTCCACAAGCCGTGGCCCGGCCTCATCGAGGCGTACCGGGACCGGTTACCGGTGGGCGACGACTGGACCCCGGTCACCCTGCTCGAGGGCGGCACCCCGCTGCTCGCGGCGGGCCGGATCTCGGAAAAGACTGGCTGCAGCGTTCATCTCAAGGTGGAGGGCCTCAACCCCACCGGCTCCTTCAAGGACCGGGGCATGACGATGGCGGTCACCGATGCGCTGGCGCGCGGCCAGCAGGCGGTGCTCTGCGCGTCGACCGGGAACACCTCGGCGTCGGCGGCGGCGTACGCGGCGCGCGCCGGGATCACCTGTGCGGTGCTGATTCCGCAGGGCAAGATCGCGATGGGCAAGCTGGCGCAGGCGGTTATGCACGGCGCCAAGATCATCCAGATCGACGGCAACTTCGACGACTGCCTGGAGCTGGCTCGCAAGATGGCCGCCGACTGTCCGACCATCGCGCTGGTCAACTCGGTCAACCCGGTGCGCATCGAGGGCCAGAAGACGGCGGCGTTCGAGATCGTCGACGCGCTGGGTACCGCGCCCGACGTGCACGCCCTGCCGGTCGGCAACGCGGGAAACATCACCGCCTACTGGAAGGGATACACCGAGTACCACCACGAAGGCCTGATCGAGAAGTTGCCGCGCATGCTGGGCATCCAGGCGGCCGGCGCCGCACCGCTGGTGAACGGCGCCCCGGTCAAGAACCCGGAGACGATCGCCACCGCGATCCGCATCGGCGCGCCGGCGTCGTGGACGGCGGCCGTTGACGCGCAGCAGCAATCGAATGGCCGCTTCCTGGCCGCGACCGACGAAGAGATCCTGGCCGCCTACCACCTGGTGGCCGAGTCCGAAGGCGTCTTCGTCGAACCCGCCTCGGCGGCCAGCATCGCCGGACTGCTCAAGGCCGTCGACGACGGCTGGGTGGCCCGAGGGTCGACCGTCGTGTGCACCGTGACCGGCAACGGCCTCAAGGATCCCGACACCGCGCTGCGGGACATGCCAACCGTGACCCCGCTGCCGGTGGACCCGGTCCTGGTGGTCGAAAAGCTGGGGCTGGCCTAGTGGCGATCGCAAGCGCGGCGAAGCCGGGCGCAGCGGGTCGCCCTGTGGTGGCCCGCATGCGCGTGCGCACGACGAAAGGCTGTTGATGACCCCGATGCTGCCCGCCGGGCTGGTGGCCAGCGCCGTGGTATCGGCGTCCAGCGCCAACCTTGGGCCCGGCTTCGACAGCATCGGTCTGGCGTTGAGCCTCTATGACGAAATCACCGTTGAGACAACCGATTCCGGTTTGGTTGTGTTGGTCGAGGGGGAGGGGGCCGGTCAGCTGCCGACGGGCCCCGAACACTTGGTGGCGCGTGCCCTGCAGTGCGGGCTGGGCGCCATCGGGGTCCGCGCACCGGGCCTGGTGGTGCGCTGCCGCAACGCCATCCCGCATTCGCGCGGCCTCGGCTCCTCCGCGGCGGCGGTGGTCGGCGGCCTAGCCGCCGCGAACGGCCTTGCCGTACAAACGGATTGGACACCGCTCGACGACGCCCAGCTGATCCAGCTGTCCTCGGAATTCGAGGGTCACCCCGACAACGCGGCGGCCGCCGTGTTGGGCGGTGCGGTCGTTTCGTGGGTTGACCGCGGTGACGACCGCCCCCGGTATGCGGCGGTGCCGCTGCGGCTGCACCCCGATATCCGCCTGTACTCCGCGATCCCCGAGGAACGCTCGCTCACCGCGGAAACCCGCGTGCTGCTGCCCGCGCAGGTCAGCCACGAGGACGCGCGCTTCAATGTCAGCCGCACCGCGTTGCTGGTGGTGGCGCTTACCGAACGTCCGGACCTGCTGATGGCGGCCACCGAAGACGTGCTGCATCAGCCGCAGCGTGCGCCGGCCATGCCGGCCTCGACGGAATATTTGCGACTGCTGCGACGTCATAATGTGGCAGCCACGCTTTCCGGGGCTGGTCCATCGTTGATCGCGCTGGCCACGGCATCGGAGTTGCCCCCAGAAGTGGTGGAGTACGGGGCCGCCAATGGATTTACCATCACCGAAATGACCGCTGGCGAACCGGTTCGCTGGAGCCCGGGGGTCACCGTCGTCGGTTGATCCACAGCGTGGCCGGAGGGTTTGCTTGCTTCCCGCAAGGATGGAGGCTATCCTCGGACCCGTCCAGCAATCGCAGCATCTGCATCTGCATCCATACTGCCTTGCCGCTAGGACAACACCAATTCTTCTTGTGGACGAGGTTCGCCGTTTACTCCGCCGATCCAGGCGATCACCGTTGCAGAGTCGATGATTGGGCGCACTCGGCGAATTGCCTGAATGCAACGAACCTCCCGTATGACCTGATCAGCGGGGGAAGAAAGGAAATCCGTGACCGATACGGACCTGTTCACGGCTGGCGAAAACACTGACGCCATTCACTTGTCGAATGCCGTGACCACAGACACTCCAGACGCGAAACCAAACGTCTCGGGAGGTGCGCTGTCCACAATGGTGCTGCCCGAGCTACGCGCGCTGGCTAATCAAGTTGGCGTCAAAGGGACGTCGGGTATGCGTAAGAACGAGCTGATCGCCGCGATCAAGGAAGTCCGGGGACAGGCCAACGGCTCACCCGCCAATGGCACCAAGTCCGCTGAGGCTGGCGGCAAGTCGGACAGCCAGGACAAGTCGGACAACCAGGACAACGCCAAGAGCGACAACGCCAAGAGCGACAACGCCAAGAGCGACAACGACAGCGCCGAAGCACCGGCCGCGAAGGGCGACCAGAACGGTACGACCACCGAGGCGCCCCGCCGCGAACGACGCGGCGCTTCCCGCGAAGCGGGATCAGCCGCCCGTGGCAACGACGAGCGCGGCAAGGACGCGCGTGGCAACGACGAGGCCGACCGCGAGGGCCCGGGCAACCGGGAGGGCGCGGCAACCGGTGACGCCGACCGGCGCGAGAAAGCCAAACGCGACAACCAGAATGACGACCGCGGCCAAGATGGCGGCAGCGACCAGGATCAGAACTCGGGCGGCCAGCAGGGCCGCGGCGGCTCGAACCAGCAGGACGACGACGGCGAGGGACGGCAGGGCCGGCGGGGACGCCGCTTCCGTGACCGCGATCGCCGTCGTCGGGGCGAGCGATCGGGCGAGGGCGGCGACGCCGAACTGCGCGAAGACGACGTCGTCCAGCCGGTAGCCGGCATTCTTGACGTTCTCGACAATTACGCGTTCGTGCGCACCTCCGGTTACCTGGCCGGTCCACACGACGTCTACGTGTCGATGAACATGGTGCGCAAGAACGGCCTGCGCCGCGGCGACGCGGTTACCGGCGCGGTCCGCGTTCCGAAGGACGGCGAACAGCCCAACCAGCGGCAGAAATTCAACCCGTTGGTGCGCCTGGACAGCGTCAACGGCGGGCCAGTCGAAGACGCCAAGAAGCGGCCCGATTTCTCCAAGATGACGCCGCTGTACCCCAACCAGCGGCTGCGGCTGGAAACCACCCCCGAGCGGCTGACCACGCGGGTCATCGACCTGATCATGCCGATCGGCAAGGGGCAGCGTGCGCTGATCGTATCGCCGCCCAAGGCCGGTAAGACGACGATCCTTCAGGACATCGCCAACGCGATCACCAAGAACAACCCGGAATGCCACCTCATGGTCGTGCTCGTTGACGAGCGGCCCGAGGAGGTCACCGACATGACTCGTTCGGTCAAGGGTGAGGTCATCGCCTCGACCTTCGACCGGCCGCCGTCGGATCACACCGCGGTCGCCGAGCTGGCGATCGAGCGGGCAAAGCGGTTGGTTGAGCAGGGCAAGGACGTCGTCGTGCTGCTGGACTCGATCACCCGCCTGGGCCGCGCGTACAACAACGCCTCACCGGCGTCCGGCCGGATCCTGTCCGGTGGTGTCGACTCGACCGCGCTGTACCCGCCTAAGCGCTTCCTGGGTGCCGCGCGAAACATCGAGGAAGGCGGATCGCTGACGATCATCGCCACCGCGATGGTCGAGACCGGATCCACCGGTGACACGGTCATCTTCGAGGAATTCAAGGGCACCGGTAACGCCGAGCTCAAGCTGGACCGCAAGATCTCCGAGCGGCGGGTCTTCCCGGCGGTCGACGTGAACCCGTCGGGTACCCGCAAGGACGAGCTGCTGCTGTCGCCGGACGAGTTCGCGATCGTGCACAAGCTGCGCCGCGTGCTGTCGGGTCTGGACTCCCACCAGGCCATCGACCTGCTGATGTCGCAGCTGCGCAAGACGAAGACCAACTACGAGTTCCTGGTCCAGGTGTCCAAGACGACACCCGGGGCGATGGACAACGACTAGCCCACTGGCCAGACCCGAGACCAGATCGGGTCACCGGGAATGCACGGGCGCAGCTCGCTGTTTGGGATGGTGGTGGTTGACCTGGCATAATCGGGGCTCGATTATCCGTCAACCGCCTGAGGTTCGGAGTTCACGCGCGACCGTCCGAGTTTGGACGGGGGCGGGCGACAAACGATCGAAGAGGACATGATGAAAGCTGACATTCACCCCGCCTACGCGGAGACCACGGTGCTCTGCGGGTGTGGCAACACCTTCCAGACGCGCAGCACCAAGGACGGCGGGCGCATCGTCGTCGAGGTCTGCTCGCAGTGCCACCCCTTCTACACGGGCAAGCAGAAGATCCTCGACAGCGGTGGCCGGGTGGCCCGCTTCGAGAAGCGGTACGGCAAGCGCAACGCCGGATCTGCCGCCGACAAATAGCTCGGTTACCGACGCCCGAACTGTGTGTACCGTCGCACAGGCCGGGCGTCGGTTTGCGTTTGCGGTGATGACAGACGAACCGGGACAGGAGGTGTGGCTTTGACCAAGCCGGTACAGACCATTGACGTGCTGCTGGCCGAGCACGCCGACCTCGAGCGCCGGCTGGCGGACCCCGAATTGCACACCAATCCCGACGAGGCCCGCAAAGCCGGACGGCGGTTCGCTCGCCTGGCCCCGATCGTCGGCACCTACCGCAAGCTGGTGTCCGCGCGCGACGACCTGGAAACGGCGCGAGAGCTGGCCGCCGACGACGCCTCCTTCGCCGCCGAGGTCACCGATCTGGAAACCCAGGTCGCCGAGTTGGACACCCAACTCACCGACATGCTGGCCCCGCGCGACCCGCATGACGCCGACGACATCGTGCTCGAGGTCAAATCCGGTGAAGGCGGCGAGGAATCGGCCTTGTTCGCCGCCGATCTGGCCCGGATGTACATCCGCTACGCCGAGCGGCACGGCTGGACCGTCACCGTCCTGGACGAGACCACCTCGGACCTGGGCGGTTACAAGGACGCGACGCTGTCCATCGCCAGCAAGGGTGACACGGCCGACGGGGTCTGGTCGCGGATGAAATTCGAGGGCGGGGTGCACCGCGTGCAGCGCGTCCCGGTGACGGAATCCCAAGGCCGCGTTCATACTTCGGCGGCCGGCGTGCTGGTGTATCCCGAACCCGAAGAAGTCGGTGAGGTGCAGATCGACGAGTCGGACCTGCGCATCGACGTCTACCGCTCGTCGGGCAAGGGCGGCCAGGGCGTCAACACCACCGACTCCGCGGTGCGCATCACACACCTGCCCACCGGCATCGTCGTCACCTGCCAGAACGAGCGCTCACAGCTGCAGAACAAAGCCCGCGCGCTGCAGGTCCTGGCCGCTCGTCTGCAGGCCTTGGCCGAAGAGCAGGCACTGGCGGATGCCTCGGCGGACCGGGCCAGCCAGATCCGCACCGTGGACCGCAGCGAACGCATCCGCACCTACAACTTCCCGGAAAACCGGATCGCGGACCACCGCATCAATTTCAAGTCGCACAACCTCGACCAGGTCCTCGACGGCGACCTGGACGCCTTGTTCGACGCCCTGGCCGCCGCCGACAAGCAGACCCGGCTACAACAGGCATGAACGTCCTGCGGCGCGCGATCGACGATGCTGCGGCCACCCTTGCCGAAGCGGGAATCGATTCCGCGCGTTGGGATGCCGAGCAGCTGGCCGCGCACCTGGCGGGGACCGACCGCGGGCGCCTGCCCCTGCTGGAGTCGCCCGGCGAGGATTTCCTCGGACGCTACCGCGACGTTGTGGCCACGCGTTCACAACGGGTGCCCCTGCAGCATCTCGTGGGGGCCGCGGCGTTCGGGCCCGTGCTGCTGCACGTCGGCCCCGGGGTCTTCATCCCCCGTCCCGAGACCGAGGCACTGCTGGAATGGGCGGCCGCGCAACAACTCGCGTCACGGCCCGTTATCGTCGACTTGTGCACCGGTTCGGGCGCATTGGCGGTGGCGCTGGCCCACCATCGGCCGGCGGCGCGAATACTCGCCATCGATAACTCCGACGCCGCGCTCGAGTACGCGCGCCGCAACGCGCAGGGCACGGCGATCGATTTGCTGCGCGCCGACGTCACGGAGCTGGCTTCCGAGCCGGGCCTGCTCGCCGAACTGGACGGTCGGGTCGACATGGTGGTGGCCAACCCGCCCTACGTTCCCGACGGCGCCGTGCTGGATCCCGAAGTTGCGCAACACGATCCGCACCAGGCGGTCTTTGGCGGACCGGACGGACTGGCGGTGATCGCCCCTCTGGTCCGTCTCGCCGGTCGCTGGCTGCGCCCCGGTGGGTTGATCGGCGTCGAGCACGACGACACCACCTCGGCGCAGACGGTGGAATTGTTCGATCGCACAGGAGAATTCGACGACGTCCGGGGCCGGCGCGACCTGACTGGGCGGCCACGATTCGTGACAGCCCGCAGGAAAGTGACGGGGGAGAGCGGCACGCGTGACTCGCGTCGCGACGATGCAGAGCGAAGCGACAACGGGGGAGAGCGGCGCGCGTGACCGACGTCTTCGACTGTGCCGATCCCGCCCAGCGCGCACAAGGCATCGCCGCCGGCGCCGGGGCGCTCAAGGGCGGCCGACTGGTCGTCATGCCGACCGACACGGTGTACGGCATCGGCGCCGACGCGTTCAACAGCGCCGCGGTCTCGGCATTGCTGTCGGCAAAGGGCCGGGGCCGTGACATGCCGGTGGGTGTGCTGGTCGGTTCCTGGCACACGATCGAGGGCCTGGTCTACACCATGCCCGACGGGGCCCGTGATTTGATTCGCGCCTTCTGGCCGGGCGCGTTGAGCCTCGTGGTGACGCAGGCGCCGTCGTTGCAGTGGGATCTCGGCGACGCCCGGGGCACCGTGATGTTGCGAATGCCACTGCATCCCGTCGCCATCGAACTGTTGCGTGAGGTTGGGCCCCTGGCGGTGTCCAGCGCCAACGTCTCCGGCCGTCCGGCCGCCGTGGACGCCAACGAGGCGCGCAGCCAGCTCGGCGATCTGGTCGACGTCTACCTGGAAGCGGGTCCGTCCGATCAGGGCGCCGCCTCGACGATCGTCGACCTGACCGGTGCCACGCCGCGGATTCTGCGGCCGGGGCCGGTGAGCGTCGAGCGGATCGCGGAAGTGCTCGCGGTCGATCCGGAAAGCCTTTCCGCCCCGGCCTGACTGGAGTGGTTGTCGAGGTCCCAGCTTTGTCCAGTACGGTCTCGGTGATGTCCAGCGACGTAACCAACCTCGCCGGTGGTTTGCTCGCCCTGGCCGACCGCGGCGCCGGCGTCCCGCTTCGTGAGTTGGCGCTGGTGGGATTGACCGCAGCGATCATCACGTACTTCGCAACCGGACCTGTCCGGGTGCTGGCGACGCGGCTGGGCGCGGTCGCCTATCCGCGCGAGCGCGACGTCCACGTGACGCCGACCCCCCGGATGGGCGGGCTGGCGATGTTCCTCGGTGTTATCA
This sequence comes from Mycobacterium mantenii, assembly GCF_010731775.1. Lineage (NCBI taxonomy): Bacteria > Bacillati > Actinomycetota > Actinomycetes > Mycobacteriales > Mycobacteriaceae > Mycobacterium > Mycobacterium mantenii. Next base: position 2,856,088 of record NZ_AP022590.1, on the reverse strand, counting down.
CGGCGGTCTTCCTGGCGTCCCAGCTTCCGGCGCTCACCCGGGGGTTCGTCTACTCGACCGGGATGCCCGCGGTCCTGGTGGCCGGCGCGGTGATCATGGGCATCGGCCTGATCGACGACCGTTGGGGCCTCGATGCTTTGACCAAGTTCGCCGGTCAGATCACGGCGGCCAGCGTGCTGGTCACCATGGGCGTGGCGTGGAGCGTGCTGTACATACCCATCGGCGGCGTGGGCACCATCGTGCTCGACCAGGCCTCGTCGATCCTGTTGACCCTGGCGTTGACCGTGTCGGTCGTCAACGCGATGAACTTCGTCGACGGCCTCGACGGCCTGGCAGCCGGGCTGGGTCTGATCACCGCGCTGGCCATCTGCATGTTCTCGGTCGGGCTGCTGCGCGACCACGGTGGCGACGTCCTGTTCTATCCGCCCGCGGTGATTTCGGTGGTGCTGGCCGGGGCCTGTCTGGGCTTTCTGCCGCACAACTTCCATCGGGCGAAGATCTTCATGGGCGATTCCGGCTCGATGCTGATCGGTCTGATGCTCTCGGCCGCGTCGACGACGGCCGCCGGCCCCGTCTCGCAGAACGCCTACGGCGCTCGCGACGTGTTTGTCCTGCTGTCGCCGTTCCTCCTGGTGGCCGCGGTCATCTTCGTGCCCATGCTCGATTTGCTGCTGGCGATCGTGCGCCGCACCCGCGCCGGCCGCAGCGCGTTCAGCCCCGACAAGATGCACCTGCATCACCGGTTGCTGCAGATCGGCCATTCGCACCGCCGGGTGGTGTTGCTGATCTACCTGTGGGTCGGGATCGTCGCGTTCGGCGCCGCCAGCACAATCTTTTTCCGTCCCCGCGACACCGCGGCGGTGATGCTGGGTGCCATCGTGGTGGCCGGCATCGCGACGGCGATCCCGTTGCTACGCCGCAGCGATGACTACGAAAACGAGGAGTACGACAGGCGGTAGTAGTGGGGTTCGCGGTGTGGTACGGTGCTGGTAGAACCCCAAAAAGCCGCGCAGGCTACCGGTCCATCGGAGGCTGATCCGATCGGGCTGGTTCGAGACCGGCCTCGGGAGATACCCCTTGGGTGATTCGACTGTGACGTGCGATACGCTCGGCGGGCCACCGATCAGTCGGTCGGAGGGGTTCCCGTTCCATCAACCTGGGATTGAGGTGCTGCAGTGACGACACCAGCGCAGGACGCGCCGTTGGTGTTTCCCTCTGTTGCTTTCCGTCCGGTTCGGCTCTTCGCAATCAGCGTTGTTATCACAGCGGTGGCGGTGCTCGCCGCCGGACTGGCGGGTCACCTGATGGTCGGAGTCTTCTTCGGGGCCGGGCTTCTCCTGGGTTTGCTCAATGCGGTATTGGTACGTCGCTCGGTTGAGTCGATCACCGCCAAGGATCACCCGCTGAAAAGGTCGATGGCGGTCAACTCGGCGTCACGCCTGGCCATCATCACCGTGCTCGCGCTGATCATCGCCTACGTCTTTCGGCCGACCGGCTTGGGCATCATGTTCGGTTTGGCGCTTTTCCAAATCCTCTTAGTCGCCTCGACGGCGCTTCCGGTGTGGAAGAAGCTGCGTGCCGGCGACTGGGCGCCGCCTTCGGACGGTGCCGAGGGCGGCGCGATCGCAGGATCGGAAGGACCGGAAGGAAGGAACACCACCGATGCCTGAGACGACGTTCCTGGCCGAAGCTGCCATCGAGGTCGGCGAGCACACCCACGCCAAGTGGCTGGGGATGACCGTCAACACCGACACGATTCTGGCGACCGGGATCGCTGCGGTGATCGTGTTGGCACTGGCCTTCTTCCTGCGCGCGAAGATCACCTCCACCGGCGTGCCCAGCGGCGTTCAGTTGTTCTGGGAAGCCATCACCGTCCAGATGCGCGATCAGATCGAGAGCGCGGTCGGCATGCGGATCGCACCGTTCGTTTTGCCGCTGGCCGTCACCATCTTCGTGTTCATCCTGATCTCCAACTGGCTGTCGGTGCTTCCGCTGCAGTACACCGACAAGTCCGGGCACACCACCGAACTGCTGAAGTCGGCGGCCGCGGACATCAATTACGTTCTGGCGCTGGCCCTCTTCGTGTTCGTCTGCTACCACGTCGCGGGCATCTGGCGCCGCGGCGTCATCGGACACCCGCTGGCCGTGCTCAAAGGCCACGTGGCGTTCTTGGCGCCGATCAACCTGGTAGAAGAGCTCGCCAAGCCAATCTCGTTGTCTCTCCGACTTTTCGGCAACATCTTCGCCGGCGGCATCCTGGTCGCGCTGATCGCGCTGTTCCCGCCCTACATCATGTGGGCGCCCAACGCCATCTGGAAGGCCTTCGACCTGTTCGTCGGCGCGATCCAGGCCTTCATCTTCTCGATCCTGACCATCTTGTACTTCAGTCAAGCCATGGAGATCGAGGATCACCATGACTGACACCACCATGAATTGTTTTGACTCACACACCATTACAGAGACCTGGTAGACCCCTACCAGATATCAAGGAGGATAAGAATGGCTCTGGACCCCCAAGTCGCTGCCGCTGCACTCATCGGCGGTGGACTCATCATGGGCGGCGGCGCGATCGGTGCCGGTATCGGTGACGGTATCGCCGGTAACGCGCTGGTTTCCGGCATCGCCCGGCAGCCCGAAGCGCAAGGCCGCTTGTTTACGCCGTTCTTCATCACCGTCGGTCTGGTTGAGGCGGCCTACTTCATCAACCTGGCCTTCATGGCGCTGTTCGTCTTCGCCACACCCGTCGGCACCTAGTCCGCTGCGATGGGTGACGCAAGTCTGAGCGTTCTGGCATCCAGCCAGGTGCTGGCCGAGGGAGGCAACAACTTCCTCGTTCCCAACGGCACCTTCTTCTTCGTGCTGGCCATCTTCCTGATCGTGCTAGCGGTCATCGGCACATTCGTGGTGCCGCCGGTCATGAAGGTGTTGCGCGAGCGCGACGCCATGATCGCCAAGACGGCTGCCGACAACAAGAAGGCGGCGGAGCAGTTCGAGGCGGCCAAGGCCGACTACGAAGAAGCCCTGACCGAAGGGCGGGTTCAAGCGTCATCTTTGCGCGATAACGCCCGCGCCGAAGGCCGTAAGGTGGTGGAAGACGCGCGCGCCCGTGCCGAACAACAGGTGATGTCGACGTTGCAAATGGCATCCGAGCAATTGAAGCGGGAGAGGGACGCCGTGGAACTGGATCTGCGTGCCAACGTCGCCGCGATGTCGGCGACACTGGCCAGCCGGATCCTCGGCGTCGAGGTCGCGCCCGCCACCGCGAGCGCATCCGCAACAGGGAAGTCCGGGCGGTAATCACGTATGTCGACTTTCATCGGGCAATTGGTCGGATTTGCGGCCATCGTGTTTCTGGTCGTGCGGTATGTCGTGCCGCCGGTGCGTCGTCTGATGACCGCTCGCCAGGACGCCGTGCGCCAGCAGTTGAAAGATGCTGCGACGGCGAGCGATCGGTTGACCGAGTCGACCACTGCACATAGCGAGGCCGTCGAATCCGCGAAGTCGGAGGCCGAGCGGATCGTCGAGGAGGCCCAGACCGACTCGGGCCGCATCGTCGAACAGTTGCGGGCCCAGGCCGACGTCGAAGCCGAACGCATCGGCGCGCAGGGCAGTCGGCAGGTCGATCTTTTGCGTACCCAGCTGAGCCGGCAGCTCCGTTTGGAACTGGGCCACGAAGCGGTGCGCCAGGCGGGCGAGTTGGTGCGGAATTACGTCGCCGACTCTGCCCGGCAGTCGGCCACCGTGGATCGGTTCCTCGAGGAACTCGACGAAATGGCGCCCGCGTCGGCCGACGTCCAGTATCCCTTGATGACCAAGATGCGCTCATCGAGTCGCGTCGCGCTGGGCAACCTGTTGGACAAGTTCAGCACCATAGCCAAAGACCTTGATAACAAGGCGCTTTCGAGCCTCTCCAGTGAGCTGGTAGAGGTGGCCAAAATGCTGGACCGCGAGATCGTCGTCACGCGGTACCTCACCGTTCCCGCCGAGGATGGCGGCCCCAGGGTCAGGTTGATCGAGCGCCTGGTCTCCGGCAAGGTCGGCGACGCCACCCTCGACGTGCTGCGCTCAGCGGTATCGGAGCGTTGGTCGGCCAACTCCGACCTCGTCGACGCCATCGAGCACGTGTCTCGGCAGGCGTTGCTCGAAGTCGCCGAGCGTGAGGACAAGGTCGATGAGGTCGAAGAACAACTGTTCCGGTTCTCCCGCATCCTCGACGCGCAGCCCCAACTTTCCATCCTGCTGGGCGACTTCGCCGTTCCGGTCGAAGGCCGAGTCGCGTTGTTGCGCAAGGTGCTTGACAGCGCAAGCGGCAGGGTCAACCCCATCGTGACTGCGCTGCTGAACCAGACGGTCGAACTCCTCCGAGGCCAGCCGGCCGAGGAAGCTGTTCAGTTCTTGACGGAAGTCGCGGTGGCGCGCCGCGGCGAGATCGTCGCTCAGGTCAGAGCGGCGGCCGAACTCAGCGATGGCCAGCGGTCTCGTCTCACCGACGTGCTCGGCCGCATCTACGGTCACTCGGTGGCAGTGCAGCTGCAAATAGATCCCGAAGTGCTGGGCGGTCTGCTCATCTCCGTGGCCGATGAAGTGATCGACGGGACACTCGCTTCTCGGCTTGCCGCGGCCGAGGCTCAATTGCCCGACTGACCACCACCGACCAATCACAAACCTATTCCGACACACGCGATACCAAGATCAAGTAGGAAGACGAAAAGACATGGCCGAGTTGACAATCTCCGCTGATGACATCCAGAGCGCCATCGAGGAGTACGTAGGCTCTTTCACGTCCGACACCTCCCGGGAAGAGGTCGGTACCGTCGTTGACGCCGGGGACGGCATCGCGCACGTCGAAGGCCTGCCCTCGGTCATGACCCAGGAACTGCTCGAGTTCCCCGGCGGGGTGCTCGGCGTCGCGCTCAACCTCGACGAGCACAGCGTCGGCGCGGTGATCCTCGGTGACTTCGAGAAGATCGAAGAGGGCCAACAGGTCAAGCGCACCGGCGAAGTGCTGTCGGTCCCCGTCGGCGACGCGTTCCTCGGGCGCGTCGTCAATCCGCTCGGCCAACCGATCGACGGCCGCGGAGACATTGAGACCGAGATTCGCCGCGCGCTGGAGATCCAGGCGCCGTCGGTGGTGCAGCGGCAGAGCGTGAGCGAGCCGCTGCAGACCGGTATCAAGGCCATCGACGCGATGACCCCGATCGGTCGCGGCCAGCGCCAGCTGATCATCGGCGACCGCAAGACCGGCAAGACCGCTGTTTGCGTGGACACCATCCTCAACCAGCGGGAGAACTGGGAGAGCGGCGACGAGCGCAAGCAGGTGCGTTGCGTGTACGTGGCCATCGGGCAGAAGGGCACCACGATCGCGTCGGTGCGGCGCGCCCTGGAAGAGGGCGGCGCGATGGACTACACCACCATCGTCGCGGCGCCGGCATCCGACTCCGCCGGATTCAAATGGCTTGCGCCGTACACCGGTTCGGCGATCGCCCAGCACTGGATGTACGACGGAAAGCACGTATTGATCGTCTTCGACGACCTGAGCAAGCAGGCCGAGGCGTACCGGGCGATCTCGTTGCTGCTGCGCCGCCCGCCGGGTCGCGAGGCGTACCCCGGTGACGTGTTCTACCTGCACTCGCGCCTGTTGGAGCGCTGCGCCAAGCTGTCCGACGAGCTCGGTGGTGGCTCGCTGACCGGGTTGCCGATCATCGAGACCAAGGCGAACGACATCTCGGCCTACATTCCGACCAACGTCATCTCCATCACCGACGGGCAGTGCTTCCTGGAATCCGACCTGTTCAACCAGGGTGTGCGGCCTGCCATCAACGTCGGTGTGTCGGTCTCCCGCGTGGGTGGTGCGGCGCAGATCAAGGCCATGAAAGAGGTGGCCGGCTCGCTGCGTCTGGACCTGTCGCAGTACCGCGAATTGGAATCGTTCGCCGCCTTCGCCTCGGACCTGGACGCGACTTCCAAGGCGCAGCTGGAGCGCGGCGAGCGCCTGGTCGAACTGCTCAAGCAGCCGCAGTACCAGCCGATGCCGGTTGAGGAGCAGGTGGTGTCGATCTTCCTGGGCACCGGCGGTCACCTGGACTCGGTGCCGGTGGAGGACGTCCGGCGGTTCGAGACGGAGCTGTTGGACCACATGCGGGCTTCGGAGGAGAAGTTCCTGACCGGCGTCCGTGACAGCGGAAAGCTCTCGGAAGAGGGCGAGAACCAGCTCATCGAAATCATCAAGAACTTCAAGAAGGGCTTCGCGGCCACCGGCGGCGCTTCGGTGGTGCCCGACGAGCACGTCGAGCCCTTGGACGAAGAGGATCTGGCAAAGGAGTCCGTACAGGTCAAGAAGGAGAAGCCGAAGAAGGAATCCAAGAAGGCCTCCGGCAAGGACAAGAAGTAGCTACCGATGGCAGCCACACTTCGTGAACTACGCGGCCGGATTCGTTCGGCAGGGTCGATCAAGAAAATCACCAAGGCCCAGGAGATGATCGCGACATCGCGCATCGGCAAGGCCCAGGCCCGGTTGGAAGCCGCACGGCCGTACGCATTCCAGATCACCGCGATGCTCACCACGCTGTCCTCCGAGGCCGCGCTGGACCACCCCTTGCTGGTCGAACGGGAAGAGCCGAAGCGGGCCGGAGTCCTGGTGGTGTCCTCAGACCGTGGATTGTGCGGCGCGTACAACTCGAGCATCTTCCGTCGCTCCGAGGAGCTGTTCTCCCTGCTGAGGGAGGAGGGCAAGACACCGGTCGTGTACACGGTTGGCCGTAAAGCGTTGAATTACTTTAAGTTCCGTAACTGGGACATCACGGAGTCGTGGACGGGGTTCTCCGAGCAACCCACGTATGAAAACGCGGCGGAGATCGCGTCCACCTTGGTCGAGACGTTTATGGCCGGCACGGGCGACGACGAGTCGGAAGAAGGCCAGGGCGTCGACGAACTGCACATCGTCTACTCGGAGTTCAAGTCGATGATGTCGCAGACCGCGGTGGCGCACCGCATCGCTCCGCTGGTCGTGGAATATGTCGAGGAACCCGAGGAGCTCCACACGCTGTACTCGTTCGAGCCGGACGCGACAACGCTGTTCGAGTCGCTGTTGCCGCGGTACGTGACGACCCGCGTCTACGCGGCGCTGCTCGAATCGGCGGCATCGGAGCTCGCGTCACGTCAACGGGCAATGAAGTCGGCAACGGACAACGCGGATGACCTGATCAAAGAGCTGACACTGATGGCGAACCGCGAGCGGCAGGCTCAGATCACCCAAGAGATCAGCGAAATCGTCGGCGGCGCAAACGCGCTCGCCGACGCTAAGTAGCACACGAGGAAGAAGAAAATGACTGCTACTGACGAGAAGACCACAGAAGCCAAGGACACCGAGACCAGTGGCCGCGTGGTGCGAATCACCGGCCCCGTCGTCGACGTCGAGTTTCCGCGCGGCTCCGTGCCGGGACTGTTCAACGCACTCAACGCCGAGATCACGTTCGAGGAGCTCAAGAAGACCCTGACGCTCGAGGTCGCACAGCACCTCGGCGACAACCTGGTTCGCACCATTTCCATGCAGCCCACCGACGGTCTGGTGCGTGGGGTCGAAGTGATCGACACCGGCAAGTCGATCTCGGTGCCCGTCGGCCAGGAGGTCAAGGGCCACGTCTTCAATGCCCTGGGGCATTGCCTGGATAAGCCGGGCTATGGAGAAGACTTCGAGCACTGGTCGATTCACCGCAAGCCGCCGCCGTTCGAGGAGCTCGAGCCGCGCACCGAGATGCTCGAGACGGGTCTGAAGGTCGTCGATCTGCTCACCCCGTACGTGCGTGGCGGCAAGATCGCGCTGTTCGGCGGTGCCGGCGTGGGCAAGACGGTGTTGATCCAGGAGATGATCAACCGTATTGCCCGGAACTTCGGTGGCACCTCGGTATTCGCCGGCGTGGGTGAGCGCACCCGTGAGGGTAACGACCTGTGGGTCGAGCTGAAGGAAGCCGACGTGCTCAAGGACACCGCGCTGGTGTTCGGTCAGATGGACGAGCCGCCCGGCACCCGTATGCGGGTGGCGTTGTCCGCGCTGACCATGGCCGAGTGGTTCCGCGACGAGGCCGGCCAGGACGTGCTGCTGTTCATCGACAACATCTTCCGATTCACCCAGGCCGGTTCGGAGGTCTCGACACTGCTCGGCCGTATGCCGTCGGCGGTGGGTTACCAGCCGACGCTGGCCGACGAGATGGGCGAGCTGCAGGAGCGCATCACCTCGACGCGAGGCAAGTCGATCACCTCGATGCAGGCCGTCTATGTTCCCGCCGACGACTACACCGACCCGGCGCCGGCAACGACCTTCGCGCACCTGGACGCGACCACAGAGCTGTCGCGTTCGGTGTTCTCCAAGGGCATCTTCCCGGCGGTAGACCCGCTGGCATCGAGCTCGACCATTCTGGACCCGAGCGTCGTCGGTGACGAGCACTACCGTGTGGCGCAGGAAGTCATCCGAATCCTGCAGCGCTACAAGGATCTCCAAGACATCATCGCGATCCTCGGTATCGACGAGTTGTCCGAAGAGGACAAGCAGCTCGTCCAGCGTGCGCGACGGATCGAGCGGTTCCTGTCGCAGAACATGATGGCGGCCGAGCAGTTCACCGGCCAGCCGGGCTCGACGGTGCCCCTGAAGGAGACCATCGAGGCGTTCGACCGCCTGACCAAGGGCGACTTCGACCACATCCCGGAGCAGGCGTTCTTCTTGATCGGTGGTCTCGAGGACCTGGCCAAGAAGGCCGAAGGCTTTGGCGCCAAACTGGAATCCTGAGGCGTGAGCGAAAAGGCTCTGAAAGGCTCTGTGGCATGGCCGAATTGAACGTTGAGATAGTTGCCGTCGACCGAAAGATCTGGTCGGGTGAGGCAACGTTTCTGTTCACCCGCACCACGGTCGGTGAGATTGGCATCCTGCCGCGGCACATCCCGGTGGTAGCGCAGTTGGTCGACGACGCAATGGTGCGCGTCGAACGAGAGGGCGAAGACGATCTACGGGTCGCGGTGGATGGCGGATTCTTGTCTGTCACCGAGGAATCGGTGACGATACTGGCAGAATCCGCCGAGTTCGAGTCGGAGATCGACGAGAGCGCCGCCCGAGAGGCTTCTGAGTCGGACGATCCTCGTATCGCCGCCAGAGGGCGCGCGAGATTGCGCGCCGTCGGCGCGATCGACTAACGGCCGATGAGCGCGCCCATGGTTGGCATGGTCGTGCTCGTCGTCGTGCTGGCGAGCGCCGTCATCGGGCTGAGTTATCGGCTGTGGAAGCTGCGCCAGGGCGGCACGGCGGGGATCATGCGAGACATTCCCGCGGTCGGAGGCCACGGCTGGCGGCATGGCGTAATCCGCTACCGTGGCGGCGAAGCCGCGTTCTATCGGCTCTCCAGTCTGCGATTGTGGCCGGACCGGCGGCTAAGCCGGCGAGGCGTGGAGATCGTGTCCAGGCGGGCGCCGCGCGGCGACGAGTTCGACATCATGACGGACGAGATCGTCGTCATCGAGCTCCGCGACACAACCCAGGACCGCAGGTCCGGCTACGAAATCGCACTGGACAAGGGCGCATTGACCGCGTTCTTGTCCTGGCTGGAATCGCGTCCCTCGCCCCGTTCCCGCCGGCGCAGCCTGTAGACCGCTCACCCTGCGGGCCAGGCGCACAGGATTCTCCGGTTAACTCGTGCCGGCGTTCTCGCCGCCAGGTTTCCACAGCACGTCGCCGTCGGGGTTGGCCGCGCGCGACAGAATGAACAGCAGATCCGAGAGGCGGTTCAGGTATTTCGCGGGCAGGGTGTTCACCTGCCCGGGCGCGGCATCGATCGCCGCCCATGCCGACCGCTCGGCTCGGCGTACCACCGTTCGGGCGACGTGCAGCAAAGCCGACAGCGGCGAACCACCGGGCAACACAAACGAATTCAACTTCGGCAACGGCTCGTTGTATGTGTCACACCATTTTTCGAGCCGATCGATGTAGGGCTGGGTCACTCGCAGCGGGGGATATTCGGGGTTATCGACCACGGGAGTCGACAGATCGGCGCCGGCATCGAACAAATCGTTCTGGATCTGCCGCAACACCCCCATGAGCTGCTCGTCCGGCTGACCCACGGCGACGGCGACACCGATCGCCGAGTTGGCTTCGTCGCAATCGGCGTACGCCACCAGCCGTGGGTCGTTCTTGGAGACCCGGGAGAAGTCACTCAATCCGGTGGTGCCGTCGTCGCCGGTCCGTGTGTAGATGCGAGTCAGATGCACTGCCATGAGCAAACCGTACCCGGGTGTGTGGGTTGGCCGACTGACAAGCCGATACCGCTTCACTAGACTGACGCGGGTGGCTGAGCGATTCGTGGTGACCGGCGGCAACCGGTTGTCCGGCGAAGTCGCAGTAGGGGGCGCCAAAAACAGCGTGCTCAAGCTGATGGCCGCGACGCTGTTGGCCGAAGGCACCAGCACCATTACCAACTGCCCCGACATCCTGGATGTGCCGCTGATGGCGGAGGTGCTGCGCGGCCTGGGCGCGACGGTCGAACTGGACGGCGACGTCGCACGGATCACCTCTCCGGATGAGCCCAAATACGATGCCGACTTCGCCGCGGTGCGACAGTTCCGCGCGTCGGTGTGCGTGCTGGGACCGCTGGTCGGCCGGTGCAAGCGCGCCCGCGTCGCGCTGCCGGGCGGTGACGCGATCGGATCCCGTCCCCTGGACATGCACCAGGCCGGCCTGCGCCAACTGGGTGCGCAATGCAACATCGAGCACGGATGCGTGGTGGCGCAGGCCGATACGCTGCGCGGCGCGGAGATCCAGTTGGAGTTCCCCTCGGTGGGGGCCACCGAGAACATCCTGATGGCCGCGGTCGTGGCCGAGGGCGTCACCACCATTCACAACGCGGCGCGCGAGCCCGACGTCGTGGATCTGTGCACGATGTTGAACCAGATGGGTGCGCGGATCGAAGGCGCGGGTTCGCCGACGATGACCATCACCGGTGTTCCGAAGCTGCACCCGACCGAGCATCGCGTGATCGGGGATCGCATCGTCGCCGCCACGTGGGGGATCGCCGCTGCGATAACCCGCGGAGACATCACGGTGACGGGGATCGACCCGGGGCATCTGCAGGTGGTGCTGCACAAGCTGCACGACGCCGGCGCCACCGTGACCCAGACCGACGACAGTTTCCGGGTGACGCAGTACGAGCGGCCGAAGGCCGTCAATGTGGCGACGCTGCCGTACCCCGGATTTCCCACCGACCTGCAGCCCATGGCGATCGCGCTGGCCTCGATCGCCGACGGCACATCGATGATCACCGAGAACGTATTCGAGGCGCGCTTCCGATTTGTCGAAGAAATGATTCGCCTGGGCGCCGACGCCCGGACCGACGGGCACCACGCCGTCGTTCGGGGCCTGCCGCAATTGTCGAGTGCGCCGGTGTGGTGTTCGGACATTCGGGCCGGCGCCGGCCTGGTGTTGGCCGGGCTTGTCGCGGACGGAGACACCGAGGTCCACGACGTCTTCCACATCGATCGCGGCTACCCGTTGTTCGTGGAAAACCTGACGATTTTGGGAGCGGAGATCGAGCGGGTACAGTAACCAAAGTCAGTGCCCCACAAGCGCGGTCACCAACGCGAAGGTGGACGAGAGCGGGGCCCTTGACTCCCTCGCTGGATTGGTACTAGCCTGGCACGGCTGCTCCCGAGACGGTCTCTAGAAGATCAAAACTGGGAGTTGACTTACCTGCCGGACCTGTATTAAGCTGGCAGGGTTGCCCCAAAACGGGCGAAACAAGTGTTGTTTGAGAACTCAATAGTGTGTTTGGTCTTTTTATTTGTTGTTGTTTTTTTGGCCATACTTAAACACTCCCCGTGTGTCGGTATGGCCGTATTTTGATGCCAGTTATTTGGTGTCTTTTTGTTAGGTCAGATTTTCTCTGATTTGAATTCACCTCGTTTTGCGAGGAGTTTTTGTTTGGAGAGTTTGATCCTGGCTCAGGACGAACGCTGGCGGCGTGCTTAACACATGCAAGTCGAACGGAAAGGCCTCTTCGGAGGTACTCGAGTGGCGAACGGGTGAGTAACACGTGGGCAATCTGCCCTGCACTTCGGGATAAGCCTGGGAAACTGGGTCTAATACCGAATAGGACCACTTGGCGCATGCCTTGTGGTGGAAAGCTTTTGCGGTGTGGGATGGGCCCGCGGCCTATCAGCTTGTTGGTGGGGTGATGGCCTACCAAGGCGACGACGGGTAGCCGGCCTGAGAGGGTGTCCGGCCACACTGGGACTGAGATACGGCCCAGACTCCTACGGGAGGCAGCAGTGGGGAATATTGCACAATGGGCGCAAGCCTGATGCAGCGACGCCGCGTGGGGGATGACGGCCTTCGGGTTGTAAACCTCTTTCACCATCGACGAAGGCTCACTTTGTGGGTTGACGGTAGGTGGAGAAGAAGCACCGGCCAACTACGTGCCAGCAGCCGCGGTAATACGTAGGGTGCGAGCGTTGTCCGGAATTACTGGGCGTAAAGAGCTCGTAGGTGGTTTGTCGCGTTGTTCGTGAAATCTCACGGCTTAACTGTGAGCGTGCGGGCGATACGGGCAGACTAGAGTACTGCAGGGGAGACTGGAATTCCTGGTGTAGCGGTGGAATGCGCAGATATCAGGAGGAACACCGGTGGCGAAGGCGGGTCTCTGGGCAGTAACTGACGCTGAGGAGCGAAAGCGTGGGGAGCGAACAGGATTAGATACCCTGGTAGTCCACGCCGTAAACGGTGGGTACTAGGTGTGGGTTTCCTTCCTTGGGATCCGTGCCGTAGCTAACGCATTAAGTACCCCGCCTGGGGAGTACGGCCGCAAGGCTAAAACTCAAAGGAATTGACGGGGGCCCGCACAAGCGGCGGAGCATGTGGATTAATTCGATGCAACGCGAAGAACCTTACCTGGGTTTGACATGCACAGGACGCGTCTAGAGATAGGCGTTCCCTTGTGGCCTGTGTGCAGGTGGTGCATGGCTGTCGTCAGCTCGTGTCGTGAGATGTTGGGTTAAGTCCCGCAACGAGCGCAACCCTTGTCTCATGTTGCCAGCGGGTAATGCCGGGGACTCGTGAGAGACTGCCGGGGTCAACTCGGAGGAAGGTGGGGATGACGTCAAGTCATCATGCCCCTTATGTCCAGGGCTTCACACATGCTACAATGGCCGGTACAAAGGGCTGCGATGCCGTAAGGTTAAGCGAATCCTTTTAAAGCCGGTCTCAGTTCGGATTGGGGTCTGCAACTCGACCCCATGAAGTCGGAGTCGCTAGTAATCGCAGATCAGCAACGCTGCGGTGAATACGTTCCCGGGCCTTGTACACACCGCCCGTCACGTCATGAAAGTCGGTAACACCCGAAGCCAGTGGCCTAACCCTTTGGGAGGGAGCTGTCGAAGGTGGGATCGGCGATTGGGACGAAGTCGTAACAAGGTAGCCGTACCGGAAGGTGCGGCTGGATCACCTCCTTTCTAAGGAGCACCACGAAAAGCACACCAATTGGTGGTGTGCGAGCCGTGAGGGGTTCTCGTCTGTAGTGGACGAAAACCGGGTGCACAACAGCAAATAATTGCCAGACACACTATTGGGCCCTGAGACAACACTCGGTCGAACCGTGTGGAGTCCCCCCATCTTGGTGGTGGGGTGTGGTGTTTGAGTATTGGATAGTGGTTGCGAGCATCTAGATGAACGCGTAGTCCTTCGGGGCTGACGAGTTCATCGAAATGTGTAATTTCTTTTTTGGTTTTTGTGTGTAAGTAAGTGTTTAAGGGCGCATGGTGGATGCCTTGGCATCGAGAGCCGATGAAGGACGTGGGAGGCTGCGATATGCCTCGGGGAGCTGTCAACCGAGCATTGATCCGAGGATTTCCGAATGGGGAAACCCAGCACGAGTGATGTCGTGTTACCCGCATCTGAATATATAGGGTGCGGGAGGTAACGCGGGGAAGTGAAACATCTCAGTACCCGTAGGAGAAGAAAACAATTGTGATTCCGTCAGTAGTGGCGAGCGAACGCGGAACAGGCTAAACCGCACGCATGTATAACCGGGTAGGGGTTGTGTGCGCGGTGTTGTGGGAGTGATATGTCTCAGCTCTACCTGGCTGAGGGGTAGTCAGAAAGTGTCGTGGTTAGCAGAAATGGCCTGGGATGGCCTGCCGTAGACGGTGAGAGCCCGGTACGCGAAAACCCGATACCTACCTTGTATCAGTTCCCGAGTAGCAGCGGGCCCGTGGAATCTGCTGTGAATCTGCCGGGACCACCCGGTAAGCCTAAATACTTCTCGATGACCGATAGCGGATTAGTACCGTGAGGGAATGGTGAAAAGTACCCCGGGAGGGGAGTGAAATAGTACCTGAAACCGTGTGCCTACAATCCGTCAGAGCCTCCTCGTGGGGTGATGGCGTGCCTTTTGAAGAATGAGCCTGCGAGTCAGGGACACGTCGCGAGGTTAACCCGTGCGGGGTAGCCGCAGCGAAAGCGAGTCTGAATAGGGCGCATCCCCTTTGGGGTGTAGTGGCGTGTTCTGGACCCGAAGCGGAGTGATCTACCCATGGCCAGGGTGAAGCGCGGGTAAGACCGCGTGGAGGCCCGAACCCACTTAGGTTGAAGACTGAGGGGATGAGCTGTGGGTAGGGGTGAAAGGCCAATCAAACTCCGTGATAGCTGGTTCTCCCCGAAATGCATTTAGGTGCAGCGTTGCGTGGTTCACCACGGAGGTAGAGCTACTGGATGGCCGATGGGCCCTACTAGGTTACTGACGTCAGCCAAACTCCGAATGCCGTGGTGTAAAGCGTGGCAGTGAGACGGCGGGGGATAAGCTCCGTACGTCGAAAGGGAAACAGCCCAGATCGCCGGCTAAGGCCCCTAAGCGTGTGCTAAGTGGAAAAGGATGTGTAGTCGCAGAGACAACCAGGAGGTTGGCTTAGAAGCAGCCACCCTTGAAAGAGTGCGTAATAGCTCACTGGTCAAGTGATTATGCGCCGATAATGTAGCGGGGCTCAAGCACACCGCCGAAGCCGCGGCACATTCACCGTACGGTGGATGTGGGTAGGGGAGCGTCCCCCATTCAGCGAAGCCTCCGGGTGACCGGTGGTGGAGGGTGGGGGAGTGAGAATGCAGGCATGAGTAGCGATAAGGCAAGTGAGAACCTTGCCCGCCGTAAGACCAAGGGTTCCTGGGCCAGGCCAGTCCGCCCAGGGTGAGTCGGGACCTAAGGCGAGGCCGACAGGCGTAGTCGATGGACAACGGGTTGATATTCCCGTACCCGTGTATAGGCGTCCCTGATGAATCAGCGGTACTAACCACCCAAAACCGGATCGACCATTCCCCTTCGGGGGCATGGAGTTTCGGGGCTGCGTGGGACCTTCGCTGGTAGTAGTCAAGCGATGGGGTGACGCAGGAAGGCAGCCGTACCAGTCAGTGGTAATACTGGGGCAAGCCCGTAGGGAGAGCGATAGGCAAATCCGTCGCTCACTAATCCCGAGAGGTGATGCATAGCCGATTGAGGCGAATTCGGTGATCCTCTGCTGCCAAGAAAAGCCTCTAGCGAGCACATACACGGCCCGTACCCCAAACCAACACAGGTGGTCAGGTAGAGAATACCAAGGCGTACGAGATAACTATGGTTAAGGAACTCGGCAAAATCCCCCCGTAACTTCGGGAGAAGGGGGGCCGGAATACCGTGAACACCCTTGCGGTGGGAGCGGGATTCGGCCGCAGAAACCAGTGGGTAGCGACTGTTTACTAAAAACACAGGTCCGTGCGAAGTCGCAAGACGATGTATACGGACTGACGCCTGCCCGGTGCTGGAAGGTTAAGAGGACCCGTTAACCGCAAGGTGAAGCGGAGAATTTAAGCCCCAGTAAACGGCGGTGGTAACTATAACCATCCTAAGGTAGCGAAATTCCTTGTCGGGTAAGTTCCGACCTGCACGAATGGCGTAACGACTTCCCAACTGTCTCAACCATAGACTCGGCGAAATTGCACTACGAGTAAAGATGCTCGTTACGCGCGGCAGGACGAAAAGACCCCGGGACCTTCACTACAACTTGGTATTGGTGTTCGGTACGGTTTGTGTAGGATAGGTGGGAGACTGTGAAATACAGACGCCAGTTTGTATGGAGTCGTTGTTGAAATACCACTCTGATCGTATTGGACACCTAACGTCGAACCCTTATCGGGTTCACGGACAGTGCCTGGCGGGTAGTTTAACTGGGGCGGTTGCCTCCTAAAATGTAACGGAGGCGCCCAAAGGTTCCCTCAACCTGGACGGCAATCAGGTGTTGAGTGTAAGTGCACAAGGGAGCTTGACTGCGAGACCTACAAGTCAAGCAGGGACGAAAGTCGGGACTAGTGATCCGGCACCTCTGAGTGGAAGGGGTGTCGCTCAACGGATAAAAGGTACCCCGGGGATAACAGGCTGATCTTCCCCAAGAGTCCATATCGACGGGATGGTTTGGCACCTCGATGTCGGCTCGTCGCATCCTGGGGCTGGAGCAGGTCCCAAGGGTTGGGCTGTTCGCCCATTAAAGCGGCACGCGAGCTGGGTTTAGAACGTCGTGAGACAGTTCGGTCTCTATCCGCCGCGCGCGTCAGAAACTTGAGGAAACCTGTCCCTAGTACGAGAGGACCGGGACGGACGAACCTCTGGTATACCAGTTGTCCCACCAGGGGCACGGCTGGATAGCCACGTTCGGACAGGATAACCGCTGAAAGCATCTAAGCGGGAAACCTTCTCCAAGATCAGGTTTCTCACCCTTTTAGAGGGATAAGGCCCCCCGCAGACCACGGGTTCGATAGGCCAGACCTGGAAGCCCAGTAATGGGTGCAGGGAACTGGCACTAACCGGCCGAAAACTTACCAACACACAATCGCAACCACAGTCCATTTCACGGCAGTAATGCCGCGAAACACCACACCCCCCACCAAACAAATTTAAATAGAGTTACGGCGGCCACAGCGACAGGGAAACGCCCGGTCCCATTCCGAACCCGGAAGCTAAGCCTGTCAGCGCCGATGATACTGCCCATACGGGTGGAAAAGTAGGACACCGCCGAACATACACAAAAACACCCCCGGCAACGGGGGTGTTTTTGCATTCGCAATTAAATGCGTTATTCAGTCGAATAACGTCAAATTCGCCGTCGTGCGGCTGCGCTCCAGATCGAGAAGCCTTCGCTTCCGGTCCAGGCCGCCACCGTAGCCGGTGAGGCTGCCGTTGGCGCCGATCACCCGGTGGCACGGGACGACGATCGCGATCGGGTTGTGCCCGTTGGCCAATCCCACCGCGCGCGCGGAACCGGTAGCTCCGATCTGGTCGGCGATCTGTCCGTACGACCGCGTCTCTCCGTATGGGATTGTCAGCAACGTCCGCCATACCCGGCGCTGGAATTCGGAGCCGAGCAGGTCGTATTCGAAGTCGAAGTCGGTGCGCTCGCCGGCGAAATACGCAGCCAGTTGCTCGACGGCCGCGCCGAACGCCCGCGGGTTCGGGGACCAACCGGTGCGGCTCGGTTCGTAGGTCTGGTCGACCATACGCAGATGTGTCAGCACCGAGCCTCGGCCGGCCAGGGTCAGCAGCCCGATCGGGCTGTCGATGGTGCGGTACTCGATCATGTGCGCCACTCCTCCTATTCGCTTCGCTCTGCATCGTCGCCGGCGCGAATCATGCGACCTCCTTTGGCGGCCAATGGTTTACGGGATGTTCGAGCGTGGTCCAGAGGTACTGGGTGGCGTAGGAGCGCCAGGGTCGCCAGCGTGCGCTGCGCGCGACGAGGGAGCGCTCGTCGGTTGGCAGGCCCAGCTGTTCGGCGGCCAGGCGCAGTCCCAGATCGCTGGCGGGAAACGCGTCGGGATCTCCGAGGCCGCGCATTGCGATCACCTCCGCGGTCCAGGGGCCCACCCCGGGCAGGGCGAGTAATTGCGTTCGGGCGCTTTCCCAGTCGCATCCGGTGCCCAGGACGACGCTACCGTCGGCGAGGCCGGCGATCAGGGCGCTGAGCGTTCGTTGCCGGGCCTTGGGCACCGCCAGATGGACGGGGTCGATTTCCGCGAGCTGCTCGACCGACGGGAATGTGTGGGTCAGAGTTCCCTCGGGGTCATTGATCGGCTGGCCGTAGGCAGCGACGAGGCGGCTGGCGTGTGTGCTCGCTGCCTTGGTCGACACCTGTTGGCCGAGTACCGCGCGCACCGCGAGTTCGGCCTCGTCGACCGTGCGGGGAATCCGCTGCCCGGGCGCCTTGGCTACGACGACGCAGAACTCCGCATCCCCGCTCAGCGCTTCGTCGACCGCTTCGGGGTCGGCATCGAGGTCCAGCAGCCGCCGGCACCGCGCGATAGCCGTTGTCAGATCGCGGAAGTCGTCGAGCATGAGCATGCATCGGACATGGTCGGCAGCGGGGGCCAGGGTGACGATCGCGTTGCCGAACGGAAGGCGCAGACTGCGCCGGTACGCGCCGGCGCGGACTTCCTCGCACCCGGGCACCGTGCCGGCCGCCAGATGACCGAAGACCCCCGCATAGGAGAACGGTGTGCGCACCGGGAGCCGAAGGCACACGGTGCCAGGCGAATTGGGGGCCGCGGCGGAGGGCGTCGCCGCGCGCCGGCGCAGCGCGCTCGGCGTGTTCTCGAACACCGAGCGCACGGTGTCGTTGAATTGACGGATGCTGGAAAAGCCGGCGGCGAATGCGACATCGCCGAACGGCAGATCCGTTGTTTCGATCAACACCCTGGCGGTCTGAGCCCGTTGCGCGCGGGCCAGCGCGAGAGGGCCGGCCCCAAGCTCGGTCTGCAAGAGCCGCTCCAGTTGCCGGGTGGTGTAACCGAGACGTGCGGCCAGGCCGCCGACACCTTCGCGGTCAACCGTCCCGTCGGCGATGAGCCGCATCGTTCGCGCCACGACGTCACCGCGCACGTTCCATTCCGGAGACCCCGGCGACGCGTCGGGACGGCACCGCTTGCACGCCCGGAAGCCCGCACGCTGGGCGGCCGCCGCCGTCGGGTAGAACCGCACGTTACGGGCGAACGGTGGCCGCACCGGGCAGCTGGGCCGGCAGTAGATCCGGGTGGTCAGCACCGCGGTGACGAACCAACCGTCGAACCGGGCGTCCTTGGACTGGACGGCGCGGTAGCAGCGTTGGAAATCGTCGTGCACGGTTCCAGACTTACACCCCACCACCGACAAAACTGGCGGAAAAGCGACATCGTCGTGGGTTGTGCCACGGCCCCGGAATCGGCGTGCGGGGGCTCGCCATCTCCCGCGAGTTTCTCGTCCAAACGAGCTTTTACTGCGGCCGATGGTATTTACTGTGATCCGGCTCACTGACTCTGGTTGATGTGACTCGACGGGGTGAGCGAGTTGGGGAAAGGCGAATCGATGACGTGGCTGGCGACATGGTGGGGACAGGACGACCATTTCGACTGGCTGACAGGCTATTTGCAAGCCCACGGGCTGAGCACCAGCACTCGCAGGGTTCTAGCCGTGGTGGCGGCCTCATTGGTGTTGGTGCCCGTCAACGTGTTGTGGGGACCCGTCCCGTTGTACCCGCGTGTGGCGCTGACGCTTTCGGTCATCGCCGCCGTCCTGGGGCTGGGCATGGCGGCGCTGTGGTTGAGCGGGTGGCCCACTCGGCGTCAGTCCATCTTCTACATCATGACCGGCGCCGTATCCATCGGCGGCGGTTGCCTGTGGCAACCCCAGCCGCTTGTCGGGCTGATGGCGTGCTCGGCGCTATCCGTCACCGGCGGCTACATCGCGTTCTTCCACACAGCCAGGCTCATGGTGCTGAACTTCGTGCTGGCCAGCACAATCGGCGCCTGGGAAGCGGTGCGCCTGGCCACTACCGGGCAGACGGTGCTGGCCTTCACCGGTTACTTTCTGGTCCTGGAACTGAACGTTGTCGTCCCGCTGGCCATCCAGGTCGTGGTGCGCGCACTGTGGTTGGACCTCTTACGGGCCAACCGCGACCCGCTGACCGGGCTGCTGAATCGGCGAGCCTGCGACCGGGCCATCGTCGGCCGGATGCTCGCGGGCGCCAATCACATGTTTCTGGCGGTGGCGATGGTGGATCTGGACCGCTTCAAAGAGCTGAACGACACCCGCGGTCATGCCGCCGGCGACGAGGCGCTGATCGCGGTGGCGGGCACCTTGACCACCGCGTGCGGAGACACCGCCGTCGTCGGTCGCGTCGGCGGGGAGGAATTCCTGGTCGCCGACATCGTGACGACAGAACAGCTGCCGAGGTGGGGTCGGCAGCTCTGTGACGCCGTGGCCGCGGTGAACGCCTCCGTGACCGCCAGCGTCGGCATAGCCACCCTGGCGTTGGGCAGCGTGATCTCGGAGTACGCCGAACATGCGTTTCACCAATTGGTTGCCCATGCCGATAAGGCGATGTACGAAGCCAAGCGGTGTGGGGGCAACCAAACGCGCCATCATCAGATCGCGGTCTGAGCCACTACCCGCACGCCGTTGTCTGGGGTCTCGCCTCGGGGTTCTCCACGGCCGCGGCGGCCGCGATGAAGTCCCGGGCCGAGCGGGACAACGGTCGACCGGAATCCCAGATCATGCCCACATCGCGGTAGGCGTCGGCGTCGGCCAGTCGCAGTACACGCACTCCGGGTGCGGACTCGCTGCCGTCGATGGGCACCAGGCTGATGCCAAGCCCGGCGGCGACCAGGCCCGCGACCGTCGTGAGATTCGGCGCCTCCAAGCCGCTGGCGAAAGAGGCTGCGCCAGGCCAGACTTCGTTTGCGCGGCCGTGGCGACACCACCCCGATATCGACGACGCCGGACTGGACGCGATCGCCGATCAATTCAGCGGCCCCCTCCTCGAGAGTGAAAGTCACTCGCGGGGAGGACTTCCCGAATCTTGCGATCAGACGCGGCACCACGGTTGACCCGAACGAACTCAGAAACGCCAACCGGATCTCGCTTACCGCTGGGTTCGTCAGGTCATCGATTGCGCGCCTGGCCGAATCAAGCTCGAGCTGGGCCCGCCGCGCGTGCTCGTAGAAGATCCGGCCGTAGGTGTTGAGCGAGAGCCTCCTGCCGAGGCGGTCGAACAGCGACACTCCCATCTGCCGTTCCAGGCGCGCCAGCATCCGGGTCAGCGTCGGCTGGGCGACGTGCAGTTGCTCGGCCGCCGACGTGACGTGTTGGAGCTCCGCGAGTGTGATGAACCACTCGTAGTCACCGTCAGCCACGGTGCCACCTCTGCTTATGTGCTTAATAAATCATAAACTACAAAATAATTCCTTTCCTTTTGGGCGCCTCGGCACTGAGCATCATTGCTATGGCCCAGGTCGTCGTCGCGCATCGGGTGGGAATTCCGGGATACCGGCGCATGACCGCCGCGCTGTACGGCGCGGGCCTGGCCAGCTTCGCCGCGATGTACTGCACGCAGGCCCTGCTTCCGGCATTGTCGGCGTCATACCGGATCACCCCCGCCACCGCGGCATTGACGGTCTCGTTAACGACCGGGATGTTGGCAGTGTCGATCATTCCGGCGAGCGTGCTTTCCGAGCGATACGGGCGCATCACCGTGATGCTCGCCTCGGGGATAGCTTCCAGCATTATCGGGCTGTTGTTGCCGTTCAGCCCCACCCTCGGCGTGCTGCTTGCGGGACGCGCGCTGCACGGCGTCGCGCTCGCCGGCATACCCGCGGTCGCCATGGCATTTCTCGCTGAGGAGGTGCACGCCTCCTCGCTCGGTGCGGCGATGGGCCGCTACGTTGCCGGGACCACGGTGGGCGGGCTGGTCGGGCGGATCGTGCCGTCCGTGGTGGTCGACGTCAGCAATTGGCGGGTCGCGCTGCTGGCGTGCTCGGCGACGACACTGGCCGGCACGGTTGTCTTCGCCCGCCTGGTGCCCCGGTCGCAATTCTTCAGCCCCAAGGTGGCCAGCGTGCGGGACATCGTGCGCAGCCTGGCCGGGCACGTGCGAACCCCCTTGTTGCTCAAGCTGTTTGCTTTGGGCTGCGTGCTGATGGGGGGATTCGTCACGATCTACAACTATCTGGGATACCGACTGACCGACCGTCCCTTCGGGCTGGCCTCCTCGGTGGTCGGCCTGCTGTTCGTCCTGTATCTCGTGGGCACCTGGACGTCGGTCGTGGCGGGACGGATTGCCGACCGCCGGGGACGCGGGCCGGTGCTCGCCGCCGCATTGCCGATCATCGTGACCGGCCTGCTGCTCACCCTCCCGCATGTACTGGTCGTGATCGTCGTCGGTGTCGGCGTGTTCACCGGCGGATTCTTCGCCGCGCACACCGTTGCAAGTGGCTGGGTGGGCGCGGTCGCGCACCAGGACCGCGCCGAGGCGTCCGCGCTGTACTTGTTCAGTTACTACCTGGGCGGATCGGTGGCCGGCGCCCTGGGCGGCCTCATCTACGGCGTGGGCGGCTGGCCGGCGACGGCGTGTTTCGTAGGCGGACTGCTCGCGGCCGGCTCGCTGCTCGTCGCGCTATTGGTGCGGGAGAACGCGTCCCGCACCAATCGGCGCTTCTCCGGATCCATGGCCGCCGCCGCCTGATTCGTCCGGGTGCGCTGGTTCGCAGCTCAGCCGGGAGGCGTCCCGACGCACACGCCGCCGGCGCACGCACCCGCGCCGCCTGGTCCCGCGGACGCGCCCGCGCCCGGCACACCCGCGCTGGCCCCGCCGGGACCGGCACCGGCGCCCGAACCGCCAGGCCCGGCGGTGGTGGCGCCACCCGGTCCGGCGGCGGGACCCCCGCCGGGTCCGCCGGGAGCCGGTGACGTCGGTGCTGTCGTCGTGACACTCGCCGGCGTCGTGACGGTGGTGGTGACCGTCGAGGTGGTGGGGTTCTTGTTGTCGTTGCTCGAGCCGCATCCCGCGGTCAACGAACTCAGGGCGATCGCCGCAGCGATCCCCGCGGCGACAGAAGCGCGGCGGGTGAGTCCACTACCGGTCATGTCAAAGCCAATCTCTGAGGGGTCATTTCCTGTGTCCCTCTACCCATTTCGCGCCGATATCAATCGTGCGGCGGATCGTCAGCCCCGGCGGGCGCCGCCAGCCGAGTGGGACGGTCGTGCCCGCGAAGGGTCACGCTGTCACCCAAAGACCAACGTGTCCGTTCGTTTTCACCTGCCCCCTCGATGGTGTCGGCCGTCGCGAGCAGCCGGTTCGGGTGCGACTTGGCGAGTTCGCACAGCCGCGCTGCCGCGTTGACCGGTTCACCGATCACGGTGTATTCGAAGCGTTCCCTCGCGCCGACGTTGCCCGCGACGACTTGACCCGCCGCCACGCCAATGCCGGCCTGGCAATCCGGCATTTCGTCGTTCAGGCGCTCGGCAATGCAGCGTGCGGTGGCCAGCGCCTCGTCTTCGGGACTGTCCAGGTAATTCGGGGCCCCGAAGATGGCCAGCGTCGCATCGCCCTCGAATTTATTGACCAGCCCGCGGTGGCGGTCTACTTCCTCGACGACGATGCCGAAAAATTGGTTAAGCACCGAAACGACCTCGGCGGGTGGCCGAGTGGTGACCAACTGGGTGGAGCCGACGATGTCGATGAAGAGGACGGCAACGTGACGTTCTTCACCGCCCAGCTTCGGCCGCTCGCGTTCCGCGGCCAGGGCGACATCGCGGCCGACGTGCCGGCCGAAAAGGTCGCGAACGCGTTCGCGCTCGCGTAGCCCGTCCACCATCGCGTTGAAACCGCGTTGTAGCTCACCGAGTTCGGTGCCGTCGAACACGACGAGGTCGCCCCGCAGGTCACCCCGCTCGACACGCCGCAGCGCCGCACGGACCACGCGCACCGGTGTCGCGGTGAGCCAGGCCAGGATCCACATCAGGACGCAACCGAAGGTCATCGTGGCTATCGACACGATGAACACGCCGACCGCGAACTGGGTTTCGGTCAGGTTGCGCATCAGGGCCTGAAAGCCCGCCAGAGAGGCGATGCCGAGAACGGGCAGGCCCGACCCGAGGAACCAGACCACCATGGTCCGGCCCATGATGCCCGAGGCGAATCGCCGCGGTGGTGGCCCCGCTTCGAGCGCCTGAGCCGCCGCAGGGCGCAGCGCGAACTCGGCGAGCAGATAACTGCCGGTGGCGACCAAGATGCCGCAGATGCCCACCGCGATGAGGAAGCGCGGGATGAACAGCGTGTTGACCAGGCCGTAGAGCGTCGTCAGCACCACCGCCCCGACCCCCCAAAGGATGAGATCGAAGCGGGCGATCCGCCACGGGGCCAGGAAAGTATTGCGCTCATCATCCTGGTTGGGCGTGCGCTCCTCGATGGCCCAGCGGAGCGATACGACGGTCCTGCGGGTGATCCAATAAGTGCCCACGGCCAGTGCCAGCGCGGTATAGCCCGGTGATGCCAGGAAGGTTATCCACCACGGTGCGTCGAACACGCTTGGCTGCGGAATGGCGACCGTCACCAGGAGCAGCGCGACGGCGATGCCGATCAGGTTGGCCCCCAGCACCAGCACGGTCAGGATGATCTGAATGCGGATGCGCCGACGTCGCTGGCTTTCGGAGACCCGGCCGAGCAGCAGGGAGCCGTAGGCCGGAGTCTCCGGTAACCGGCCGCTCTGCCGGGTGACCGTCTCGAGCACCCGGCCGATGCGTTTTGCCAAGCTGTGGGTGGCCGACATGGTGGCGTCAGCCTAATTCGTCGGCCACGCTCTAAGGTGAGTCGGGTGCGTCTAGTGATCGCCCAATGCACCGTTGACTATTTCGGCAGGCTCACCGCGCATCTGCCATCCGCGCGCCGGTTGCTGTTGTTCAAAGCCGATGGGTCGGTCAGCGTGCACGCCGACGACCGCGCCTACAAGCCGCTGAACTGGATGAGTCCGCCGTGCTGGCTGATCGAGGAGCCCGGCGACCGAGCGCCGGTGTGGGTGGTTGAGAACAAGGCCGGCGAACAACTACGCATCACCGTCGAGGAGATCGAGCACGACTCCAGCCACGAGCTCGGCGTCGATCCCGGACTGGTCAAAGACGGAGTCGAAGCGCACTTGCAGGCCCTACTCGCCGAGCACGTGCAACTGCTCGGTGAGGGATACACGCTGGTGCGCCGCGAGTACATGACCGCCATCGGACCCGTCGACCTGCTCTGCCGTGACGAACGCGGTGGCTCGGTGGCGGTGGAGATCAAGCGACGCGGCGAGATCGACGGAGTTGAGCAGCTCACCCGGTACCTGGAGCTGCTCAACCGTGACACCGTCCTCGCTCCGGTGAAGGGGGTGTTCGCCGCTCAGCAGATCAAACCCCAGGCCCGCACGCTGGCCACCGATCGCGGCATCCGTTGTCTGACACTGGATTACGACAAGATGCGCGGGATGGACAGCGACGAGTACCGGCTGTTCTGAGTATTCGCTACTAGACTGATCGCATGGCTCGGCGCCGGATCCCATCGCGTCGGCAGCGGCCGTGGGCGCCACTTCGGGAGCTACGCCGGGTGGAGGCCGGGCCCGACGGTTACGACTACGAAGTCCGCGCCGTCCCGGCCGCTCGCGCGGTCAAGACCTACCGGTGCCCCGGTTGTGACCACGAAATACATTCCGGCTCAGCACATCTGGTGGTGTGGCCGATCGATTCGACCTTCGGTGCAGGCCCTGGTCAGGTCGAGGACCGCCGGCATTGGCACACGCCATGCTGGGCGCACCGCGCTACCCGCGGTCCAACCAGGAAGTGGTGGTGAATGCCCGGTCTCAGGCGGCCGGTTCGACGAGCTCGATCAGAACTCCGCCGCCATCCTTGGGGTGGATGAAGTTGATCCGGGAGTTTGCCGTGCCGCGACGGGGTGCGTCGTAGACCAGCCGCACGCCCTGCGCCTGGAGCTGCTCGACGAAGGCGTCGAGGTCGCTCACCCGAACGGCCATCTGCTGGATGCCGGGTCCGCGCTTGTCGAGGAACTTCGCGATGGTCGATGACTCGTCGATCGGGGCCATCAACTGGATCTGAGCGGTGCCCTCCTGGGCGCCGCGCACAGCCAGCATGGCTTCGCGGATTCCCTGCTCCTCGTTGACTTCCTCGTGCACCAGAATCAAGCCGAGGGTGTCGTGGTACCAGGTGATGGCGGCGTCCAGGTCGGCGACTGCGATGCCGACGTGATCGATCGCGGTCACCAGGGAGGTGGCCAGGAACTGACGGGCGTCAACTTGATCGGTCGTCATCACATAACGGTAACCTGGCGGCAAAGATTGCGCTTCTCGGGGAGGCCGAAACGGCCATCGAGGGCGCGCCAGTAGGCCTTAGGAGAGAGTCATGACGACGTCGGTGATCGTTGCTGGAGCACGGACACCCATCGGCAAGCTGATGGGTTCGCTGAAGGATTTTTCCGCCAGCGATCTGGGGGCCATTGCGATCGCCGGCGCGCTGGAAAAGGCCAACGTGCCGGCCTCTGCGGTCGACTACGTGATCCTGGGCCAGGTGCTGACGGCCGGGGCCGGTCAGATGCCGGCACGCCAGGCGGCCGTCGCGGCCGGCATCGGCTGGGATGTTCCGGCGCTCACCATCAACAAGATGTGCCTGTCCGGGATCGACTCCATCGCGTTGGCTGACCAGCTCATTCGGGCCGGGGAGTTCGAGGTGGTGGTGGCTGGCGGCCAGGAGTCCATGACCAAGGCGCCGCACCTGCTGATGGACAGCCGCTCGGGCTACAAGTACGGCGACGTGACGGTGCTGGACCACATGGCCTACGACGGCCTGCACGACGTGTTCACCGACCAGCCGATGGGCGCGCTCACCGAACAGCGCAACGACGTCGACAAGTTCACCCGGCAAGAGCAGGACGAGTTCGCTGCGCGGTCCCACCAGAAGGCGGCCGCGGCCTGGAAGGACGGCGTCTTCACCGACGAAGTGGTGCCGGTCAACATCCCGCAGCGCAAGGGCGATCCGCTGCAGTTCACCCAGGACGAGGGGATCCGGGCCAACACCACCGCCGAGTCGCTGGCCGGCCTCAAGCCGGCATTTCGCCGGGATGGCACCATCACCGCCGGTTCGGCCTCTCAGATCTCCGATGGCGCGGCCGCGGTGGTGGTGATGAGCAAGGCCAAGGCCCAGGAGCTGGGGCTGAGCTGGCTGGCCGAGATCGGTGCGCACGGCGTGGTCGCGGGGCCCGATTCGACCCTGCAATCGCAGCCGGCCAACGCGATCAAGAAGGCCCTCGGCCGCGAGGGTATCTCGGTGGACCAGCTCGATGTCATCGAGATCAACGAGGCGTTTTCCGCGGTGGCGCTGGCGTCGACCCGCGAACTGGGCGTGAACCCCGACCTCGTCAACGTCAACGGCGGCGCGATCGCCGTCGGGCATCCCATTGGGATGTCGGGGGCGCGGATCACGCTGCACGCCGCCCTGGAATTGAAGCGGCGCGGCTCCGGATACGCGGTCGCGGCGCTGTGCGGCGCCGGCGGGCAGGGCGACGCCCTGATTCTGCGCGCAGGATAGCCAGCGGTTGCGGGCTTTCGCCGAGGTTGCTGGCGCGCCGCACCGACGACAGATGTGATCTTCGTCATATCGGGGCATCACGCCGCCTTTTGGAGCGATTTTTCGCCCCTGTGCAGCCGCCTGAGCGCCGCCGGCACCGGGTGGATGGGCGACCCGCGCGCATGACAAACTTGACGGCGTGACGCGTCCGCGACCCCCTATCGGCCCCGCCCTGGCGGGCGCGGTCGATCTCTCCGGTCTCAAGCAGCGGGCCCAGCCCGCCCCTGCCGGAGGATCCGCACCGTCGGCCGCCGAGGGTGACCCGGGAATCATCACGGTCACCGAGGCCAATTTCGAGGCCGAGGTTCTGCTGCGGTCCGAGGAAGTGCCCGTCGTTGTGCTGCTGTGGTCACCGCGCAGTGACGCGTGCGTCCAGTTGCTCGATACGTTCGCCGGCCTGGCCGCCCAGGACAATGGCAAGTGGGCGTTCACGACGGTCAACGTCGATGTCGCGCCCAGGGTCGCACAGATATTCGGTGTCGACGCCGTCCCGACCGTAGTGGCGTTGGCCGCCGGTCAACCGATATCGAGTTTTCAGGGAATGCAGCCGACCGAGCAGTTGCGCGGCTGGTTGGACCAAATCCTCTCGGCGACCGCCGGAAAGCTCAAGGGCGCAACCGGCTCCGCGGGACCTGAGGCAGTCGACCCCAAGCTGGCCGCCGCCCGCCAACAGCTGGAGGACGGCGATTTCGAGGCGGCCAAAGCGTCGTACCAGTCGATCCTGGACGCCAACCCGGCCCACGCCGAGGCCAAGGGCGCGATTCGCCAAATCGAATTCCTCTCGCGCGCAACCACGCAACGCCCGGACGCCGTCGACGTCGCCGACGCCGCGCCCGGCGACATCGAAGCCGCCCTCGCGGCGGCCGACGTGCAGATCCTCAATCAGGACGTCAGTGCGGCCTTCGATCGCCTGATTGCCTTGGTGCGCAGCACATCCGGCGACGACCGGACTCTGGTGCGCACTCGCCTGGTCGAACTGTTCGAACTCTTCGACCCGGCCGATCCCGAGGTGGTCGCCGGACGGCGCAACCTCGCCAACGCGCTGTACTGAAGCGGCTCTACTCGGGTTCCAGCCACAGGGCCGACGTCGGCGGTAGCACCAGCATCGCCGAGGCCGGCCGGCCGTGCCACGGCTCTTCGGTGGCATCGACGCCGCCCATATTGCCGATTCCCGAACCGTTGTACGCCGTCGCATCGGTGTTGAGCACCTCGCGCCAGCGACCGGCCGACGGCAGTCCGAGTCGGTATCCGCCGTGTTCGGCACCCGCGAAGTTGAACACGCACGCCATCACCGAGCCGTCCTTGCCGTAGCGCAGGAAGCTCAACACGTTGTTGCCCGAATCGTTGGCGTCGATCCAGGAATAGCCGTCGGGCACGGTGTCCTGGCTCCACAGCGCGGGGTGGCTGCGGTAGATGTCGTTGATGTCGCGGACCAGGCGCAGCACCCCGTTGGAGAACCCCTGCTCGTCGAGCTGCCACCAATCCAGACCGCGCTCTTCGGACCACTCGGCGCGCTGCCCGAATTCCTGTCCCATGAACAGCAATTGCTTGCCCGGGTGCGCCCACTGGTAAGCGAGCAGGCTGCGCAGCCCCGCCGCCTTGACGTGATTGTTGCCCGGCATCCGGCCCCACAGCGTTCCCTTGCCGTGGACCACCTCGTCGTGGCTGATCGGCAGGACGTAGTTCTCGCTGAACGCGTACAGCATCGAGAACGTCATCTCATGGTGGTGGAAGCTGCGGTAAATCGGATCACGGCTGATGTAGTCGAGCGTGTCGTGCATCCAGCCCATGTTCCACTTCATCGAAAAGCCCAGGCCGCCAAGGCTTGTCGGCCGCGTTACCCCGGGCCACGAGGTCGACTCCTCGGCGATGGTGACGATGCCCGGGGCGGTCTTGTGCACCGTGGCGTTCATCTCCTGCAGGAACTGCACGGCCTCCAGGTTCTCCCGGCCGCCGTAGATGTTGGGGGTCCAGCCGCCCTCGGGGCGCGAGTAATCCAGGTAGAGCATCGAAGCCACGGCGTCCACCCGTAGGCCGTCGATGTGGAACTCTTCGAGCCAGAACAGCGCGTTGGCCACCAGAAAGTTGCGGACCTCCCGACGACCGAAGTCGAATACGTAGGTGCCCCAATCGAGTTGCTCGCCCCGCATCGGGTCGGAGTGCTCGTAGAGCGGCGTGCCGTCGAATCGGCCCAGCGCCCATGCATCCTTCGGGAAGTGCGCCGGCACCCAGTCCACCAGCACGCCGATGCCGGCCTGGTGCAAGGCGTCGACCAGGGCCCGGAACTCGTCCGGTGTGCCGAATCGGGACGTCGGCGCGTAGTACGAGGTCACCTGGTAGCCCCACGATCCGGCGAAGGGGTGCTCGGCGACCGGTAGCAGCTCGACGTGGGTGAATCCGTGTTCCACCACGTAATCGGTGAGTTCGCGGGCCAATTGGCGGTAGTTGAGTCCGGGGCGCCATGAGCCCAGGTGAACCTCGTAGGTGCTCATCGGCTCGAACACCGGGTTGCGCTGGGCGCGCTCGGTCATCCAGTCGGCGTCTTCCCAGGTGTACTCGCTGTGCGTGACCCGGGAGGCGGTGTGTGGCGGCACCTCGGTGGCGAACGCCATGGGATCGGCCCGCTCGGTCACGACGTCGTCGGCGCCGTGTACGCGGAACTTGTAGAGCCCGTGGACGGGGAAGCCGGGCCAGAACAACTCCCAGACGCCCGATGAGCCCAGGACCCGCATCGGAGCTTCACTTCCGGTCCAGCCGTTGAATTCGCCGATCAGGTTGATGCCCTTGGCGTTGGGCGCCCACACCGCAAAGGACACGCCGTGCACGACGCCGTCGGCCGTGGTGAACGAGCGAGGATGTGCGCCAAGGACTTCCCAGAGCCGCTCGTGGCGCCCTTCCCCGAACAGGTGGAGGTCGACCTCGCCCAGCGTCGGCAAGAAGCGGTATGCGTCGGCGATGACGTACGGTTCGGCGCCTTCGTAGGTGATCTGCAGGCGATAATCGATCAGGTTCACGAAGGGCAACACCGCGGCGAAAAGGCCGGATTCGATGTGCTGCATCGGAAACCGGTCGTCGCCGACCAGCGCGACCACTTCGGCCGCGTGCGGCCGGTAGGCCCGAATGACGGTGTGATCCCCGTATTCGTGGGCGCCCAGAATGCTGTGCGGGTTGTGGTGCGTGCCAGCGATCAGGCGCGACAGCTCGGCCGGATCGGGAGCCAGGTGTGTCCGAGCGAGTTGGTCGGTTTGGCTCATGTCCCTTTCACCTCCGGTCCGTTTCATTGCCTGTGTAGCAGTGTCATTCGTGAGTCGTACGGTATGAGTGGCATGTTGATGATGTGCGCGACCGCCTGCCCGGGGTCGAGGCGAACGTAATTGGCCTGCCCCCATTGGAATTCCTGGCCGGTGATCTCGTCGCGCACCCAGAAACGCTCATAGGTCTCCATACCCAATGCGGCCATATCCAAAAACAGCGTCGCTTCCTCGGCGCCGAACGCGTTGAGCGTGACCACCACCAACACGCAGTCGCCGGTCGCCGGGTCGACCTTGGAGTAGGCGATCAGCGCATCGTTGTCCACGCTGTGGAAATGGATCGTACGCAGCTGCTCCAGTGCGGGGTGCAGGCGGCGAATTGCGTTGAGCTGCGCGATGAATGGCTCGAGCGAGCGTCCTTCGGCGAGCGCGCCCGCGAAGTCACGGGGCCGCAACTCGTACTTCTCGGAGTCCAGGTATTCCTCGCTGCCCTCCCGCACCGCACGGTGCTCGAACAGTTCGTAGCCTGAATACACGCCCCACGCCGGCCCCATCGTCGCCGCCAGCACCGCGCGGATGGCAAACATTCCGGGACCGTTGTGCTGCAGGATGGCGTGCAAGATGTCGGGGGTGTTCACGAACAGATTTGGCCGGCGGAAGTCGGCGAGCTTGGCGATGTCGTTGCCGAACTCCGTCAGCTCCCACTTCGCCGTGCGCCAGGTGAAGTAGCTGTACGACTGCGTGAACCCCAGCTTGGCCAGGCCGTACTGCCGTGCGGGCGGTGTGAACGCCTCGGACAAAAACAGGACATCGGGGTCGATGGCTTTCACCTGAGCGATCAGCCAGGCCCAGAAATCCGGCGGTTTGGTGTGCGGGTTGTCGACGCGAAAGAACTTGACGCCGTGGTCCATCCAGTGCCGGACCACACGCAGCACCTCGTCGTAGAGGCCCGCCGGGTCGTTGTCGAAATTGATCGGATAGATGTCCTGGTATTTCTTTGGCGGGTTTTCCGCGTAAGCGATGGTGCCGTCCGGCAATTCGGTGAACCAGTTGCGGTGCTCGCGTGCCCAGGGATGATCCGGTGCGCACTGCAGCGCCAGGTCCAGCGCCACCTCCATGCCCTGCTCGCGGGTAGCGGCGACGAAGGCGTCGAAGTCGTCGATGGTGCCCAGATCCGGGTGGACGGCGTCGTGCCCGCCCTCGTCGCTGCCGATTGCCCAGGGGGAACCCACATCTCCGGGGGCGGCGGTCGGGGAGTTGTTGCGCCCCTTGCGATGTACCTTGCCGATCGGGTGGATCGGCGGCAGGTAGACGACGTCGAATCCCATTGCCGCGATACGTGGAAGCTGGGCGGCCGCCGTGGCGAAGGTGCCGTGCACGGGGTTGCCCTCGGCGTCCCACCCGCCGGTCGAGCGGGGAAACATCTCATACCAGGAGCCGAACCGGGCCAGCGGCCGGTCCACCCAGACGCCGTACTGCTCGCCCCGGGTGACGAGATCGCGGAGCGGATAGTCCGCCAGAATTGCCTCGACCTCCGGCCCCAGCGCCAGCGCGGATCGGGTCACCGGGTCTCCGGACTTGCGCAGCGCGGCCGCGGCCGACAGCAGCGGTTCGCGCAGCGCCCGCGGCACGCCCGTCGCTGCGCGCTCGAACAAACCGGCACCGACCAGCAGGTCGTTCGACAGTTCGGTCTCGCCCTGACCGGCGTCCAGTTTGGCGACCAGCCCGTGCCGCCACGAGTGAATCGGGTCGCCCCACCCGTCGACCCGGAAGGTCCACAACCCGACCTGATCGGGGGTGAACTGACCGTGAAAGACGTAGGGCTCCAGACCCATCGTCATCGGCAGCAGCAGCGGCTTGATCCGTTGCTGGTCGACTTTGCCGTCGCGTTCGGTCACCGGCTTCGCCGGGGCCTGCACCGCCTTGACGCGTCGGGTCTCCGTTACCTGTGGATAGCCGGGCCCGAGGTAGCGCACGACCAAGGTCGCCGCCACGGCCTCATGGCCCTCTCGCCATACCGCGGCGCTGACCGGCACGACCTCGCCGACCACGGCTTTCGCGGGATAAGCGCCACAGGAAACGACCGGTTGGACGTCATCGATTTCGACACGACCGGGCACCACCACTCCGTTCCGATTGTGTGCAGCCAACCCGCGGTGTGCTCCGTGCGGAATGCCGCTCGTCGGGAAACTTCCTGTCGTGGGGAACTTTCTGTGCGGGGAAGCATCGTTGCGACCCCGATAACTACCCGATACCCACCCTAGTCTTCGGTCACACACGGGCGGGGAAAAGCGGTCCTTCCCGCCGTGCGCGGGGCGGGAACCTCAGTAAGGTAGTAACGCGTGAAAGCCCTCCGCCGGTTTACCGTCCGTGCTCACCTTCCGGAGCGTCTGACCGCGCTGGACCAGCTGTCGACCAACCTGCGATGGTCGTGGGACCTACCCACCCAGGAGCTTTTCGCGACCATCGACCGCGACCTGTGGGAGCGGTGCGGCAGCGACCCGGTCGCGTTGCTGGGTGCGGTCAACCCGGCGCGGCTCGACGAGTTGGCGCTCGACGAGACCTTCCTGGGCCGGCTGGACGAGCTGACGGCGGATTTGAACGACTACCTGAGCCGCCCGCTGTGGTACCAGCAACAGCAGCAACAAGGCGCCGAGATGCCGGCCGCCATCGCCTACTTCTCGATGGAGTTCGGCATCGCCGAAGTGCTGCCCAACTACTCCGGTGGCTTGGGAATCCTTGCCGGTGACCACCTGAAGTCCGCCTCCGATCTGGGCGTGCCGCTGGTCGCGGTGGGGCTGTACTACCGCTCCGGATATTTCCGGCAGTCGTTGACCGCCGACGGCTGGCAGAACGAGACCTACCCGTCGCTGGACCCGCAGGGCCTGCCGTTGCGGTTGCTCACCGACGCGACCGGCGAGCCCGCCCTGGTCGAGCTGATGCTGCCGGACTCCGCGCAGCTGCACGCTCGGATCTGGGTCGCCCAGGTGGGCCGGGTTCCGCTGTTGCTGCTGGATTCCGACGTCCCCGAGAACGAACACGAACTGCGCAGCGTGACCGACCGCCTGTACGGGGGCGATCAGGAACACCGGATGAGGCAGGAGATCCTTGCCGGCATCGGCGGGGTGCGCGCGATCCGCGCCTTCACCGGCATTCACGGGCTGCCCGCACCCGAGGTGTTCCACATGAACGAGGGCCACGCGGGTTTTCTCGGCGCCGAACGCATCCGCGAGCTGATGACCGGTGCGGGGCTGGACTTCGACACCGCGCTGACGGTGGTGCGCTCCAGCACGGTGTTCACCACCCACACCCCGGTGCCCGCCGGCATCGACCGCTTTCCCCTCGAGATGGTGCGGCTGTACTTCGACGATCACGCGGGCGACGCAGCGGAATCGGGCAAGGCAGCGGAATCCGGTGCGGCAGCGGAATCGGGTGACAAGGCCCCGACCTCCGACGCCACCGCTGCGCCCGTGTTGCTGCCGGGGGTGCCGACGGCGCGCATCCTCGCGCTCGGCGCCGAGGACGACCCCGACAAATTCAACATGGCGCACATGGGTCTGCGGCTGGCCCAGCGCGCCAACGGTGTGTCGTCGCTGCACGGCCGGGTGAGTCGGTCGATGTTCAACGAACTGTGGCCCGGCTTCGACGCGAGTGAGGTGCCGATCGGCTCGATTACCAACGGAGTTCACGCGCGCACCTGGGCGGCGCCGCAGTGGCTGCAGCTGGGCCGTGAGCTGGTCGGGTCGGATTCGTTCAGCGATCCGGGTGTTTGGCTGCGTCTCAAGCAGGTCGATGCGGGTCACTTGTGGTGGATCCGCTCGCAGCTGAGATCGCTGCTGGTCGACGACGTCCGGCGCCGGCTGCGCCGCTCGTGGCTGGAACGAGGTGCCTCTGACGCCGAATTGGGTTGGATAGGAACGGCATTCGACCCAGAGGTGTTGACCATCGGGTTCGCTCGACGGGTGCCGACGTACAAGCGATTGACGCTGATGCTGCGTGACCCGGAACGGCTGGAACGGCTGCTGCTCGATCAGGAACGGCCCATTCAGCTGATCGTCGCCGGGAAATCGCACCCGGCCGACGACGGAGGGAAAGCGTTGATTCAGCAGGTGGTGCGCTTCGCCGACCGGCCGCAGGTGCGTCACCGCATCGCATTTTTGCCCGATTACGACATGTCCATGGCGCGGCGGCTGTATTGGGGCTGCGATGTCTGGCTGAACAACCCGCTGCGGCCGTTGGAGGCTTGTGGCACGTCGGGAATGAAGAGTGCGCTCAACGGCGGCCTGAACCTGTCCATCCGCGATGGCTGGTGGGACGAATGGTACGACGGCGAAAACGGTTGGGAGATACCGTCTGCCGACGGTCTGGCCGACGAGGACCGGCGCGACGACCTGGAGTCCAGCGGGCTCTACAAGCTGCTGGAAGAAGCTGTGGCGCCGAAGTTCTACGAACGCGATGAACACGGCGTCCCGCCGCGCTGGATCGAAATGGTGCGCCACACGGTGCAGACGCTCGGGCCGAAAGTGCTGGCGTCCCGCATGGTGCGCGACTACGTCGAGCAGTACTACACGCCCGCGGCGCAGTCGCTGCGCAAGACGATCGCGCCCGCCGACGGCACGGCGGGCGGTGCCGAGTTCGGCGCGGCCCGTGAGCTGGCCGCCTACCGCCGGCGCGCCGAGGAGGCCTGGCCGAAGATCGTCATCACTGACGTCGACAGCACCGGCCTGCCGGACAGTCCGGTGCTCGGCTCCAAGCTGACCCTGACAGCCACCGTCCAGCTGGCCGGGCTGGCGCCCGACGAGGTCACGGTGCAGGCGCTGGTGGGCCGGGTCGACGCCAGCGACGCGCTGCTGGAGCCGATCACGGTCGAGATGTCCTACACCGGCACCGCCGAGGGCGGCAACCAGGTCTTCTCGACGACAACGCCGCTGCCGCTGGCGGGATCGGTCGGCTACACCGTGCGCGTACTGCCGCACAATCCGATGCTGGCGGCCAGCAACGAGCTCGGTCTGGTCACGCTGGCCCGCTAGTCAGACCGGAAGCGAGCGAATCCGGCTCTCGTTCAATAAGTTTCGGCCGTCGGAGACCGACCGTCGCCGCGCGGCGAGCCGATCGGTGATATTTCCAAGTCTCAATATCAAAAAATGCCCCGCTTCGCTGTGATTTGGGCAACAATTGCGGCGACGGCGCAACAACCTCATTGAGCGGAGATGCGTCATGGCGAACAAAACTGCTGCTCATTCCGCGACTCGCGGGAAGCATGCCGGCGATCATGCGAGGACCCGGGATGCCCGAGCTATCGCTGGTTTCAACCCGGTCAATAATGCGATGAGCAGACGACGTCTCGCCGGGAGACGACCTGCCACTGCGCTCATTAGACGTCGTCAACCGTCTTCGACAGCGGTCCTACTGGTCGCGGCGTTCGGCGCGTTCCTGGCATTCCTCGACTCGACGATCGTCAACATCGCGTTCCCGGCCATCCAGCGGTACTTCCACAGCGCCGACATCAGCAGCCTGTCGTGGGTGCTCAACGCCTACAACATCGCCTTCGCCGCGTTCCTGGTGGCCGGCGGCAGGCTTGCCGACTTGCTCGGGCGCAAGCGGATGTTCATCTACGGTGTGGTGTTGTTCACCGTCGCGTCCGCATTGTGCGCGGTCGCCGACACCGTTGGCCAGCTCGTCGCATTCCGCGTGCTGCAAGGCATCGGAGCGGCGGTCCTGGTGCCGGCATCCCTCGCGCTCGTAGTCGAGAGTTTCGATGAGGCACGCCGCGCACACGGTGTCGGCCTCTGGGGCGCGGCAGCCGCCATCGCGTCCGGCCTCGGACCGCCGATCGGCGGCGCTCTGGTGGAGGCATCGAGTTGGCGCTGGGTCTTCCTGGTCAACGTGCCGCTCGGCTTTGTGGCTGTGGCGGTAGCCCGGCGAGGACTGGTGGAAAGCCGCGCTTCCGGACGGCGGCGCGTGCCCGACTTGCGGGGCGCCGCGTTGCTCGCCTTCGGGCTCGGTTGTTTGACTCTCGGCTTGGTCAAGGGTCCGGACTGGGGCTGGGTCAGCCCGGCAACCATCGGGTCATTCCTCGCCGCAGTGGTCGCGATGCTTGGATTCGTGATGAGTTCGCGGAGTCATCCAACACCGCTGATAGAGCCCGCGTTGCTGCGCATCCGGTCGTTTACGGCCGGCAACGCTCTGACGCTGATTGCCAGCGCCGGGTTCTACGCCTACCTGCTGACCCACGTGTTGTTCCTCAACTACGTGTGGGGTTACAACTTGTTGCGCGCGGGCCTCGCGGTCGCGCCCGCCGCGTTCGTCGCGGCTGTCGTCGCCGCGGTACTCGGGCGCGTCGCCGACCGGCACGGTTACCGCCTCATCATCATTGCCGGCGCACTGACGTGGACAGGCAGCCTGCTGTGGTACATCGAACGCGTCGGTTCCACACCCGATTTCCTCGGGCAGTGGTTGCCCGGTCAAATTCTCCAGGGCCACGGGGTCGGAGCCACGCTGCCGATGCTCGGCAGCGCCGCCCTGGCCGGGCTGGCCGCGGGCGGCAGCTACGCGACGGCGTCGGCGGTGGTCAGCAGCACGCGCCAACTCGGTGCCGTGATCGGAATCGCGTTGTTGGTGATTGTGGTCGGAACGCCGGCTCACGGCGCCTCCGAACTGACGTTGCGACGCGGTTGGGTACTGGCCGCCGTCTGTTTTGCGGTGGTTGCTATCGGCGGTGTGCTACTCGGACGCACTCGCCACGTCGCCGCGGGGGCCGAGGAGTCTGAGCTCCCACCGCAAGTCGATTCGCCGGGATCGCCGTCGGCGCCGGGGCTCGTGTCCCTACCCGCCGAGGGCCGGTCGCTTTCGGATGGTGAGATCGATCCGCTCGGCGGTCTCCCGCTGTTTGCGGGGCTGGACCCTGTCAGCCTGGCAGAGCTGCGAGACCATGCCGATCAGATCGACTTGGAGGCGGGGTCGTTCCTCTTTCACGCGGGCGAGGCGTCCGATTCGTTGTACGTGGTGCGAAATGGTCGCCTGCAAGTGCTCCAGAATGACGTCGTACTAACGGAATTGGGACGGGGCGAGGTCGTCGGCGAGCTCGGACTGCTGATCGATGCGCCCCGCTCCGCATCGGTTCGAGCAGTGCGGGACTCGACCCTGGTGCGGCTTACCAAGACCCAATTCGACAAGATTGCCCACTCGGGAGTCCTCGAGGCATTGGTCCGGGTGCTGGCGACCCGGCTACACCAGGCCCCGCCGCCGGCGTTCCCGCCTGCCCCGGCGCCTGAAGCGGTCGTCGCGGTCATCGGCCTCGACAACCACGCGCCTGTATCGATGGTGGCCGCCGAGTTGGTCGCCGCGCTATCGGGGCAGTTACAGGTGGCGGATCCCGGCCGGGTGGATCGCGACGGGCTGGAGCGCGCCGAGCGGATCGCGGACAAAGTGGTGTTGCACGCGGCGGCCGATGACTCGGAATGGCGCGACTTCTGCCTGCGTTCGGCGGACCGGGTGGTTCTGGTCGCGGCTGATCCGGCACCCCCGTCCGCATCGATGCCGGCGCGGGCGGCGGGCGCCGACCTAGTCCTCGCAGGAGCGCCCGCCAGCCGTGAACATCGGCGCCGATGGGAGGAGTTGATAGCGCCTCGCTCGGTGCATGCGGTCCGCTCCGAACACGCGCCTGCCGATCTGCGCCCACTCGCCGCACGCGTCGCGGGCCGTTCGGTCGGGCTGGTCCTCAGCGGTGGCGCCGCTCGGGCGTTTGCGCACCTGGGGGTGCTGGACGAGCTGGAGGCGGCGGGGGTCGTGGTCGACCGTTATGCCGGGACCAGTATGGGCGCAATCATCGCGGCACTCGCGGCGACCGGTAAGGATGCAGCGGCCGTAGACGCCAATATCTACGAGTACTTCATTCGCAGCAACCCGACCAACGACTACACCCTGCCCAGCAAGGGACTGATTCGCGGGCGGCGCACCTTGGGCGCCCTCGACAGTGTCTTCGGGGGACAGCTAGTCGAGGAATTGCCGAAGGAATTCCGCTGTGTCAGCGTCGACCTGCTGGCACGCCGGGCCGTCGTGCATCGACGAGGTCCGCTCGCCGATGTCGTCGGTTGTTCCCTGCGGGTGCCGGGTTTGTACGCACCGATCGTTTATGACGGGGTGCTACACGTCGATGGCGGTGTGCTCGACAACCTGCCGGTAACGACGCTGGCGCGCCACGAGGGCCCACTGCTCGCGGTGAGCATAGGCACCGGTCAGCAGGCAACCCCCGCAAGCGACACGAAGCTGGCGCGCTCGCCGCGGGTGCCGAACGTCGTCGACACGCTCATGCGCACCATGACGATCGGCAGCGCGATGGCAACGTCTACCGTTCTCGAGCAGGCGGATCTGGCGATCCACCCCGACACCAGCAGCATCGGCTTCCTCGAATGGCACCAGATCGACCGTGCCCGCGAGGCCGGCCGAATCGCGACCCGTGAAGCCCTGCCGCAGATCATGCGGGTAGTGCAGGGCGAATCTGCGCATGCCTGAGGTCGCGGTGGTTACCGACAGCACCTGCTCGTTGCCGCGGGCGCTCGTCGAGAGCGTGGGCATCACGGTGGTGTCGCTGTACTACGACGTGGGTGGCGGGTGGCTTCGTGAGTTGGATTTCGACGGAGATTTCGGACGGTTCTACGCGGAACTGGACGCGTCAAAGAGCGTTGCGAAGACGTCGCCGCCTACCGTCGAGGATTTCGTCACCGTCTATGACCGACTGTTGGAGCAGCACAGCGCCGTCGTCGCTGTCCTGATCTCGTCGGGCCTTTCCGAGACCTGCTCGATGACTCGGCAGGCCGTCGCAGAGCTGGAATCCGAGGGCCGCGGTGGCGAGCGGGTTGTGGTGCTCGACTCGGCCGGTGCGGCCGGCCAGTTGGGTCTTCAGGCGCTCGCAGGCGCGCGGGCGGCCGCCGCTGGAGAAGACGCCACGGGGGTGATTGCGGCGACGCGTCGGGCACGTCAGGAAGTCCGGCAGTGGGTCGTTCTCGACACGCTTGAGTATCTGAGGCGCGGTGGTCGGATCGGTGGCGCCGCCGCATGGCTTGGATCGGCGCTCGATCTCAAGCCGATCCTGATGGTCGAATCACAGTTCAGGGCCGTCGAACGCGTGCGCACGCGCAAGCGCGCCGTCGAGCGGTTGGTCGAATTGATGCGACAGCGGCGCGGGGTGGGCGCCGATCGGTGGTTCGTCCAGCACGCGGATGCACGCGAGGACGCGAAGCGGTTGGCCGAGCGCCTCGCTGCAATTTTCGAGGCCGAGCCGGAGTTCATCTCGGAGCTCAGCCCGGTGCTGGCAACACACACCGGTCCGGGGACGTTGGTAGCCGGAAATCTCCCCGGAACGGCATTGGAGGGTGCATATGGCTGAAGTCGCAATCGTTACCGACAGCACCTGCGCGTTGCCGCGGGCGCTCGTCGAGAGCCTGGGCATCACGGTGGTGTCCCTGTATTACGACATCACTGGTGCCGCGTCGCCCACCGGCGGTCATGAGCTGCCTGGCAGGGGGGAGCGGGAGTCGGACTTCGACGGTGATTGGGCACGGTTCTTCGCCGAACTGGACGCATCGAAGACAGTCGCGACGACGGGGCCGCCCAAGGTCGAGGATTTCGTTGCAGCCTATGAACGGCTGCTGCAGGAACACAGCGCCGTGGTCGCCATCATGCTTGGGTCAAACCTGTCCCCGACGTGCGAGTTCGCACGTGAGGCGGCGGCACGGGTGGACGGCGAGCGGATAAAGGTCTTCGATTCGGCCGGCGTGGCCGGCCACCTGGGTTGTCAAGCGCTGGCGGCGGCGCGTGCCGCGGCGGCAGGAGCCGACCTACAGGGCGTGGCCGAGCAGGCACGCCGGGCGCGCCAGGAGGTCAGGCAATGGGTCCTTGTCGACACGCTTGAGTATCTGAGGCGCGGCGGACGGGTCGGCACCGCCGCCGCATGGATCGGATCGGCGCTCGACCTCAAGCCGATCTTGATGATCGAATCAGAGATGAAGGCCGTCGAACGCGTGCGCACGTTCAGGCGCGGGGTCGAGCGGTTGGTCGAGCTGATGCGACAGCGGCGCGCCGTCGGCGCCGATCGATGGTTCGTCCAGCACGCCGATGCGCACGAGGACGCGCAGCGGCTGGCCGAGCGTCTCGCTGGGCTGTTCGGCACCGAGCCGGAGTTCATCTCTCCGGTCGGACCGGTACTCGCAACTCATACCGGTCCGGGGATGCTGACGGTCGGCGGTCTTCCCAGTGCCGCGCTGGGTTAGCGAGGATCGCGGCCCCTGGTCACGGTGCAGCCCAGGTGTTCGACGAAAGTCAGCAGACTTCCCCCCACGCGAAGTCTGCGGCAGTACGCTTACTGCGGTTTACGGGTCGTGGCTGGACATGATTCAAGGTGTTCGGGACCGGCTGGAGTGCGCGCATGGCTGATGTCGCGGTGGTTACCGACAGCACTGGCTACCTGCCGCCTGCGCTCGTCGACAAGCTCGATATCACGGTGGTGTCGCAGTATTACGACGTTGGTGCAGGACCACTGCGTGAGTCGGAGTTCGACGGTGATTTCGCCCGGTTCTATGCGGAACTGGACGCGTCGAAGAACACCGCGAAAACGTCGGCCCCCGCAGTCGAGGATTTCGTCGCGGTCTTTGACCAGCTGCTGCAGCAGCACAGCGCCGTTGTCTCGGTGCTGATCTCCTCTGGCGTTTCCGAGACCTGCTCGATGGCTCGGCAGGCAGCCGCGAAGCTAGAGGGCGACGGCGGCGAGCAGGTGGTCGTGATCGACTCGGCCGGCTTCGGCGGCCACCTCGGGCTCCAGGCGCTGGTGGCAGCGCGTGCCGCCGCCGGGGGAGCCGACTCAGGAGGCGTCAGCGAGCGCGTGCGCCAGGCCCGCAAGGAAGTCAAGGGCTGGGGTCTGGTGGATACGCTCGAGTACCTCCGCCGAAGCAACAGGGTGGGAGCCGTGGCCGCTTGGGTCGGATCGGCGCTCGATCTCAAACCGATCCTGACGATCGAATCGGAGCTCAAGGCCCTCGAGCGCGTGCGCACCCACCGGCGAGGGGTCGAGCGGCTTATCGAACTGATGGTCCAGCGGCGCGCCGCGGGTGCCGACCGGTGGTTCGTCCAGCACGCCTTTGCGCACGAGGAGGCAAAGCGGCTGGCCGAGCGTCTCACCGAACTGTTTGGCACCGAGCCGGAGTTCATCTCCGAGATCGGACCCGTTGTTGCAACGCATGTCGGTCCGGGGACGCTGTTGGTCGGTGGACTTCCAGGCACGGCGCTGAGGTAACCGATGAGTGCGCCGGCGAATGTGAAGTGCGGTAAGTGTGGGGCTGGGAACCGGCCTCAGGCCAAGTTCTGCGGCAAATGCGGCGGCCTGCTTGCGGTAGAGATTGCATGCCCGGGATGCGGCGCGCGCCACCCTGCGGGACAGCGCTTCTGTGACGAGTGCGGCACTGAGCTGAGCGCGCGGTCGGTCCCGGCGCAGCCTACGGGTCCGCCGGTTCCCAAGACGCTTGCAGACGGGCGTTACCTGCTCGGCCGCCTACTCGGCGAAGGTGCCGGCAAGCGGGTGTACCTGGCCATGGACACCCGTCTGCAGCGCGAGGTGGCCGCCGCAGTGTTCAAGGCCGGCGGTACGGACGAAGCAGCCATGCGCCGCGCACGCCGGGAAGCCGAGGCGATGGCGAAGCTCGGCGAGCACCCGAACATCGTCAACGTGTACGACTTCGGCGATGAGGTGGGGCAGCTATACCTGATCAGCCAGTACATGGCAGGCGGTGACCTTTACAGCCTGTTGTCAGACGCGGTGGATCACCGACTCGCCATTGAAGAGGTGGTCCGGATCGGCCAGGACGTCGCCGGCGGACTGGCGCACGCGCACGCGCAGGGCGTCGTGCATCGTGACGTCAAACCCCAGAATGTGTGGCTGGCACCCGACGGCACCGCCAAGATCGGAGACTTCGGGCTCGCGGTCGCAGAAGGCGCAACGCGAGTGACGGCCGTTGGGACGGTGATCGGAACTGTTGCCTATATGCCGCCCGAGCAGGCTCTCGGTCGGGGTTCCGACGCACGTTCGGATATCTACTCCCTTGGTGCTCTCCTGTACGAATTGCTCTGCGGGGTAATACCGTTCGCGGGTGAGTCAGCGGCTGCGATTGTCTCCCAGCATGTTTCGACTGCTCCGGTCGCACCGAGCGGGCATCGCTCCGGTGTTCCAGCTGCGCTCGACCAGTTGTTGCTCAAAATGCTGGCGAAGTCGCCAGAGGCGCGCCCTCAGCAAGCAGCCGAGGTTCGCGATGCTTTGGGGGTCATCGCCGCTGCGGTTGCCGGTGGCGATGGCTCGACTCAGGACATGGCGGCGCTCGACCGGATCACCGATAGCACATTCCTCGGACGAGAGCGGGAGACTCACGAACTCCGGGCCGCGATCGATGATGCTGTGGGCCGGCGCGGCCGCACTGTGCTGATAAGTGGCGAGTCGGGGATCGGCAAGACCCGGCTAGCGTCGGAGGCCGCGGCATACGCCGCCCTCCGGGGCGCGCAGGTTCTGTGGGGTCGCTGCTATGCGGGTGCGGGCGCTCCTGCCTATTGGCCGTGGGTTCAGGTGATCCGCGACTATGCACGCGGTCACGACGCCGAAACGGTGGCTTCGGACTTGGGCTCTGGCGCGTTCGAGATCGCACAGATCGTCTCCGAGATACGCGAGCGGATGCCGGAGATCCCCGAATCGCCGGCATTGGACGCCGAGCAGGCCCGATTCCGGCTGTTTGATTCAGTGTCGCGATTCCTGATCGGTGCTTCCGACCGCCAGCCTCTGGCAATCTTCCTTGAGGACTTGCATCAGGCCGACCAACCGTCGCTGATGTTGTTGGCGTTCGTCGTGCGCGAGCTGGCGCACTCTCGCGTGTTCGTGCTGGGCACCTACCGCGACGATGAGCTTCCCGATGATCACTATTTGAACGAAGTGCTCACTGGGCTCAGCAAGGAACGCGGCTACGCACGCATCAAGCTGCGAGGGCTTTCCGATCAGCACGTCAAGGCGATGCTCGAAGCGGTGCTGCAACAACCGCTCGATCGGCGTGACGAACTCGCGCTTGCCGACGCCGTCTGCCGAGAGTCGGAAGGCAATCCCTACTTCACCGAAGAGATCGTTCGCCACCTGATCGACTCCGAAGTGCTTGATTGGCGCGAGGACCGTTGGGTTGTCAACATCAGGGACGATGGGGAGCTCGGTATCCCCCGGGGTGTCCACGAGGTGGTCTCCCGCCGGTTGGAGAAGCTGCCCGCCGAAACACTCGAGCTGCTGTCGACC
This sequence comes from Mycobacterium mantenii, assembly GCF_010731775.1. NCBI lineage: Bacteria > Bacillati > Actinomycetota > Actinomycetes > Mycobacteriales > Mycobacteriaceae > Mycobacterium > Mycobacterium mantenii. The sequence continues at coordinate 2,812,061 of NZ_AP022590.1, read as the reverse complement.
GCGGCGGTGATAGGCCGCGAGTTCGACCTGCCGGTGCTGACCCACGTCAGCGCCTTGGAGGCGGACGCCGTGTTGGTGCGGATGCAGCCAGCTCTCGAGGGGGCGATCGTGCGGCAGGCTGCCGGCGAGCCGGGCCGGTACGGCTTCGCGCACGGCGCGACTCGCGATGCGCTGTACGACGACCTGCCGACCCTGCGGCGCTCCCAGCTGCACATCGCTGCCGGCGAGGCAATCGAGGAACTTTATGAGGACCGGATCGAGTCCCACCTGTCTGCGATCGCGTTCCACTTCGCGAAGGCGGCTCCATACGGTGACGCTGCAAAGGCCGCTGACTACGCCTGGTGGGCGGGCGAACGCGCGGCGGCGACGTATGCCTACGAAGACGCGGTGAGCCTTTATGCGACGGCGCTGCGACTGTTCGACACGATCTCGGAGGTAGTGCCTCAACGCCGATGCGATCTGCTGCTGGCTCTCGGGGACGCCCAATGGCGGGCCGGCGAAGCCGAAGGTGCCCGCAAGACTTTTGGCGAGGCTGCGACGATTGCGCGCGAGCTGGCGCTGAACGACCACTATGCCCGTGCCGCGCTTGGATACGGCGGCGGTCCGGGCGGCTTCTCGATCACCGACCGCGCCGACGAACAGCTGGTGGCGATGCTGGACGAGTCGCTTGAGGTGTTGCCTGCGCGGGACAGCGCGCTTCGGGTGACAGTCCTGTCCCGGCTTGCGCTCGAGCTGCGCTGCAAGGGCGCGCTGGCAGAAGCCGACCGGGCCAGTGCGCAGGCCATCGAGATGGCCGAGCGCGTCGGTGACACGAAGATCTTGCTGCTGGCCATGCACAGCCGGCAGTGGTCGACCTTGGGTCCCGACCGGATCGAAGAGGCGATCGCGTCGGGCGAGGAGATGGCGCGGCTCGCTCGGATCGTCGGTGACCGCGACATGGAGTTCGAGGGCCACCAGTTGCGGCTGATCGCGCTTGCCCAGCTCGGCGACTTCCGGGCGGTCGATCAGGAGATCGCGATGTGTGACCGGCTGGCCAACGAACTGCGCCAGCCGCGATATCTGTGGCAGACGGCGGTGTTCCGCACGATGCGGGCGCTGATGCAGGGCCGCTACAAGGAGTCGGAACGTCTTGCGGCGACGGCGCTGTCGATCGGCCAGCGTGCCGAGCGCGAGGTGGCGGCAGTCGTCTTTGGCGCGCACTCGTTTCTGACCCGGCTCGCGGATGGCACCCTCGAACAGTTGCGCGACGTCGGCCGTGAAGCCGCCGCGCGTTACGGGCAGGCGTGGCCGGCATCGTACGTGTGGCTGCTGACTGAGATCGGCCAGCTCGATGAGGCCCGCGCCAGGTTCGCGGAGCTTACGGCCGACGGCTTCGAGGCGCTGCGGCGCGGCAGTGATTGGCTGACGTCGGTGTGCGTGCTCTCGATGGCTTCGATCCCGATCTGTGATCGAGAAGCTGCAAGCACGCTCTACGAGCTGCTGGTGCCCTATGAAGATCGCTGCACTCTGTTTTTGGCCGGAGCCGGTTGCCTCGGCTCCAACCACACGTTCCTGGCCTTCGCCGCCGCGGCGGCGGATCGCCGTGAGGACGCGGTGCGTCACTTTGAGCTGGCCCTCGCACGTAATGCGGAGATCGGCTGTGACTACGTGACGCCTCGGGTCTGTTACGAGTACGCGCGCATGCTGCTGCGCACGTCTGAGCCGGCGAATCGCGAGAAGGCCATGGGCCTGATCGAGCAGGGACACGCCGTCGCACAGCGCAACGGCATGCGCGTCGAGGTCGAGCGCCTCCTGCAGCTGCGCCGAGAACATGCGGAGAAGCGGAACCAGAAGCCGTCGCTCGGGTGGTCGGTGATCGACGAAGTCGCAGAGTCCGTCGAGGCGGACCGGCCCGATCTCAGTAGAGTGGCCGCTCCCGACGGAACGGTCACGATCATGTTTTCCGACATCGAAGGCTCGACAGTACTTGCCGAGCAACTCGGCGACGAGCGCTGGCTGAAGCTGTTGCACCGCCACAACGCGGTCATCCGTCGCCAGCTGGCAGCCCATAGTGGCTTCGAGGTCAAATCGCAGGGCGACGGGTTCATGGTCGCCTTCGCCAGCGCCCGCAGCGCGCTGCGCTGCGCGATCGGAATCCAGCGTGACTTGGCGGCGTACCGGGATCAGTCCGGCAGCCAGGTGCTGCGCGTGCGGATCGGACTCCACACCGGAGAGGTGATTCGCGAACAGGAGGACTTTTTCGGGCACACCGTGATCCTCGCGGCGCGGATCGGCGCGAAAGCAGACGGGAACGGAATCCTCGTCTCGGCGGTGCTGCGCGGGTTGGTTGCCGGCAGTCACGAGTTCCAGTTCGGCGAAACGCGCGAGGAACAGCTCAAAGGGCTGCGGGATCCCCAACGTGTATATGAGGTCTGCTGGCAGTAGGGCTCACGCCGACACGCCCTGCTCCGATGCCGGCGCGGCGCGCAGGCGTTGCAGTGCCTGGCGCACCTGCTCGCCGTTCGTGGTCTGCCAGAACGGTGGCAACGAGGCCCGCAGGTAGCCCCCGTAGCCAGCGGTGACCATGCGCGAGTCGAGCACCGCCACCACGCCGCGATCGGTGACGCCTCGCAACAGCCGCCCCGACCCCTGCGCCAACAGCAGTGCCGCGTGGCTGGCCGCGACGGCCATGAAGCCGTTGCCGCCGCGCGCGGCCACCGCGCGCTGCCGCGCGCTCAGCAGCGGGTCGTCGGGCCGGGGGAACGGGATGCGGTCGATCAGCACCAGCGACAGCGACGGCCCGGGAACGTCGACGCCCTGCCACAGCGACAGCGTGCCGAATAAAGACGTCTGGGGATCGGCGCTGAACTGCTCGACGAGTGCCGACGTACTGTCATCGCCCTGACACAGCACGGGCGTCGACAGCCGTTCGCGCATGGCCTCGGCCGCCGCCCGGGCGGCCCGCATCGACGAGAACAACCCCAGGGTGCGTCCGTCGGCGGCGGTGATGAGTTCGGCGATCTCGCTCAGCTGCTCGGCCGAGCCGACGCCGTCGCGTCCCGGTGGCGGCAGGTGGGCGGCCACGTAGAGGATGCCGGCTTTGGCATGCTCGAACGGCGAACCCACGTCCAGCCCGCGCCAGCGCGCGTCGTCGTCCTTGGCGGACAGTCCCCACGCCGCGGCCATGGCGTCGAAAGATCCGCCGATGGTCAGCGTCGCCGACGTCAGCACCACCGTCGAACGCGAGAACACCCGGGCCCGCAGCAGCCCGGCGACCGACAGCGGCGCCACCCGCAACACCGGACGCGATGCGCCCCTGATCTCCTCTTGCTCCAGCCAGACCACATCGGTGCGGTCGGGGATGGCCGGGCCGAACGCCGCCAGCACGCGCGACGCGGTGTCCGAGATCTCGCTCAGTGCCGCAACGGCTTCAGCACGTGCCGAGGCCGCCTTGGGGTCGTTCGTGGTGTCGATCGCCGAACGCGCCGCGGTCGCCACGTCGCGCAGTGCCGTCAGGTAGGTCGCCAGCTCGTCGTCGAGGCGATCGATGCGGCCGGGCGGGCCGTCGTGGATCAACGAGGCGAAGTTGGCCGTCGCCGCATCCAGACGCTGGACCAGTTCCGGGTCCACCAATCGGCCGATCCGCCGAGCGGCCACCCCGAGGCCGGCCGACGTCAGCTCCGCGGTGGCCACCGACGTCACCCGATCCACCAACTCGTGCGCTTCGTCGACGACCAGCAGCGCATGCTCGGGCAGCACCGCCGAGTCGGCCACCGCGTCGATGGCCAGCAGCGCGTGGTTGGTGACCACGATGTCCGCGCGGCCCGCGTGACTCCTGGCCCGTTCGGAGAAGCACTCGGTGCCGAACGGGCAGCGCGCCACGCCGAGGCATTCCCGCGCGGCGACGCTGACCTGCGACCAGGACCGGTCCGGGACGCCGGGCTTGAGATCGTCGCGATCACCCGACTCGGTGCTCGACGCCCATTCGGTGAGCCGTTGCACGTCGCGGCCCAGGGCGCTGACCGCCATGGGGTTGAAGAGTTCTTCCTGCGGCCGGTCGTCGGCTTCGTCACCTTCGGCCGCCCCGCCGTTGTGAAGCTTGTTCAAACACAGATAGTTTCGTCGGCCTTTGAGCAAGGCGAACCGCGGGCGGCGCGGCAGCGCATCGGCCAGCGCGTCGACCAGCCGGGGCAGATCGCGATCGACGAGCTGACGTTGCAGGGCGATCGTGGCCGTGGACACGACGACGGGGGACTCGTCGTCGAGAGCATGGACGATCGCGGGCACCAGGTACGCGAGCGACTTGCCGGTACCGGTGCCGGCCTGCACCACCAGATGCTCCTCGGTGGCGAAGGCCCGCGCCACCGCAGCGGCCATCTCCTGCTGGCCGCTGCGTTCACTGCCGCCGAGCGCGGCCACGGCGGTGGCCAGCAGCTCGGACACGGACACGTCGGACGTGGCTACCCTCTTCGCAATTCGGGGCGGTGCTACCGCCGGCCGGCGGGAATCAGCGTCGTCGTGACCGCGGGATCGCCGTGCGACAAGTTCAGTCCCTCCCACGGCAGACTGCGCAGCCCGGAAGTTACCAGCTCGCGCGCCGCGGCGAGGTTCGGTTTGGACACCAGCTCGCCGCCGCGGACCAGCGGGACGGTCACCATCCGGGCCGGTCCGGAGACGGCGGGCCGATGGCCGGCCGGATACACCACCTCCTCGGTGATGATGCCCGACCCGCGCGCCAGGCGCAGCGCCTCCTTGCGCCCCCCGCGGGATTCCTTGTGGCTGCTGCGTTTTTGCACCGGCAAGCCGTCCACCTCGACGAGTTTGTACACCATGTTCGCCGTCGGGGCGCCCGAGCCCGTCACCAGCGACGTGCCCACGCCGTAGCTGTCCACCGGCTCGGCGGCCAAGGCCGCGATGGAGAACTCGTCGAGGTCACCGGAGACCACGATGCGGGTTCGGGTGGCTCCCAACTTGTCGAGTTGCTCGCGCACCTGGCGGGCCAGCACGCCCAGCTCGCCGGAGTCGATGCGCACCGCACCCAGTTCGGTGCCGGCGGCGGCCACGGCATTGGCCACTCCGGCCGTCACGTCATAGGTGTCCACCAGCAGGGTGGTGTCCACGCCGAGCGCTTCGACCTGTGCGCGAAACGCCGCCAATTCGGTCGATTCCGTAGCGGAGTCGGCGCGGGAGTACAGCATGGTGAACGCGTGCGCGGAGGTGCCCTCGGCGGGTATCCCGTAGCAGCGCCGCGCCTCCAGGTTGGACGACGCGGCGAAGCCGGCGAGGTAGGCGGCGCGGGCCGCCGCGACCGCGGCCTGCTCATGGGTTCGTCGCGACCCCATCTCGATCAACGGGCGTCCCCTGGCCGCACTCACCATGCGCGCCGCGGCGGACGCGATCGCGCTGTCGTGATTGAAGATCGACAGGGCCAGCGTCTCGAGCACCACGCATTCGGCGAACGTCCCGCTCACCGACAGCACGGGTGATCCGGGGAAATACAGCTCGCCTTCGGCGTAACCGTCGATGTCACCGCCGAACCGAAATTCGCGCAAGTACCGCAACGTATCTGGGTCGAGGAATTGCCCCAGCAACTGGCATGCCTGGTCATCGAAGGTGAACTGCGGCAGCGCCTCGAGCAGCCGTCCGGTTCCGGCGACCACACCGTAGCGGCGCCCCTGGGGAAGTCGGCGGGCAAAAAGTTCGAAGGTGGTCCGTCGATCGGCACTGCCGTCGCGCAGCGCCGCCGCCAACATCGTTAACTCGTACTTGTCGGTCAGCAGCCCAGTAACGACCGGGTCGTTCATTCCATAACGGTATCGGCTGCCATCGGGGGCTCGGTAACGTCGCCCATCCCTCGGTATCGTGTAGGCCATGGTTGTTATGTCAGCGCCCACGAAGCCGGGCACTACAGGACAACGAGAGTCCGCTCCGGTAGAGGCCACGACAAGCCCGTGGGTGACGATCGTCTGGGACGACCCGGTCAACCTGATGACCTACGTGACGTATGTCTTCCAGAAGTTGTTCGGCTACAGCGAGCCGCACGCCACCAAGCTGATGCTGCAGGTGCACAACGAAGGAAAGGCCGTGGTGTCCGCCGGCAGCCGGGAGTCCATGGAAGTCGATGTGTCCAAGCTGCACGCCGCCGGTTTGTGGGCGACGATGCAGCAGGACCGCTGAAGCCCGAGGCGCTGGCGATTCCCTGTGCGCAAATGGAAGCGGGTCGAGACCGCCGACGGTCCCCGTTTTCGGTCGTCACTGGCCTCCCATGAGGCCGCCCTGCTCAGAAACTTGGCGACGGCGATGATCGGTCTGCTCGATGAGCGTGAATCTTCTTCGCCCGCAGATGAACTCGAGGAGATCACCGGGATCAAAACCGGAAACGCCGAACCGCCGAAAGATCCCACACTGCGAAGGCTGCTGCCCGACTTCTACCGGCAAGACGACGAGGACGACGCGTCGCCCGATGCCGCGGACAGCCTCAACGCCGCCCTGCGCAGCCTGCACGAGCCCGACATCGTCAACGCCAAACGCGTTGCTGCACAGCGGTTGCTGGATACGGTGCCCGACGACGGCGGCCGCTTCGAGCTCACCGAGGAGGACGCGAACTCCTGGATCGCGGCGGTCAACGACATCCGGCTGAGTTTGGGTGTCATGCTCGAGGTCGGGCCGGAAGGCCCGGAGCGTCTGCCAGCCGACCATCCGCTGGCAGTGCACTTCGACGTGTACCAGTGGCTGACCGTGCTGCAGGAGTACCTGGTCTTGGTGCTCATGGGGCCCCGATGACCGCCGCGGACGCCGGATGAACGCCATCACCGACGTCGGGGGTATCCGTGTCGGCCACTACCAACGACTCGACCCCGACGCGTCCCTGGGCGCGGGCTGGGCCCGCGGGGTGACCGTCGTGCTCACCCCGCCGGGCACCGTCGGCGCCGTTGATTGCCGCGGCGGGGCGCCCGGCACCCGGGAGACCGACCTGCTGGACCCGGCCAACACCGTGCGGTTCGTGGACGCGGTGTTGCTCGCCGGGGGCAGCGCCTACGGTCTGGCCGCCGCGGACGGTGTTATGCGCTTCCTGGAGGAACGCGAACGCGGTGTGGCGATGGACGGCGGGGTGGTGCCCATCGTGCCGGGAGCGGTGATCTTCGATCTGCCGGTCGGTGCCTGGGAGTGCCGGCCGACGGCCGAGTTCGGTTACGCGGCCTGTGTCGCCGCCGAGGACGGCATGGCGACGGCTGTCGGCAGCGTCGGCGCGGGCGTCGGGGCCCGTGCCGGGGTGCTCAAGGGCGGTGTGGGAACGACCTCAACAACGCTGCCGTGCGGCGTGACCGTCGGCACGGTGGTCGTGGTGAATTCCGCCGGTGAGGTCGCCGACCGGGCCACCGGCCTGCCGTGGATGGCCGACCTGATTCACCAGTTCGCGCTGCGGCCACCACCGGCGGAACAGGTCGAAGCCTTCGCGCAGTTGCCGACGGCGTCCACTCCGCTGCAGAACCCGCTCAACACCGTCATCGGGGTGGTGGCCACCGATGCCGCGCTGAGCCCGGCCGCGTGCCGTCGCGTCGCCGTGGCCGCCCAGGACGGCCTGGCCCGCACCGTCCGGCCGGCGCACACCCCGTACGACGGCGACACCGTGTTCGCGCTCGCGACCGGGGCCGTGGAGGTGCCACCCGCGGCCGACGCACCCGCCTCGTTTTCGCCGGAGATGCGGCTGGCCGCCGAGGTGGGAGCCGCGGCGGCCGACTGCGTGGCGCGCGCCGTGCTGGTCGGCGTGTTCGCCGCGGATTCGATCGCGGGGATACCGACCTACCGCGACGTGTTGCCCGGGGCGTTTCCCCGATGAAAAGTTCACCGCCGTCCGCCCCGGTAACCTGCAGCTATGGCTAAGACCACCGGGCGTCCCGGCGCACCGGCGACCCGGGCGGAGCAGCCCGCGTGGACGGTGGGCGCCGCCACGATCCTGACCTTCGTGGCGCTGCTCTACCTCATCGAGTTGATCGATCAGCTGTTGGGCCATTCTCTGGACCTCAACGGCATCAGGCCGCGGAAAACCGATGGCCTCTGGGGGATCGTTTTCGCCCCGGTTCTGCACGCCAACTGGCAACACCTCGCGGCCAATACCGTCCCGATGTTGGTGCTCGGATTCCTGATGACGCTGGCCGGCTTGTCGCGGTTCGTGTGGGCCACCGCGATTGTGTGGATCCTGGGCGGCTTCGGCACCTGGCTCATCGGCGACTGGGGTAGCAACTGCGGCCCCACCGACCACATCGGAGCCTCCGGGCTGATCTTCGGCTGGCTCGCCTTCTTACTTGTCTTCGGGATTTTTGTGCGCAGATTCTGGAACATCGTCATCGGGTTGGTGGTGCTGTTCGCCTACGGCGGCGTCCTGCTGGGTGCCATGCCCGTGCTCGGTCAATGCGGTGGCGTGTCCTGGCAGGGCCACCTGTGCGGGGCGTTCGCCGGCGTCGTGGCCGCCTACGTGTTGTCCGCACCGGAACGTAAGGGCCGGACGTCGAGGAAAGTCGGCGCCGCTGCGCCGCGGCCCAAGACATGAGCTCGGCACTGGCGCCCATCGGGGTCTTCGACTCCGGTGTCGGGGGACTCACCGTCGCGCGGGCGATCATCGATCAGCTGCCCGACGAGGACATCATCTACGTCGGCGATACCGGCCACGGTCCGTACGGTCCGCTGACCATCCCCGAGGTCCGGGCGCACGCCCTGGCCATCGGTGACGATCTCGTCGGCCGCGGCATCAAGGCGTTGGTCATCGCCTGCAACACCGCGTCCGCGGCTTGCCTGCGCGACGCCCGCGAACGCTACGACGTGCCCGTCGTCGAGGTGATCCTGCCCGCGGTGCGCCGTGCGGTCGCCACCACCCGCAACGGGCGGATCGGCGTCATCGGCACCCAGGCGACCATCAACTCGCATGCCTATCAGGACGCGTTCGCCGCCGCCCGCGACACCGAAATCACCGCGGTGGCCTGCCCGCGCTTCGTCGACTTCGTGGAGCGCGGCGTGACGAGCGGGCGTCAGGTGCTCGGGCTGGCCGAGGGCTATCTGGAGCCGCTGCAGGCCGCGCAGGTCGACACCCTGGTGCTCGGCTGCACGCACTACCCGCTGCTGTCCGGGCTGATCCAGCTGGCGATGGGTGACTACGTGACGCTGGTTTCCAGCGCCGAGGAAACCGCCAAGGAGGTGCTTCGGGTGCTCACCGAACAGGACCTGCTGCGCCCGCATGACGCACCGCCCGCGACCCGGGTCTTCGAAGCCACCGGCGACCCCGAGGCATTCACCGCCTTGGCGGCGCGATTCCTGGGCCCGGCGGTCGCCGGTGTGCGGCCCGTTCACCACGTCCGGATCGATTAGCCGTGCCGACGAGATTCTCATCACATCAATGCGGCGATGTTTTCGGCACGGTCCCATCGGGCATGGCACAGTAGTGTCCGTGCGAATAACCGTGCTCGGCTGCTCGGGCAGCGTGGTGGGGCCGGATTCGCCCGCGTCGGGTTACCTGCTCCGGGCACCGGACACTCCGCCGTTGGTCATCGACTTCGGCGGGGGCGTTCTCGGCGCGCTGCAGCGCTATGCCGATCCCGGATCCGTGCACGTGCTGTTGTCGCATTTGCATGCCGACCATTGTTTGGATTTGCCCGGACTTTTCGTGTGGCGGCGCTATCACCCGACGCGCCCCGACGGTAAGGCGTTGCTGTACGGCCCCGGGGACACCTGGTCGCGGTTGGGCGCGGCGTCGTCCCCTTACGGCGGCGAGATCGACGACTGCTCGGACATCTTCGATGTCCAGCATTGGGTCGATGGCGAGCCGGTGACGATCGGTGCGCTCACGGTGACCCCCCGAGTGGTGGCTCATCCGACCGAGTCCTACGGCCTGAAGATCACCGATCCCTCCGGCGCGTCGTTCGTCTACAGCGGTGACACCGGTGCCTGCGATCAGCTCGTCGACCTGGCTCGCGGCGCCGATGTTTTTCTCTGCGAGGCCTCCTGGACGCACTCCCCGGACCGTCCGCCCGCGCTGCATCTGTCGGGCACCGAGGCCGGCCGGGCCGCGGCCGAGGCCGGCGTTCACGAACTGTTGCTGACGCACATCCCGCCGTGGACCTCGCGGGAGGACGTGATCAGCGAGGCCAAGGCCGAGTTCGATGGGCCGGTGCACGCGGTGGTGTGCGGGGAGACGTTCGATATCCGCCGCTCCGAGAGGGTCTGAGCCGGCCGCGGCCGTGCCGAGTCGCCCGGCTCCTCAGCGCGGGGCGCGCATGGTCGGCGGGCTAGTGTTGGCGTCGTGACGAGACGAGAAGACGGCCGCCTCGACGACGAGCTTCGGCCCGTCGTCATCACCCGCGGTTTCACTGACCATCCCGCTGGTTCGGTGTTGATCGAATTCGGCCACACCAAGGTGATGTGCACCGCCAGCGTCACCGACGGAGTGCCGCGCTGGCGCAAGGGTTCGGGCCTGGGGTGGCTGACCGCCGAGTACGCGATGTTGCCGTCGGCGACTCACTCTCGCTCCGACCGCGAATCGGTGAAGGGCCGCCTGTCCGGGCGCACCCAGGAGATCAGCCGGCTGATCGGCCGGTCGCTGCGGGCCTGCATCGACCTGGCGGCGTTGGGGGAGAACACCATCGCCGTCGACTGCGACGTCTTGCAGGCCGACGGCGGCACCCGCACCGCGGCCATCACGGGTGCCTTCGTGGCGTTGTCCGATGCGGTGACCTATCTCGCCGCGGCGGGCAAGTTGTCCGACCCGCGGCCGTTATCGTGTGCGATCGCGGCGGTCAGCGTCGGCGTGGTCGACGGCCGGATCCGGGTCGATCTGCCCTATGAGGAGGACTCCCGCGCCGAGGTCGACATGAACGTCGTCGCCACCGACACCGGGACCCTGGTGGAGATTCAGGGAACCGGCGAGGGCGCGACCTTCCCGCGCTCGACGCTGGACAAGATGCTCGACGTGGCCCTGGCCGCATGCGAGAAGTTGTTCGCCGCGCAGCGCGAGGCGCTGCAGCTCCCGTACCCCGGTGACCTTCCCGAGGGGGCTCCGGCGCCGAAGGCGTTCGGCAGCTGACCGTGCCTGATGGTGACGACCCGCTGCGCCCGGCTTCGCCGCCCTTGCGATCGTCACGGCTCCTGGTCGTCAGCCGCAACCCGAAGAAGCTGGCCGAGTTGCGCCGGGTGCTCGACGCTGCCGGCCTGACGGGGCTGACGTTGGCGTCGCTCGACGATGTGGCGCCGTTCGAGGAAGCACCCGAGACGGGCGCGCTTTTCGAGGACAACGCCTTGGCCAAGGCGCGGGATGCGTTCACCGCGACCGGGCTGGCAAGTGTGGCCGACGATTCCGGGCTGGAGGTGGCCGCGCTCAACGGCATGCCGGGTGTGCTGTCAGCGCGCTGGGCGGGCAAGCACGGCGACGACGCCGGCAATACCGCATTGCTGCTGGCGCAATTGCGCGACGTGCCCGACGGTCGGCGCGGTGCGGCGTTCGTGTCCGCCTGTGCGCTCGTCTCGGCCGCCGGCGAGGTCGTCGTCCGCGGTGAGTGGCCCGGCAGCATTGCCCGGGAACCGCGCGGCGACGGCGGTTTCGGTTATGACCCGGTCTTCGTTCCCCATGGCTTCGACCGCACCGCGGCAGAGCTGAGTCCTGCGGAGAAGGACGCGGTCTCGCATCGCGGTCGCGCGCTGCGGCTGCTGTTGCCGGCGCTGGAAACGCTGGCCCGGTCGGGTTAGAACGCTCCGCGGGGCATCGGCAGCAGGCATCACTCCAGTCCCGGCGCAGGATGATTGACGTTTTGCCCGCCCTTGAGCGACAACTTGCTATTGCCCGGCGTTGTCGCGCAAAGCTGGGCACTCGCGGTGCCATGCCGGAAAGAGACCGCTGGGACGGAGGTGACCTAGAGGCCGAAGCGCGCCTTGACGTCCCGGGTTTGGAAATGCTCGACGATGATGCCGAGCAGCGGGATGGTCCCGGAGAGCAGCACGCCCACCGTCTTGCCGAGCGGCCAGCGCACCTTGATCGCCAGGTTGAAGGCGGTCAGCACGTAGATGAAATACACCCAGCCGTGGACGACTTCGATCCAGCGGATCTCGTGGCCGAAGGCGAGGTGCGAGACGATCTCGTAGCACAGCGCGATCAGCCACAGACCGGTCGTCCACGCCATGATCCGGTAGCCGAGCAACGCGGTGCGGATCTTGTCGACGGGGACTGCGGGCACTGGCGCCCCGGGCGTCTCCGGTGTGGTCATGCGGTTGTCCTCTTCTGCTTTTCGGCGTCTTGCGCGGCGAGCTCGGCCAGGTAGGTGTTGTACTCCCGCAGCGCGGGGTCGTCGGGTTCCTGCGGCGTGGGCTTGGGTCGCTCGGGCAACAGCCCGGCGGGTATCTCGGTCATGGCGTCGGCGCTGCGCGGCGGTGGGCCTTCCTCTTCGTAGCGAACGAATTTGCGGTAGGCGTACACGCAGAACCACGCGAAAAGCGGCCACTGCAACGCATAGCCGAGGTTCTGAAATGAGCCGGAAACGGACTGGAACCGGGTCCACTGCCACCAGCCCAGGGCCAGGCAGCCGCATGCCGCGACGATCACCAGAGCGATCAGCGCCGGCCTGCGACGATGTGTAGTGGACACCCCTTGACCGTACCGCTCACGATTTGAGCCCGACGAATTCGTCGAGGGTGCCGCCGACGGGTCGGACCGTGAGCTGAGCGGTACGATCGGCAGGCTGCGGGCGTGGCGAAACTGGAATACGCGCCGGCTTTAGGTGCCGGTGCTCGAAAGAGCGTGAGGGTTCGAGTCCCTCCGCCCGCACTCATCCTCCAACGGCGACCGCTTGGTGGTCGCCCGTATCTAGCTTCGCTTGCGAACCGTTGTCCCCAGCAACCCAACGACAGTCGGCACCGCGGCGATGCGGGCAACCAGCATGGCGATGGCGGGATGATCGCCACCTGACCGAGGAAGCACAACATCAGGAACACGACGGCTAGCAGCACCAGCCAAATTGCGCCCTTCTGCGAAAATTTCTCATTGATTGCGACCTACTAACCGGGCGCAACGCTCAGAATGGCTTGAAGTTTCCCGTCGGACGGCCCAAGGCCGATTCGAATCGCATGGCCAGACGGTGGGCAGCAGCAAACGAAGTTCTCAGCACCCGACACCAAGATTTCCAACGATGTGAGCGTCAAACCCTCCATGGCGGGTACCTGAAACTCACACGACGGAAGGGAGACGTCATGCTCACCGGAAGAGAGCCCACACCGCCAGGCGAAAAAGCCGTCACCGCAGAAGAAATCGAGCTCGCAGAACGCAGGGCCGCCGTAGCCCGAGAACGCGCCGTTTGCGCGGGGCTGTCCGCGGCGCAAAGCTTCGAAGACTCCGCGATCCAGCACGAACGAGTCGCGAAGCTACAGGACCGGGCCGTCGAACGGGGCGTGCTCGACGTTGACAGGCACCGCAGGTCTGCGGTCTTCCACCGCAAAGCGGCGGAAGACGACCGCAAGCTGGCCGAGCTGAAGCGGAAAGAATCCGCGGATTTCGGAGCCGGCTGCTAACCGGAACTCTCAGTCCGCCACGAATCTGGCGCGCACCTCTGGCGCCGGCAGCGGACAACTGTCGTACTTGCCGCCGACGCGATAGCGGACGGCGGCGAACCTGTCGTAGAGCCAGTCGCGCAGCGGAGCCGGAATGGCGCGCGCGACCGTCAACAGCCGCCACGCTCCGCCGAGATAATCGGCCACCCGCAGCACGGCATCGGACCGGACGGCCACCCGCTCCGAGGGCCGGCCAGGATCATCGACGAACACCACCGAATCGACGCCGCCGATGTCCGGATGCCGCTCGATGATCGCCTTGGCGAAGACACTTTCCAGGGCCGCGAAGCGCAGGGGACCGGTGGGATCGACGCGAAGGATCGTGCGCACCGACCGATTGCACACCCCGCACACCCCGTCGTACAGGAGCACCGGCGCCGTTGACTCACCGCTCATACGTGCCACGTTACCGACGGGCACGGACGGCGGAGGGCACCGAGGTTGACCTATGGTTAGGCAACCCTTAGTTTGTGGGGTAACGTACCCAGCCGTGACCGGCTGGCCGGTGATCACCTAGTCGAACCCAGGGTGTACGCGGCCATTGCCGGCCGCCTCGATCCGTGGCCTCACGACGGTGGTTCCGCCGGGTCGTCAGATCGGTGAGGCCGTGCGGCGCGGAGCGCCGCAAGAAAGGACCGGTGATGGCACGCGGATTCTCCGGTGTGATGCTGCGCAGCTTCGGTGCGCGCGACCACACCGCGACGGTGATCGAAACCGTCCGGATCGCCCCGCATTTCGTGCGGGTACGCATGACCTCGCCCACGCTCTTCGAAGACGTAGATGCCGAACCGGCCGCGTGGCTTCGGTTCTGGTTCCCGGACCCGGACGGGTCGAAGACGGAATTCCAGCGCGCGTACACGATCTCGGAGGCTGACGTCCCCGCCGGACACTTCGCTGTCGACATCGTGCTGCATGACCCCGCCGGTCCGGCATCGCTCTGGGCGCGCACCGTGCAGCCCGGGGCGAGCATCGCGGTGATGGCGCTGATGGGATCGTCGCGATTCGACGTGCCCGACGAGCAGCCGGCCGGTTACCTGCTGATCGGCGACTCGGCATCCATCCCGGGAATGAACGGGATCATCGGGGTCGTCCCCGACGACGTTCCGATCGAGATGTACCTCGAACAGCACGACGACAACGACACGTTGATCCCTATCGCCCGGCATCCCCGGCTGCGCGTGCACTGGGTAGCGCGCCACGACGAGAAGTCGCTTGCCGCCGCGATCGAGAGCAGGGATTGGTCCGACTGGTATGCGTGGGCGACGCCCGAGGCCACGACGCTCAAACAGGTGCGAACCCGGCTGCGCGACGAATTCGGCTTCCCCAAATCCGAGGTACACGCCCAGGCCTACTGGAGCGCCGGGCGCGCGATGGGCACCCGGCGCGGCGATGAGCCGGACTCGCCCGACACCATCGCACCCGGTGTATCCGCGGAAGACCTTGCGGCGCAGCTGGAATCGGCTCCGCAGGCGTCCGACGCGCCGCCCGTCCCGGTGGCCCGCGGAAACTGGCGTGCCCAGGGTGCGGGCCGGCTGCTCGCCCCGCTGCGCTCGGCGCTGATCCTCTCGGGCGTGTTGCAGGCGGTGATCACGCTGGTGCAACTGGCGCCGTTCGTGTTGCTGGTCGAGCTGGCCCGGCTCCTGGTGTCCGGGGCGCCGGCGTCGCGTCTGGTCGACATCGGCATCGCCGCGGTGTCGCTGCTGGGCCTGGGGGCGCTGCTCGGCGCCGCCCTCACGCTCTGGCTGCATGTCGTGGACGCGCGGTTCGCCCGGGACTTGCGTTCGCGCTTGTTGCGCAAGCTGTCTCGGTTACCGCTGGGCTGGTTCACCGCACGCGGGTCGGGGTCGATCAAGCAGCTGCTGACCGACGACACGCTGTCCTTGCACTACCTGGTCACCCACGCCATCCCGGACGCGGTCGCCGCGGCCGTCGCACCGGTCGCGGTGCTGGTCTACCTGTTCGCCGTCGACTGGCGGGTGGCGCTGGTGTTGTTTGCGCCCGTGCTGGCGTACCTGGTGCTGACGTCGTCGCTGACCATTCAGTCCGGTCCACGCATCCCGCAGTCGCAGCGCTGGGCGGAGACGATGAGCGGTGAGGCCGGCGCATATCTGGAGGGCCAGCCGGTCATTCGTGTCTTCGGCGGTGCCGCCGCGTCCAGTTTCCGGCGCCGGCTGGACGAATACGTCGGCTTCCTGGTCGCCTGGCAGCGCCCGCTGGCCGGCAAGAAGACGTTCATGGACCTGGTCACCCGTCCCTCGACATTCCTCTGGCTCATCGCGGTCACGGGCACACTGCTGGTGGTCACCGGCCGGATGAATCCGGTCGATCTGCTGCCGTTCCTGTTGCTGGGCACCACATTCGGCGCGCGACTGCTCGGCATCGCCTACGGCCTGGGCGGCATTCGCGCCGGCATGCTGGCCGCGCGGCGCCTGCAGAACACGCTCGACGAGGCCGACCTCGCGGTGCGAGACCACGACGAGACCACCGGGGAGCCGGCGGGGACGGTGGTGTTCGACAACGTCGGCTTCGGCTACCGCCCCGACGTCCCGGTCATTCACGACGTGTCGCTGACCTTGCGGCCCGGCACGGTCACCGCGCTGGTCGGCCCCTCCGGATCCGGCAAGTCGACGCTGGCCGCCTTGCTGGCCCGGTTCCACGACGTCCAGCAAGGTTCGATATGCGTTGGGGGACAGGACATTCGGTCGATGACCGCCGACCAGCTCTACGCCCAAGTCGGATTCGTCCTGCAGGAAACGCAATTGGTGCACGGTACCGTCGCCGAAAATATCGCGCTCGCCGTTCCCGATGCCACCGCGGCGCAAATTGAACAAGCGGCCCGTGAGGCGCAGATCCACGACCGCATCATGCGACTGCCGAACGGCTACGACACCATGCTGTGCGCCGGAAGCGGGCTTTCGGGCGGTGAACGCCAGCGGCTCACCATCGCCCGCGCGATCCTGGCCGACACCCCGGTGCTGATCCTGGACGAGGCCACCGCCTTCGCCGACCCGGAATCGGAATACCTTGTGCAGCAAGCGCTCAATCGATTGACCCAGGACCGCACAGTGCTGGTGATCGCGCATCGCTTGCACACGATCACCCGGGCCCACCAGATCGCCGTACTCGACCACGGCCGCATCGCCGAACGCGGCACGCACGACGAGCTGCTGGCCGCCGACGGTCGGTACCGACGGCTGTGGGACGGCGGCCGTCGCGCGCAGGTGGCCGCCGGCGCGGCCGGCGAGGTGGCGCGATGATCCGCACCTGGTTGGGTCTGGTTCCGGCGGACCGCCGCAGCCGGGTCATCACCTACATGGTGCTGGCGTTGGTCTCCGTGGTGGTGCGCGCGGTGGCCACCGTGCTGTTGGTCCCGCTGGTGGGGGCGTTGTTCGGCGACGTCCCGCAGCGCGCGTTGGTCTGGCTGGGCTGGCTGACCGCCGCGACCGTGACGGGCTGGGTCATCGACACCGCCACCGCGCGCATCGGTTTCAACCTGGGTTTCGCGGTGCTGGATCACAGCCAGCACGACGTGGCGGATCGATTGCCCGGCGTGCGGCTGGATTGGTTCACCGCCGAGCACACCGCGACGGCACGGCAGGCGATCGCTGCCACCGGGCCTGAACTCGTCGGCCTCGTCGTCAACCTGCTCACGCCGCTGATCTCCGCCGTCCTGCTGCCCGCGGCTATCGCCGTGGTTTTGTTGCCGGTCTCCTGGCAGCTGGGGGTCGCCGCGCTGGGGGGCCTGCCGCTGCTGTTGGGCGCGTTGTGGGCGTCGGCGCGCCTGGCGCGCCGCGCCGATGCCGCGGCGGCCGACGCCAACAGCGCGTTCACCGAGCGGATCATCGAGTTCGCCCGGACCCAGCAGGCGTTGCGGGCCGCGCGGCGCGTCGAGCCCGCGAGGAGTCTGGTCGGCGACGCGCTGGCGGCACAACACGGCGCCACCATGCGTCTGCTCTCCATGCAGGTTCCGGGCCAGCTGCTGTTCAGCCTCGCCAGCCAGCTAGCGCTGATCCTGCTGGCCGGGGCGACCACCGCGCTGACCGTGAACGGAACGCTCACGGTGCCCGAGGCCATCGCGTTGATCGTCGTCATCGTGCGCTACCTCGAGCCGTTCACCGCCCTCAGCGAGCTGGCGCCGGCGCTGGAGAGCACCCGCGCCACGCTCGACAACATCCGGCGCGTGCTCACCGCGCCGCTGATGAACGCCGGAACCGCCGCGCTGGCGGGCACCGCGGCCCCCCGTATCGAGTTCGACGACGTGGTGTTCCGCTACGACGGCGCGGGCACGCCGGTGCTCGACGGGGTGAGCTTCACGCTGGAGCCGGGGAGCGCCACGGCGATTGTCGGGCCGTCCGGTTCGGGCAAGAGCACCATCCTGGCGCTGATCGCCGGGCTGCACGAGCCCACCGGCGGCCGGGTGCTGATCGACGGGGTGGACGCGGCGACGCTGGACGGCGAGGCCCGGCGGGCGGCCAGCAGCGTCGTGTTCCAGCATCCCTACCTGTTCCACGGCTCGATCCGCGACAACGTGTTGGCCGGAGATCCCGGCGCCGTCGACGAGCACTTCGCGCGGGCGGTGGCACTGGCGCGCGTCGACGAGCTCGTCGGGCGGCTGCCCGACGGCGCCGACACCGTCGTCGGCGAGGCCGGCTCGGCATTGTCCGGTGGTGAGCGCCAACGGGTCAGCATCGCCCGCGCGTTGCTCAAACCCGCGCCGATCCTGCTGGTAGACGAGGCGACCAGCGCTTTGGACACCGAGAACGAGGCCGCGGTGGTCGACGCACTCACCGCCGAGCCGCACTCGCGCACCCAGGTGATCGTCGCGCACCGGCTGGCCAGCATCAGTCACGTCGACCGCGTGCTGTTCCTCGACAACGGACAGGTGGTCGAGGACGGCGCCGTTGACGAATTGCTCGCTGCGGGCGGCCGTTTCGGCGAATTCTGGCGGCAGCAGCACGAAGCCGCCGAATGGCGCATTCTGGCCGACTAGCGCACCGCGATGAACCGCAACTCTTGCGGTATGCCTTACAGTTTGTCAGTCGGACCGAGCTGTCTGCGTACAGGAGGCGTGCTGCTTATGAGTGCTGTGCTGTCGATACCGCGTTACCCCGGCGACGTGACCCCGCAGTGGTTGTCGGCCGCGCTCAGCGGGAGCGGCGCACCCGTCGAGGTCGCCGACGTGGACGTGGTCGCGATCGGCACCGGACAGACCGGGGCGACCTACCGGGTGACCGCGCGCTATGCGACGGATCCCGGTGACCTGCCGCCGACCTTTGTGATCAAACTGCCCGCCCAGGACGATACGGTGCGCGACCGGGTGGTGATCGGCTACCGGAGCGAATGCGCGTTCTACTCCTCGGTCGCGGACCGGGTGCAGGTGCCGACGCCGCGGTGCTTTTACTCCGAAATCAGCGAGGACGCAATGGATTTCGCCCTGCTGCTGGCCGATCAGGCGCCGGCGGTGCAGGGGGATCAACTCGTCGGCTGTGGTGAAACCGAAGCGCGCCTTGCGGTTACCGCGCTGGCCGGCCTACACGCGCCGAGTTGGTGCGATCCCGTCTGGCTCGATTTCCCGGGCATCGCGTTCGGCCGGCCGGATGAAGCCGGCGCGGGCGGGATGGGTGAGGTGGCGAAGATGAGCGCCGACATCACACTGGAGAAGCTGGGCGACCGGATGAGCGCCGAAGACCGCGACACCTTCCGCGCGGCGATGGGTTCGATCGCGCCGTGGCTGCTGTCCGAGTATGACCGGTTCGCCTTGCTGCACGGCGACTACCGGCTGGACAACCTGCTGTTCGATCCCGAGCGCACCAGGGTCAGCGTCGTCGACTGGCAGACCCTCGGCGTCGGTTTGCCGGCCCGCGATCTCGCCTACTTCACCGCGACCAGCCTGAATTCGCAGCTGCGCGCCGGCATCGAAGAAGAGCTCGTCGCCGACTACCACCGCTCGCTGACGGCGCTCGGGGTCAGCGACTACGACAGCGAAACATGTTGGCGCGACTACCGGCTCGGGGTGTTGCAGGCACCGCTGATCTCGGCGCTGGGATTCGCGTTCGCCGCGGCCACCGAGCGCGGCGACGACATGGTGCTGACCATGCTCAGCCGCGGCTGCCGGGCGATCCGGGAACTGGGGACGCTGGACCTGATCGGCTGACAACTCAGAGGTCGCCGGTGAAATCGGCGCTCAGCCAGCGGTCCGGCCGGATGGTGAACAGCACCTCCTCGACGCCTTCCATGCTGCGCACGAACGCCCGGCCGCCCTCCTCGCCGAGGTAACGGATGGCGGTCGACTCCTGCAGGTCCGCCGGGGCCGGCTTGGTGGTCTCGACGACGGTGCCTTCCACCACCACGTACTGATACGGCGGCTCCTCGCGCTGGACCACCAGCGTCACCGCCCCCGTCTGCGCGATCAGGCGGGCCTTGCGGCTCGACACCCCGGTCATGATCCGGATGTCCCCACCGGGGGTGTAGTCGTACCAGATCGGCACACTGGCCGGCGGTCGGCCTTCGGTGGCGGCGACGGACAGCACCGCCACGTGCTTGTCGGCGAGAAACTCCTGGCGCTCGGTTTCGCTGAAGGCTTTCATGACGAGTGCAAACGCCGGGCCCGTGCAGCTATTCCCGTGCCATCTGGCGCCGAGGGCGATCAGTACTGCGTCGAACCCTGATCGACCGGGATCTGGGCCGCGGTGACCTTGCGCGACTCGTCGCTGGCCAGCCAGCACACGGTGTCGGCGATCTCCTCCGGCTCGGCGACCCAGTCGGGCAGAAACGGTGTGAGGACGTGCGACAGCTGTGGGTTGGTTTCCATCGTCTTGCCCACCGCCGTGACCATGTCGCCGGATCCCATCGGCGTGTTCACCGGACCCGGGTGCACACTGTTCACCCGGATCGAGTGCTTGCCCAACTCCGCGGCGAACGCCCGCGCCAACCCCGTGACGGCATGCTTGCTGGCGGTGTAGTGAATCATGAACGGCTGCATCTTCATTCCGGCCGCCGAACTGATCAGGATGATGGAGCCGCCGCGGCCGCCCTCGATGATCTTGTCCGCGCCCGCCATCACGGTGTTCCAGGTGCCCGTCACGTTGATGTCCATGACGTCGCGGAAGTTCTCCGGCGTGATCTCGTCCCAGGCCTGCGGGGCCGCGACCCCGGCGTTGGCGACGATGACGTCCAGGCGTCCCAGCTCGGCGACACCATCCGCGACGACCTTGCGGAGTTCGTCGAAGTCGCGGGTGTCCACGACCGAGGCGATGATCCGGCGGTCGGCCGCCTCGACCAGGCGCACGGTCTCGCTCAGGTCGTCGGGAGTCGCCGGGTCATAGGGCACGCAGGACGGCAGCTTGCCCGCGATGTCGACGGCGATGATGTCGGCGCCTTCGGAGGCCAGGCGCACCGCGTGCGCCCGGCCCTGCCCGCGTGCCGCGCCGGTGATGAATGCCACTCTTCCGGCAAGCTTGCCGCTCATAGTTGCTCCTCTGTTGGGTTCGGCGCGGCCACCGCTATCGCTGCGCCGCCTTGACGAGATTCGATCCGATGATCAAACGCTGAATTTCACTGGTGCCCTCGTACAGCCGGAGCAAACGCACATCGCGGTAGATGCGCTCGACGGCCACGCCCCGCATGTAACCCGTGCCGCCGTGAATCTGCACCGCGAGATCCGCGACGTTGCCGGCCATTTCGGTGCAGAAGACCTTGGCGGCCGACGGCGCGATCCGGCGATCCTCGTTCGCGACCCACAGCCGAGCGGCCTCGCGCACCAGCGCACGGCCGGCCATCACGCCGGTCTGCTGGTCGGCGAGCATGCCCTGCACCAGCTGGAAGCTTCCGATCGGCGTCCCGCCCTGCGTCGCGGTGGCGGCGTACGACACCGATTCGTCGAGTGCGCGTTGAGCGGCGCCCACCGCGAGCGCGGCGATGTGCACCCGTCCGCGGGCCAACGAGGTCATCGCCGCCCGGTATCCGTGGTCTTCACTGCCGCCGACGAGCGCGTCGGGGCCGACGCGGACGTCGGTGAAGTTGACGTCGGCTGTCCAGGCGCCTTCCTGGCCCATCTTGGCGTCCTTGGCGCCCACCTCGACGCCCGCGACGTCCGCGGGAACCAGGAAGACGGCGATCCCCGGGCCCTGGTCGTCGGCCGGGCGGGTCCGCGCGAACACCACGAAGAGATCGGCGACGGGCGCGTTGGTGATGAACCGCTTCTGGCCGGAGATGACCCAAGCCCCGTCTTTTTCGGAGCCGTCGCGAACGGCTTTGGTCCGCAGCCCGGCGGGGTTCGATCCGGCGCCGG
Organism: Mycobacterium mantenii; assembly: GCF_010731775.1. Classification (NCBI taxonomy): domain Bacteria; kingdom Bacillati; phylum Actinomycetota; class Actinomycetes; order Mycobacteriales; family Mycobacteriaceae; genus Mycobacterium; species Mycobacterium mantenii. The sequence continues at coordinate 2,790,208 of NZ_AP022590.1, read as the reverse complement.
GTTCGGTCAGCGCGAAGGAGGCGACGACGTCGCCGGACGCGATCGACTCCAGCCAGCGAGATTTCTGTTCGTCGGTTCCGAACCCGACCAGAACTTGCCCGGCGATGCCGTTGTTGGTGCCGAACATCGACCGCAGCGCCAGCGACGTGTAGCCCAACTCCATCGCCAGCTCGACGTCTTGCCTCAGGTCCAGGCCAAGGCCGCCCCACTCCTGGGGAATCGCGTAGCCGAACAGTCCCATCTTCTTGGCTTCGTCGCGCAGGTCGTCGGGGACGCGATCGGTGTCGAGGATCTCCTGCTCGCGCGGGACGACGACGCTGCGGACGAATTGCCTTGTCTGAGCCTGGATCTCGCGGAAGTCTTCGTCCGATACTTCAGCGAATTCGGCGGTCGCCATCGACTCCACGCTCCTCTCCCAGTCCGGGGCACCCCGGTTCAGAGCAGGATCCTATATCAAATATGATATTTGCCGGCACGTGCCCGGTGGAGGCGATAGCAGTGAAGGATGAGTGATCAGGTGTCGTTGTTGTCAGGTCAGACCGCAGTCATCACAGGCGGAGCGCAAGGGCTGGGGTTGGCGATAGCGGAGCGTTTCGTCGCCGAGGGTGCGCGAGTCGTGCTCGGTGATGTCAACCTCGAGGAAACCCAGGTCGTGGCCAAGCAGTTGGGCGGCGACGACGTCGCCGTCGCGGTCCGGTGCGACGTCACCCAGTCGTCCGACGTCGAAACGCTGATCCAGACCGCGATCGAGCGCTTCGGCGGCCTGGACATCATGGTCAACAACGCCGGCATCACCCGGGACGCGACGATGCGCAAGATGACCGAGGAGCAGTTCGACCAAGTCATCTCCGTGCACCTGAAGGGGACCTGGAACGGCACCCGGCTGGCCGCCAACGTCATGCGGGAAAACAAGCGGGGCGCCATCATCAACATGTCCTCGGTGTCGGGCAAGGTCGGCATGATCGGCCAGACCAACTACTCGGCGGCCAAGGCCGGCATCGTCGGCATGACCAAGGCGGCCGCCAAAGAGCTGGCATACCTGGGCGTCCGGGTGAACGCGATTGCCCCGGGCTTGATCCGCTCCGCCATGACAGAGGCCATGCCGCAGCGCATTTGGGATTCCAAGGTCGCCGAGGTGCCGATGGGCCGGGCCGGCGAGCCCAGCGAGGTCGCCAGCGTGGCGCTGTTCCTGGCGTCCGACCTGTCGTCGTACATGACCGGCACCGTTATGGAAATCACCGGCGGCCGACACCTGTGAGCGCCATGCGCCAGGCCGTGATTTGTGAGCCCGTCCGGACGCCTATCGGCCGCTACGGTGGGATGTTCAAGTCGCTGACCGCGGTTGACCTCGGTGTCACCGCACTCAAGGGGCTGCTGGAACGGACCGGGCTGGCACCCGACGCCGTGCAGGACGTGATCCTCGGCCACTGCTATCCCAACAGCGATGCTCCGGCGATCGGGCGCGTGGTGGCGCTGGATTCCGGTCTGCCGGTGACGGTTCCGGGCATGCAAGTGGACCGGCGCTGCGGGTCGGGCCTGCAGGCCGTCATCCAAGCGGGCCTGCAGGTGGGCAGCGGCGACAGCGATCTCGTCGTCGCGGGCGGCTGCGAGAGCATGAGCAACGTCGCCTTCTACTCCACCGACATGCGCTGGGGTGGTGCCCGCCACGGAGTACGGGTGCACGACGGGCTGGCTAGGGGACGCACGACCGCCGGCGGCCGCAACTACCCGGTGCCCGGCGGAATGCTGGATACCGCCGAGAATTTGCGCCGCCAGTACGGCATTTCGCGCCTGGAGCAGGACGAGCTCGCGGTGCGCTCCCACCAGCGTGCCGTTGCCGCGCAGAAAGACGGCGTCCTGGACTCTGAAATAATCCCAGTGATCATCCTCACCCGAAACGGTGAAGAAGTCATCGCCACCGACGAACACCCACGCGCCGACACATCGGTCGAATCGCTGGGCAAGCTCAAACCCGTTCTGGTAAAGGATGATCCGGAGGCGACGGTCACCGCAGGCAACGCCAGCGGGCAGAACGACGCCGCATCGATGTGCGTGGTCACCACGCCGGAGAAGGCCGACGAATACGGCCTGACGCCGTTGGTGCGCCTGGTGTCGTGGGGCGTGGCGGGGGTCGCACCCAACGTCATGGGCATCGGGCCGGTGCCCGCGACCGAGGTGGCCCTGGCCAAGGCTGGCCTGCAACTGTCCGACATCGACCTCATCGAGCTCAACGAAGCCTTTGCCGCCCAAGCGCTTGCGGTGATGCGGGAATGGAAGTTCGGCGCCGCCGATCACGAGCGGACCAATGTGCACGGTTCGGGGATCTCGCTGGGCCATCCGGTCGGCGCGACGGGCGGCCGGATGCTGGCGACCTTGGCGCGCGAGCTCGATCGCCGCGAGGCCCGCTACGGCCTGGAGACCATGTGCATCGGCGGCGGGCAGGGCCTTGCCGCCGTCTTCGAGCGGGTCGCATCCCGATGACCCGATCGGGGTTGCCGCTGGACGGCCTCACCGTGGTGGAGGTGTCGAGTTTCGTCGCCGCGCCACTGTGCGGCATGACGCTGAGTCAGCTTGGCGCGGAAGTCATTCGCGTCGACCCTGTCGGCGGCGCCTCCGACGTGCAACGGTGGCCGTTGGCGGCAGACGGCACCTCGATCTACTGGACCGGGCTGAACAAGGGAAAGCGCTCGGCCACCATCGATCTGCGCTCCCCGGACGGCCAGGAACTGGTCCAGCGGCTGATCATCGAGGGCGACGGCGTCGTCGTGACCAACGCCGCGGGCCTGTCCTGGCTCGGCCACGATGTCCTGACGGCCAAGCGCCCCGACGTGATTCACGTTCAATTGCTCGGGCGCGGTGACGGTTCCACCGGAGTGGACTACACGGTCAATGCGGGCCTCGGGTATCCGCTCGTCACCGGTCCGGCCGATCATGCCGGTGCGATCAATCACGTGCTGCCGGCCTGGGACGTGTGCTGCGGACTGTACGCCGCGCTGGCCGTCGTCACCGCCGTGCGCCACCGCGAACAGTCCGGGGCCGGGGCGCGGATCAGCCTGGCGCTGGAGGACGTGGCCCTGGCCACCGCCGCCAACCTCGGGCTGCTGACCGAGCCGCAAGTCGTGGGGACACAACGCGAACGGCTGGGCAACGCCATCTACGGCCAGTACGGGCAGGACTTCACCAGCAGCGACGGGGCCAGGTTCATGGTGGTTACGTTGACCAATCGGCACTTTCGCGACCTGCTCGCCGTGACCGGCACGGACGCCGCGGTGTCAGCCCTCGCCGAGGCGCTGGGCGCCGACTTCGGTTCCGAAGGCGACCGCTACCGCTACCGCGACGTGCTGTCGGGCCTGTTCGCCACCTGGTTCGGCGATCACACCGCCGACGAGATCACCACCGCCCTGTCCGGCACCACGGTGCTGTTCGAGCGGTACCGCACCTTCGCCGAGGTCGCAGCGGGACCGAAGGTCACTGACAATCCGATGTTTTCGCGATTGCGGCAGCCGGGTCTCGGCGACTACTTCGCCCCGGGCCTGCCTGCCGCGTTCGACGGTACCCATCCGGCCAGCGCGCCCGCGCCCGCCCTGGGGGCCGACACCGCCGACGTCCTGGCGCGTCTGGGCTTGAGCGCCACCGACATCGAGCGTCTGACGAACGCCAAGACCATCGCCTGCTGAGCGGCCGAAAGGGAAACACAGCACATGACCAAACTCGCCCAGACCCTCGGACTGACCGAGATCCAGACCGAGATCATCGCCACCGTACGGAAATTCGTCGAGAAGGAAGTCATTCCGCACGCGGCCGAGCTCGAGCGCGGTGACACCTACCCTCAGGAAATCGTGGACCAGATGCGGGAGATGGGCCTGTTCGGCCTGATGATTCCGCAGGAGTACGGCGGGCTGGGGGAGTCGCTGCTCACCTACGCGCTGTGCGTCGAGGAGCTGGCGCGCGGCTGGATGAGCGTGTCCGGAGTGCTCAACACACACTTCATCGTGGCGTACATGCTGCGCCAGCACGGCACCGACGAGCAGAAGCAGCGGTTCCTGCCCCGCATGGCCGCCGGGGAGACCCGCGGCGCCTTCTCGATGTCGGAGCCGGAGCTGGGTTCCGACGTGGCCGCGATCCGCACCCGCGCCCGGCGCAACGACGACGGCACCTACACCATCGACGGCCAGAAGATGTGGCTGACCAACGGCGCCACCTCGACGCTGGTGGCGGTGCTGGTGCGCACCGACGAGGGCTCGGACAAACCGCACCGCAATCTCACGGCGTTCCTCGTCGAGAAGCCGGTCGGTTTCGGCGAAGTCGTTCCCGGCCTGCGGATCCCGGGCAAGATCGACAAGCTGGGCTACAAGGGCATCGAAACGACGGAGATGATTTTCGACGGCTATCAGGCCGGCGCCGACGACGTTCTTGGCGGCACCACGGGGCAGGGCTTCTTCCAGATGATGGACGGCATCGAGGTCGGCCGGGTCAACGTGTCGGCGCGCGCGTGCGGTGTCGGGATTCGCGCCTTCGAGCTCGCGGTGCGCTACGCCCAACAACGTGAGACCTTCGGCAAGCCGATCGCCGAGCATCAAGCCATCGCATTCCAATTGGCCGAGATGGCGACCAAAGTCGAAGCCGCACACCTGATGATGGTCAACGCGGCGCGCCTGAAGGATTCGGGGGAACGCAATGACGTGGCCGCCGGGATGGCCAAATACCTGTGCAGCGAGTACTGCACCGAGGTCACCCAACAGAGTTTCCGGATCCACGGCGGCTACGGCTACTCCAAGGAATACGAAATCGAGCGGCTGATGCGTGACGCGCCGTTCCTGCTGATCGGAGAGGGCACCAGCGAGATCCAGAAGAACATCATCAGCAAGCGACTGCTCGCCGAGTATCAGGTGTAAGCAGATGAGCGTTCCGGATTTCGCTGCGCGGCCTCAACTTTCCGAGGACGTTGCGCGGATTATCCGCAGGCGGATATTCGACGGCACGTACGCCGCCGGATCGTACGTCCGGTTGGATCAATTGGCCGCGGAGTTGGGCATCAGTGTCACCCCGGTGCGTGAGGCGCTGTTCGCGCTGTGTGCCGAGGGCCTGATCAATCAGCAGCCGCGGCGCGGCTTTGCGGTGTTGCCGGTCACCGGACGCGACGTCACCGATGTGGCGAACGTGCAGGCGCACGTCGGTGGTGAATTGGCCGCGCGGGCGGCGCTCAACATCACCGACGAGCAGTTGCGCGAACTCAAGGAGGTCCAGGCGCAGCTGGAGACCGCCTACGCCGGCGACGAACACGAACACACCGTCCGGTTGAACCACGAATTCCACCGCGCGATCAATGTCGCGGCGGACTCGCCCAAGCTCGCCCAATTGATGTCACAGATCACCCGTTACGCCCCCGAATCGGTGTTTCCCGCGATCGAGGGCTGGCCCGAGCAATCGATGCAGGACCATCGGCGGATCCTGTCCGCCCTGAAAAAGCGCGACGACAAGCTCGCCCGCGCGGCCATGTCGGAACATCTTGCCGCCGGCGCGGTTCCATTGATCGACCACCTCGTTGCGCGTGGGGTGGTCGTCGAGGCCGGCCCCGGGTCTTCGTGAAGCCCCTGCGCCGGCATCTCTTGTTGCGCGCGCCCAACTAGGCATACGCTGCAACGCAAGGGGGGCAACAGGGCAGAGCGAGGAAGAATGTCCCCACCGCTTCGTGCATCGGCTGTGTGCGTCGTCTGCATTAGCGCACTCGCGTTCGCCGCACCGGCGAATGCCGACCTGCTCGACCCGATCCCGGGCAACGGTGTCTTTGTCGTCGGGCCCGACATCGCACCGGGCCTCTATCACACCGGCGGGTCGGGATCGGCCTTCGGAGTGTGGATCAACAACGTGCCGACCCAGGAGTCGATGTGCTCGTGGTTCACCTACAGCACGCCGGACGCGAACAAGGACCATGTGCTCCAAACGAACACCTCCATCGGCCCGATGTTCGCGAACATCAACTCATCGGTGAAGGCCTTCGAGTCGCAGAACTGTCAGCCCTGGACGCGGGTTCCCTGAGCCTCGTCGGCCAGCATCTCGCGCAGTCGGCGGATGTCGACCTTGCCGGTGCCGCCGCGCGGCACCTCGTCGTCGGAATCCAGCAGCAGCCAGACCGTCGGGACCTTGAAGGCGCTCAGCAGGGCACGTGCGGAGCCGCGCAGCTGTGCGGTAGTCAGTGCGCGATCGCCGCATACCACCACCGCGCCCACCCGATCACCCGTCGTGCCGGGCACATTGGTGACGAAGGCGTTGTCGATGCCGTCGATCGCGCGCAGCGCGCGCTCGACCTCGCTGGGGTAGACGGTCGCCCCGCTGGCCTTGAACATGTCGTCGGATCGCCCGTGGTAGAACAGGAATCCCTCCTCGTCGAGGTGGCCGAGGTCACCGGTGGGGTAGAAGCCGTCGGCGGTGAACAGGTCCTCGCGGGTCCGCCCGCAGATGCCGCGCAGCGTGTGCGGTCCGCGGATGTGGATCATGCCGGTGACGCCCGCCGCGACGGGCTCGCCGGTGTCGGTGTCGACAATGCGGATTTCCATGCCTGCGAACGGTTTTCCGCAACTGCCCCACGCGGTCGCGGGCATGTCGGTGTCGGCGGGATAGCCGCAGTACGGCCCGAAGGCCTCGGTCATGCCGAACAGCGTGGCCCGCGCGCCGGGTTGGGCGCGCTGCTCGGGAGGCAACAGGGCCTGCAGGC